>JARGPD010000006.1:5798-60989 GCA_029212845.1 Planctomycetota bacterium
GACATGGGCGCGCACCACCGCGAGCTCGAGAACGGCCTGCTGTTCGAGGACGCCGGCACGCCTGGCTCGGTCTGATCCCGGTGAGCGGGACCCAGCCACTCTGCGTGGGGATCCTCGCCGGCGGTGCCACCGGCGAGCGCGAGGTCTCCCTAAAGACGGGCACGGCCGTCGAGGCCGCGCTACGAGACCGCGGTCACCGAACGATCCTGGTCGAGCTCGGTCCAGCGGCAGGCCGCCCGCGGTGGAGCGTGGCCGGCAAGGAGGGGAGCCCGCTCGAGGTGCTGGCCGGTCCGCTCGCTGGGGTGGACGTGTTCTTCCTCGCCCTTCACGGTGGGGCAGGTGAGGGCGGGACCCTGCAGGGCTTCCTCGAGACCCTCGGCCTGGCCTACACCGGGTCGGGGGTCGGGGCTTCGGCCCTGTGCCTGGACAAGCAGGGCTTCCTCCAGCAGCTGGAGCACGCGGGGCTGCGGACGGCCCCGCGGGTCCTCGTCCCGCACGATGCCAGCGAGCAAGAGCTACGAGACCTGCACGCGGCGGCGCTCGATCTTCCCGGCGCAGAGCATGGGCTGGTGGTCAAGCCACGCTGCGGCGGCTCCTCGGTCGCGACCACCTGCCTGGCACCAGGTCCGGGCTTGGTGGGGGATCTGGCCGCAGCGATCGCGGCAGTGCGCGCGCAACCGGGTGGGGCGGACGACGCGGTCGTCGAGGTCCGCATCGTCGGCCTCGAGGCCAGCTGCGGGGTGCTCGAGGACTCGAGCGGACAGCCGCGCGCCTTGCCCCCGATCGAGATCCGACCCAAGGCGGGCGGCTTCTTCGACTACGAGGAGAAGTACGCCGAGGACGGAGCCCTCGAGTTCTGCCCACCTGTCGCGATCCCCGAGGGGGTCCAGGCGCGCATTCAAGAGCTGGCCATGCTGGTTCACCGGGTGACCGGCTGCGCTGGCTACTCCCGGGTCGACTTCATGCTGCCTGGCCTGACCGTCGCGGGCGGCGGCCCCATCGACTGCGAGCCTGTGCTGCTCGAGTCGAACACCCTGCCGGGCTTGACCCCACGCTCGCTCCTGCCCAAGGAGGCCATCGAGGCGGGCCTCAGCTTCGGCGAGCTGTGCGAAGCGATCTGCCATGCTGGCCTGCGCGCCCACCCACGCCGGGGTCACTAGGGCGGCCAAGGCCCTTGCATGCACCGCGACCTTGGGGCAGAGTAGCGCCCCGCAGCGGACGAACCGTGGACACGCCAGGGTGGCGGAATTGGTAGACGCGATGGATTCAAAATCCATTTCCCTCACGGGAGTAGGGGTTCGATTCCCCTTCCTGGTACCACGTGTCCGGTGGCTCGCCGCGAGCAAGGAGCTTCGAGCATGAACGCGGACACGCCACTGGTGGAACTGCTGCTACCGCGCCTCTTGGCGCGCCTGACGCCGCTCGCGGCGCGCATCCAGGTCCTGGTCACGGGTGCCGGCGCCGCGGAGTCGGCCGATGCTTGGGTCGTGGCCACCCAAGGCGTCGATCCCGTAGGAGCGCCCGGAGACGGTGAGCTCGAGCGCTTGCGCGAGGAGGTGGACCGCTTGGGCTGGGCCCTCGGGCGCGTGACCGCGGCGGCGGATGCCGACGCGATGGGGCCGCGCCATCGGCAGAACGGCCTGGCCGTGCTGCTGGCCGAAGTGGAGGAGCTCTGCGTGGTGGGGGAGCTGCCTGGGTTGGCGCCCGGCGGCCGTGAGCTCTGGATCGCCGCAGCGTTGGTCGCCGCCCAGCCCTGCGACGTCTTGAGCGCAGCGGTGGCGGGTGGCTGGAGGTTCACCTGGAGCGGGGCGGCCGACCTGGGCCAAAAGGCGTGCTACACCCGCCTCCGGGACTCCGATGCGCAGCTCGAACACTCCGCAGGCACGTGGAGCCTTGATGTCCCGGCCGCTTGGCTGCACGATGGACCACTCTCCGACGACCCGACCTGACCCCGAGCAACTATGGGACTCCTTGATATCCTCAACAACCTGGGCGGCGGGCCTGACAAGAGCCCGGCCGAGGGCGACGCGGCACGCATCGCCGAGGTCGAGGTGGTGCTCAACGAGGTTCGACCGAGCCTCGAGATGGATGGCGGCGGAGTCCAGCTCGTGCGCATCGACGACGACGGCGTCGTCCACCTGCGGATGTTCGGCGCCTGCTCCGGCTGCCACGCCCAGGGCATGACCTTGCACGACGGGATCGAACCACGGCTGGCGCGCTTGCCCTGGTTCACGGGCGTCAAGTCGCTCTAGCTCCCTCGCGGGACGGCGCTAGCGAAGAACGAAGGCGCGCGCCGACCCAGGGGTTGGCGCGCGCCTCCTTCGATCCCGACTCGGTCGCCTAGAAGGGAGCGCTGGTCGAGGTCCCGAGGATGTCGAAGAGGTTCGTGTCCAGCAGGATCGCCTGCAGGGTCACGAGGCCGGCGAAGCTGCCGGGGTTGAGGAAGCTCGTGCTGCTCGTGCCAGCACCGTCCACGGGCAAGACGCCGCCGAAGACCTGGAGGGAGCCGAGGTCCAAGCCGGTGAAGAGCGTCGGGACGACGCCCGCGAGGCTGTAGGCGCTCTCGGTGCCGGAGACCAGCGCCGTGGGACCGAAGAACAGGAGCGCGCCGCCGCCCGGCTCTGCACCGTTCACGGTGATGTCCACGGTGCCTGCTCCGGAGAGGCCGGCGCCGGAGAGCTGCAGCTCTGGGCGCTTCGCCTGGACCTCGTTCCGCACGGCCGGGTTCACGAAGTCGGTCGTCGTGTAGAACAGGCGCGCATCGTCTGCGGGCTGGTAGGCCCGCAGCTCGGGCGCGGCGATGCCGGACTGCACCTCGAGGTTCGACATCCAGTTGAAGGTCTGGCCGTCGACCAAGGGCGCGCCAGAGGCGGGCCCGCCGGTGATCGCCCAGACGCGGTTGGCACCCGTGCTGAAGTTGTTCTCGATCATGTAGGCATGGCCGGTGCGCTTGTCGACGACGAGGGACGAAGCCCCGTCGTAGCCGGTCGCGAAGGGGATCGCGTCGGTGAGTCCGAGGCAGGCCCCGAGGGTGCAGTCGGCCATCGCGAGGTCCGCCGCGGAGAACAGCAGCACGTCGGTCGAGCCCGCGGGCGCGGGGAACAGGTCCGAGATCGTGGCGTAGTAGAGGTTGCCGAGGGCATCGACGCCGATCGGGCCCGAGGCACCGGGCAGCTGGGCGAGCTCGGTGACGGCGCCAGTCGTGGTGTCCAAGCGGAGCAGGCTGTTGCCGGAGCCGAAGCCACCGATCGCGGCGCTCAGGTAGTAGTCCCCGCTGGCCGAGAAGGCCCCGTCGTAGTTGAAGACGATGTCGGCGAGCTGGGTCATGCCGCTGCCATCGAGGGCGACGCGGAAGACCGGGTTGGGCGTGGCGCTGCTGTCCGTGCGGCCGACGATGGCGAAGGTCTCGGTCGGATCGATGTCGAAGCAGCCACCAAAGAGGCTGCTCGGGAAGACGCCGAGGTTCTGGACGAAGGTGCCGTCCGCGCTCCAGCGATCGACACCCACGGAGTCCACCGTGATGATGTCGCCGCTGCTGAGGGTGCGGCTGGAGGAGCCGCCGGGCAGCACCTGGGGGGATGCCGCGACGCCCTGATCGAGGACGTCGGTGGCGAGGGCGGGGGAGGTGCAGAGGAGGCCCACGAAGAGGGCCGATGTGGTGAGGTTCATCTTGAGGTAATGGGGTTCGATGACCGCGTCGAACCGGAGACCTCTGCAGGCCGCTCACCATGGGGCTCTGGGACCACGGAGTGGTCCTGCCTTGGGGTGCGCGGCCTCCTTCGGGCCCCGGGGATCCCTGCACTTGGGTGGATATCCTGACTCGCCCATCCACCGCGCGGAGGCCTTCCCGGGCAAGCTGCCCAGTGACCGAAGGGGAGGACCCTTCTCCGGACCAAGGTCCGGCTCGCACGGCAACGAGCTCACAGTGGCGGGACCGTGCAGGATTCCAACCTGCTTCCCCAACACCAAGTGCAACTATTGCGTACCCGCGCATCTTACCGGGTCCCCCGTCCCGGGTGTTGCTCCGACTCCAAGAGCGTTGCTCACCGGCAGGCCGCTGCCTGACCCCAAGTCCCTGAAGCCAACCCCCTTGCGCGCCCAGGCCTGACGCTCGAAATCGTTCGAGCCGGCCGCCTGCTCGCGCTCGCCGGGCAGCTAGACTTGGCCCGTCCGATCTGCATCCCCCCAGCTCCCATGCCCAGCTCACCGACCCGCAGCAAGCTCGCCCTCTTCCTCGTTGCCTTCGCGTCCGTCGCGATCCTGGCGCTCCCCGGATGCAAGGAAGACCCGACCAGCCAGCCGTCGGACCTGACGCTGCTCTACACGGGCAACGTGCACGGGTACATCGAGCCGTGTGGTTGCGCGGCCGGTCAGATCGGCGGCATCGATCGCATCGCGGGTTACGTCGGGGAGACCCTCGCCGACCTCGGTCCGCGAGGGCTGTTCATCGACACGGGAGACCTCCTGGCCTCGGGCCCGCCGACCGAGGAGCTGACCGTGCAGCAGCTGCGCATCAAGGCGCGGGGCTTCTTCGAGGTCTGGGCCGAGCTCGGCTGCTCCGCGATCGCCCTCGGCGAGGCCGAGGTCGCCCTAGGCGTGCGCGAGGTGGCGGCCCTCGCCGACGAGTTCCAAGTGCCCGTCCTGTGCGCCAACATCGTGGACGCCCAGGGCCAGAGTCCCCTGCCGGACTGGGTGATCGTCGAGCGCGGTGGCCTCAAGGTGGGGGTCTTCAGCGTGCTCGCGGGGACCTTGAACGAGGTGGCACCGAAGAAGAAGCCGGTGGATCGCAGGCGCTACCAGATCTCCAAGCTGTTGCGGGCCCAGGGCCTGACCCTGGAGCCGTGGAAGGTGCGTGCCGCCGAGGTGATCGCGGAGCTTCGACCCCAGGTCGATGTGCTGGTCTGCGCCTCGCACCTCGGCTACGACAACAACGTGCTGCTGGCCGAGGCGCACCCCGAGCTCGACATGATCGTCGGTGGGCACTTCGGCAGCAGCAGCGGGCAGACGGACGTGATCGCCGGCACGCCGGTGCTGACCACGCGCATCAACGGCAGCCGGGTCGGGCGCATGGACTGGTGGCTGCCCAACCCAGGCGAGTACCTCGCCAACGAGCGCGATGGCACC
Organism: Planctomycetota bacterium; assembly: GCA_029212845.1. Lineage (GTDB taxonomy): Bacteria > Planctomycetota > UBA1135 > UBA1135 > JARGPD01. The sequence goes on from JARGPD010000006.1 coordinate 10,923, forward strand.
ACCGGCGAGCTGGTCGACGTCTCGATGCGCGCCGAAGCCGAGATCGAGCTCGAGGTGGCCATCCAGGCCTACAGCGACCTGGCTGGCATGGAGCGCAAGTACGGCACGGCCGAGTGGGAGCGCAAGCTGGCGACCCAGGAGGCGATGTACGAGCTCGCACTCGAGCGCCTGCGTGAGCTCGAGCCGGTCGGAGAGGTCAACCGCTTCGCCCACAACCAGGTCCCCATGCACCGCGGGGTCACGCGCAGCAACGAAGCCCTCGCCGCCGTGGACGAGTACCACCGCGCCACGACGGCCTACTGGCAGGCACGCGACGCCGAGTCGCCCGACCTCGGACCCCACCAGCGCGCCTTCGTCGGCCCAGAGAACTGCACCGCCTGCCACCCCGAGCAGGTCGAGTTCTGGCTGGGCACGCGCCACAGCCGCGCCTTCGCGACCCTCGAGGCCACCAGCCAGGCCTACGACGCTGAGTGCATCGGCTGCCACACCGTGGGCTTCCAGGTGCAAGGCGGCTTCGACCTGCCGACGCGCTCGGAGGGCTTCCAGAACGTGCAGTGCGCGGCGTGTCACGGAGCTGGCGCCGCCCATGTCGCGGGCGGCAAGAGCTACCTGCTGAAGGGCCTGATCAACAACGGCATGAACGGCTGCGCACGCTGCCATCAAGGTGAGCACGACCCGACCTTCGAGCAGACCGGCGCCGAGAAGCTGCTCAGGGTCATGTGCCCGCCGATCTTGCCGGCTGGCATGCACACCTCCGCCATGGATGCTGCCTACCTCGAAGGCGCGACCGAGCTCCGACGCCGGGAGAACCCCAACTGGGACGTGGTCTCGCGCGCCTACAACGAAGCTGGCGAGCTCGAGCTGGCCCTCGAGGTCGCCAAGGAGTGGGTCGCCGCCCGACCGGGCAACATCCCAGCGCGGCTCAATCTGGCCGAGCGCGCGATCAACAGCGAGGACTACCAGCTCGCGATCAAGAACTATCGTCTCGTGACCCACAACCAGCCGGACAACCCGCGCGGCTGGATGGGGCTCGCCATCTCCTTGTTCGAGCTCGAGCGCTTCGACGAATCCCTGGTCGCTGCCCGTGAGTGCTACGCCCTCTCGCCGAGCGAGTCGATGGCCGCACGCATCGTCGGGATGGGCCTGATGGCATGTGGCAAGCCCGACGAGGCGCGTGCTCACTTCGAGCGGCACCTAGGATTCCATCCCGAGCACGAGGGCTTCCTCGCCGACCTCATGAGCCAGCTCTAGCGAGCTGCCGTGTCCGTCCGCTAGTGAACGATCGGCTTGGGCAGACCGCCCGCGTTCAGCTGGGTACCGATCCAGGCACCTTGGTTGGAGTCCACGATCACCGGCCAGCGTTCGCCGAGCACCTCCATCAGGTTGGCGCTCCAGCTTCCGTCCAGGGTCGTAGCCAGCCAGTCGGCCGGTGCCAGCAGGCTCATCGCCGCCAAGAGGGCGCTGTGGATCAGGATTGCGGTGAGGGCTCCCGCCAAGCTGCCGGTCACGCGATCGACCAGGCCGAGCTGCAAGGACTCCAGGAGGGTCTTGCCGAGCTTGCCCAGCAGCACGGCGATGGCGAGGGCCACGATGAAGATCACCAGCCAGGCGAGGCCCTGGGAGAAGCGCGGGTCGGTGATGTTGAAGGTGTCGGTGAGCAGCGGCTCGACCTGGGGACTGAACAGGCGGGCTGCTGCGAAGGCGCCGATGAAGCCGACCATCCGGATGACTTGCCACCAGAGCCCGCGCCAGAAGCCGAGCACGAGGAAGATGGCCAAGAGGACGACGGCCAGCTTGTCGATCCAGGGAAGGGCGGTCAGGCTAGGCCCGCTCTCGGCGGCTTGGAGGAGGATCGGCTGCATAGGTGGGGGAGTTCGAGGGGAGTGGGGGAGAGTCTACTACTTGGGATCCGCTGGTCGGCCCTTTCGCCCTCGTCGCCGCTACAATCCCCGCCCGCTGATGAGAACTATGGACACCCTACTAAGAGAACTGGAGCAGGACCTCGACGAGCTAGCCGCTGGGCTGCTCGAGAGTCCTGAGCTGATCGAAGAGCACGAGGCCGACCTGAAGGCCTTCATCGGACCGCTGCGCAACCCCGCGGCGATCGAGGCCGGGACCCTCCGGAGGCACCGCGAGTGGTTCTTGTTGGAGCGGGAGAGCGAAGCCATCGGCGGAGCCATTCCGCTCGAGGCCGCCTTCGAGCTGCGGACCACCGAAGACGCTGGAGCGGCCATGCGCTACGCGGCGCTGCGCGCCTCGCGCTCGGGCATCTTCGTCGTTGCTCGGCTCGTTCCAGGCGACGGATTCCTGCTCGACGAGCTGCTCGGCCGCGGCCAGTACGTCGTCGACGACATCGAGCTGTCCACCGAGCTGGAGCCCGGGGACCTGCTCGTCGGCCGCATCTTCCCGCGCGACATCGCCAACGAAGGCGAGCGCACCACCTGGTGCCTCTCCTCGGGGGCGGCCAACTTGCGCAACCCCGAGCTGCTCGAGGCGATCGAGCGCGATGTCGAGGCGATGCGCAAGCGCGCTCGTGGCCCGCTGCGCATGACCCAGGCCGAGCTCGAGGTCATGTTCTTCAACGAGGTGATCGCGCCCGAGGCGACCGAGCCCGTCGCTGTGCCTGACGCCGTGCTGCCGGCCCCGGTCGAGGCCAAGGCGCCCCTGGCCGAGCAGCTCACCGACCTGCGCGAGCTGCTCGTCGAAGGCGGCTTCGGCGACGAGCGCTGGAGCGAGATCGTCGACGTGCTGCGCGCGCGTCCGATGCCAGTGGCTGACCTGGCGGTCGGTGGCGATGACCCCGTTGGCTGGATCCTCGAGGAGCTGGCCTTCGAGACGGACCTCGACCTGGCCGACGTCCGCACGCGCTTGCTGCTGCTCTGGCGTAGCCTCCACGATCCGCACAGCGGCGTCGAGTCGACCCACGAGCTGACCCCAGCGGTGCGCCTCGATGACGAGGACGGTCCCTCGCCCGAGGCCATCCGTGCCGCCCTGGAGCGCTTCGACGCCGCGCGCCAAGCCGGCGGCGATGTGGACGCGCTCTTCGCGGTGCTCGAGACGGAGCTCGGGCTCGAGGTCGACGCGGATGCTGATGACCACCTGGTCCCGGACTTCCCCGGCGTGCTGGGCGCACTGGTCCAGGAGTACCTCTGGGATGGCGCGCGCCTGGCCGAGGTGGACCTGGACGAGTTCGTCGCGGCCAACCGGGACCTGGAGCTCTTCGTCCAGTTCGGCGCCTTCCTCGGCATTGCCGAAGAGCTCGAGCTGCGCCACCTGCGCGTGTTCCTAGGGCGCTGGCTCTGGGAGCAGGTCTCGGTGCTCAGTGGAGAGCGTGACCTCGGCGCGATCGGGACGGCCCTCGAGGCCTTCCTGGTCTGGATGGGGGAGCACCATGGGCACTCGGTCGGCGACGGGGTCGAAGACCTCTTCGAGATCTTCCAGGCCGAGCAGGCGCGTGTGCTCCAGCTCAACCAGTCGCTGGCCGAATCGGTAGGGGACCTGGTCGCCGCGCGCGAGCCTGTCACCTGGGAGTTCTTAGGTGGCAAGTGCTGGCTGGATCAGGTGGGCGAGCGCATCGACTGCGTTCTCACCGTCGAGCTCGGGGAGCTCGCCATCGGCGACTTCGTCGTTGGGCAGAGGACGCCGATCGGCTTCGCGCCGCGGCTCGTCCTGCCGCCGATCTCGGGGCCCCATACGAATGCGACTTCCTAAAGGGGGTCTTCAGGAACCCCAGGGGATCTGGACCTCGGTGACGAGCTGCTCGACGGGGACTCCCGCGGGGCTCACCAGGTAGATCTCCCGGATTGGGGTTCCCGGCGACCAGCCGCGCTCAGCCATGTAGGCGAAGATGCCCGGGTAGGACCGCGGGACCTCGGAGTAGGCGCCTCCGATGGCGGCATAGGCCACGGGCCGAGCTTCGAGCTGGTCCATGTACAGGGGCGGCAGGCTGGAGAAGTCCGTGGCCAGGCCGACGCAGATGCGAGCGCGCAGCTGGTCCAGAGGGGTCTTGCCAGGGTCGTCGTAGAACAGCAGGAACGGTGCTCCTCGAAGGTGCGCGCCCTGGGCCTTGGCTTCGGCGAACAGCTCGGCGATGCGCGCACCGGCCAGGCGGTAGTCACCGACATGGTTCAGGTAGATGTAGGCCTCGCCGAGGGGCTGCTTCCAGTCGACGTGGACGACGTCGAAGGGTGCGACGGAGACGGGCACGTCGGGCAGCGAGACCGTGGGCGACGCCCAGGCCGCGTCGAGCTCGTCGTCGGCGGTCGCTGGGTCGGTCGAGGTGCAGGCCGTGACGGCCAGGGAGCAGAGCAGGATCAGGTGGCGCATGTTCGGAAGATAGCGAGGGTCGAGGGCTGGATCGACCAGCGAGTGGGTTTGCTTGATGATCCAGGCCACCGGAACCGCACTTGGTTCGCCTCGCTCTGTAGTGTCTGATAATGTACGTTATGTTGCACTGTAGACCGACCCAAGTGGACTGGGGGCCGATCCGGCCTGGATTGGCCCAGGCCGTCGCTTGGCCTGGGCTCTCTCGATCCCTAAGGTCCCCCTCATGAGTGACTCCCCTTCGATCGAGCTGCCGGCCGACGTGACCTGCCTCGAGACCGGCCTGACCTTCGACGAGCTCCAGGTCGGTCAGCGGTTCCTCACCGGCACTCGCCTGGTGGACCAGGCCGCTGTGCAGGCCTTCGCCGAGGTCTCGGGCGACGACAATCCGGTGCACCTCGATCCGGACTTCGCCAGGCGGACCTTCTTCCGGGGGGTCGTCGCCCACGGCGCCCTGACCCAGGCGGTGGCGACGGGCCTCGGTTGGCGAACGGGGATCTTCAAGGACACCCTGATCGCGATTGCCGAGAACCATGCCAACTACAAGAAGCCCGTGCGGCCTGGCGACGAGCTGCGGGTCGTGTTCGAGGTGCTCGAGCACGAGGCCGACCCCCAGCCGAAGTGGGGTCACGTGCGGTTCGGGCTGACCGTTCTCAACCAAACGGACGAGGTGGTCGCCCTCGGTACCTGGTACTGCCTCCTACGTCGCTCGCGCTGACTCCGGGAAGGTCGCGAGCTTCCGGCCTTCCGCGCGGTAGGATCAGGGCCCAACGAGGAGCCCCCCCGAAGTGACTGAACCCAAACGCTGCTTCCTATCCGCTGAGCGGACCTGCGACCTGACCTGCAAGGCCGCCTTCGAGGTCGACGATCCTGTCGACAACGTGGACTGCCACTTCGTGTGGCTCGCGTACCACTTCGGCGAGGGCATGTTCAACGTGACCCAGATGCTGCAGTCGAACGGGCCGGGCATGCCTGGTGGCAAGGCGGGTCCGGGCAAGACTCCCCCGCCGGGGTTCTCCTCGAACAACTAGCTCACGAGCTAGGTCTTGGTGTTTCGTGCCAGGACATCGTCGACGTTGCCCAGGGTCTTGGTCGAGACCAGCTCGGCCGGGCCATCAGGCGTCCAGTGAAAGTGCAGGGTCGCCGCCGTCGGGACCTCGAGCTGCATCGCGGCGGGCTTGCCGAGGGCCCGCGCGATCGCACAGCGAACCACGTGGCTGTGGGCGACGACGGCTAGGCTGCCCTTCGGGAAGCGCTCCGTGAGCCGGTCGAGCGCGGGCAGCACGCGGGCGGCCAGGTCGTCCATCGACTCGCCGCTCGGCGGTCGCGTGGTCCACGGGTCGGCGCGCCATGCCGACATGGCGCCGGGCCGCTGGACTTCCAGCTCCTCGAAGGTCATGCCCGCCCAGTCGCCGCGCTCGAGTTCGCGCAGCTCGACATCGACGAGCAGCTCCAAGCCGCGGCCCTTGGCGATCGTCTCGGCTCCGTAGCGCGTGCGGGACAGGCCCGAGCATGCCACGCCATCGAGGTGGATGCCGGCGAGCTGCTGGGCTGCACGCCGGGCCTCCTCGCGACCTTGGTCCGAGAGCGGCACGTCGAGGCATCCATAGATGCGGCCTTGCCAGTCGGCGTGCACCTGGCCGTGCCGGACGAGGTAGAGGTCGGTCACCATCCAAGCATGATGGTTGCGATCGGCGATCGACGCAGCGACACCCCTCGGATTTCTTGGCCCTCGGGTCCGATTTCATCCGCGAGGCCGGAGATCCGCCCATCCTCGTTCCCTAGAATCGAGCTCTCGTTGCAGCGGGGTCGCGTGACCCCCAACGACCTCGGATCTCCCCCACCCCCCCACTTCGTCCGGCCTAGGCCGGAAAGCCTCATGCTTCGCTGGATCGATCGCTTCGCGAATTCATCGATCGGCAGGAAAGCGCTGATGGCCGTCACAGGCCTCCTGCTGATCGGCTTCCTGCTGGCCCACGTCGCGGGCAACCTGACCCTCTACGCTGACCAGGATGGTTCGGCGTTCAACGCCTACGTGGAGTCGATCAGCGCCCTGCCGATCCTCCCCCTGGCCGAGGCGGGTCTGGCCCTGCTCTTCCTGGTGCACATCTATCTTGCGGTGCGCACGACCCTCGAGAACCGCAAGGCGCGTCCCGTGGCGTACCAGGCGACCGGGACCCACGGCCAGAAGACCCTGGCCTCGACCGGCATGTTCGTCAGTGGTGTCGTGATCCTCGGCTTCTTGATCAAGCACCTCTTGGACTTCCGCCTGCGCAAGGCGGAGTTCGATGAGGCGCCCCACGAGTCGATCGTCGAGGCCTTCCAGCACATGCCCACCGTGGCGATCTACGTGGTCGGCTGCACCGCCCTGGGCTTCCACCTCTTCCACGCGATCCAGAGCGCAGCCCAGACCCTGGGCTTCAACCACCCGAAGTACACCCCCGCGATCTTGTGGTTCGGACGCATCTTCGGGATCGTGCTGGCCCTCTTGTTCGCCTCGTTCCCCCTGGTCTACATGGTCAAGAACGGAGGGACCCACTGATGAGTACCCAGAACCCGATCCTCGATTCCAAGTGCCCCACCGGCGACATCGAGACGCGCTGGGATCGCCATCGCTTCGACATGAAGCAGGTGAACCCGGCCAACAAGCGCAAGTTCCACATCATCATCGTTGGCACCGGCCTCGCTGGTGGTAGCGCTGCGGCGACCCTCGCCGAGCTCGGCTACAAGGTCACGAGCCTCTGCATCCAGGACTCGCCGCGGCGGGCCCACTCGATCGCAGCCCAGGGTGGTATCAACGCGGCGAAGAACTACCCCAACGACGGCGACAGCATCTATCGGCTGTTCTACGACACGGTCAAGGGCGGCGACTTCCGCGCACGCGAGTCGAACGTCTACCGCCTGGCCCAGGTATCGAACAACATCATCGACCAAGCCACGGCCCAGGGCGTCCCCTTCGCACGTGAGTACGGTGGCCACTTGGACAACCGCTCGTTCGGTGGTGCCCAGGTCAGCCGGACGTTCTATGCCCGGGGCGCGACCGGCCAGCAGCTCCTGCTCGGTGCTTACGCGGCCATGTCACGCCAGATCCAGCTCGGCAAGATCGACATGCGCCCGCGTCGCGAGATGCTCGATGTCGTCAAGGTCGACGGCGTCGCACGCGGTGTGATCTGTCGCAACATGGTGACCGGCGAGTACGAGCGCTATGCCGGCGACGCGGTGCTGCTGTGCACCGGCGGCTATGGCAACGTCTTCTACCTGTCGACGAATGCCAAGGCTTCGAACGTGACCGCCTCCTGGCGCGCCCACAAGCGAGGCGCCTACTTCGCCAACCCCTGCTACACGCAGATCCACCCGACCTGCATCCCGGTCTCCGGCGACCACCAGTCGAAGCTCACCTTGATGAGCGAGAGCCTGCGCAACGATGGGCGCGTCTGGGTCCCCAAGAAGGCGGGCGACAGCCGCGCGATCAACGACATCCCCGAGGAGGAGCGCGACTACTACCTCGAGCGTCGCTACCCGGCGTTCGGCAACCTCGTGCCGCGCGACGTGGCCTCGCGTGCTTCGAAGGAGCGCTGCGACGCCGGCTTCGGTGTCGGTCCCGGCGGCAAGTCGGTCTACCTCGACTTCGCGGAGGCGATCCAGCGCGACGGTGAGGACACGGTCCGGGCCAAGTACGGCAACCTGTTCCACATGTACGAGAAGATCACCGACGAGAACCCCTACGAGCGCCCGATGCGGATCTACCCCGCCGTGCACTACACGATGGGCGGCCTCTGGGTGGACTACAACCTGGAGAGCACGGTCCCTGGCCTGTTCGTCCTGGGCGAGGCCAACTTCTCCGACCACGGTGCCAACCGCCTCGGTGCGAGCGCCCTGATGCAGGGGCTCTCCGACGGCTACTTCGTGATTCCGTACACGGTCTGTGGTCACCTCGCGGGTCGCAACCTGCAGCCGGTCAGCACCAGCGACGAGGCCTTCGCCGAAGCCGAGGCCTCGGTCCGCGAGCGCACCGATGCGCTGCTTGCGGTGAACGGCTCGCGCACCGTGGACTCCTTCCACCGCGAGCTCGGCCTGACCATGTGGGACCACTGCGGTATGGCGCGCAACAAGGACGGACTGCAGCAGGCGATCGACAAGATCGGCAGCCTTCGCGAGGAGTTCTGGAACGATGTGCGCGTGCTCGGCTCCAACGAGGAGTTCAATCAGAGCCTGGAGAAGGCTGGCCGCGTGGCCGACTTCCTCGAGTTCGCCGAGACCTTCGCGATGGATGCCCTTGACCGTAGCGAGTCCTGCGGCGGCCACTTCCGAGAAGAGAGTCAGACCGAGGAGGGCGAGGCCCTGCGGGACGACGACAACTACTGCTACGCCGCTGCTTGGGAGTACCAAGGACCCGACGGCAAGGCGGCCCTCCACAAGGAGGACCTGAACTTCGAATACGTCAAGCTGGCCCAGAGGAGCTACAAGTGAGTGGCAACATGAAGCTGAACCTGAGGATCTGGCGTCAGAAGGACGCCGCCGCCGAAGGAGCCATCGAGACCTTCGAATTGGATGGCGTGTCCCCCGACATGTCCTTCCTCGAGATGCTCGACATCCTGAACGAGAAGCTGGTTGGTGAAGGCACCGATCCCGTCGCCTTCGACCACGACTGCCGCGAGGGCGTCTGTGGATCCTGTGGCGCGGTCGTCAACGGTCAGGTCCATGGGCCCGACACCGAGACCACCTTGTGCCAGCTGCACATGCGTCGCTTCCGCGACGGAGACACGGTGCAGATCGAGCCTTGGCGCTCGCGCGCCTTCCCGGTGATCCGTGACCTAGTCGTGGACCGCACGGCCTTCGACCGCATCCAGCAGGCGGGCGGGTACGTCTCGGTCGACACCGGGAGCGCACCCGACGCCAACATCCTGCCCGTGCCGAAGCCGGATGCCGAGAGGGCCTTCGACTACGCCGAGTGCATCGGCTGCGGTGGCTGTGTGGCGGCCTGCCCCAACGGCGCCGCCATGCTGTTCACCGCCGCCAAGGTGGCCCACCTCGCGACCCTGCCCCAGGGCAAGGTCGAGCGTGACGCGCGCGTGCTCGCGATGGTCACCCAGATGGATGAAGAGGGTTTCGGGGCCTGCACCAACCACTATGAGTGCACGGCCGCCTGCCCGAAGGGTGTCCCGATCGACGCGATTGCGACCATGAACCGCGAGTACCTGCGGGCGACCTTCCTGAGCAAGGAAGGCGTCTGAGCTCTCGAAGGGGTGGAGCCCCGTTACCGATTCGGAACGGAGCTCCACCTAGGTGGGACGCCAGGCACCCCTAGGGCCTCGCCTGCCCCCCCCAGCCACCCTCGCACCCCCGTTCCTAGACTCGGGCACGACATTTGCTCTTACGCGGGCGGTGCCTAGTCTGTCTATCCTGGCTCGCTCCACTGGAGCCCAACCCAGCGCCCCCAACCACGACCATGCGTAAAGCTCTCATCACAACGGCCCTGCTCTTCGGCGGTGCCTTCTGTTTCCAGCCGGCGGCCTTCGGCCACGGCGGCACCTCCCGCGGCCCTGGTGACACCGTGCCTCCGGGCGGCGGTGGCGGTGGCGGCGGCGGCGGTACCCCCGCCACCCCCGGTAGCGGTGCTCCGGCCTCGCCCTCCCCGGCGTCCCCCGGTTCGCCCGCGCCCGCGACGCCCGGCTCCCCCGCCGGTGGCCCCGGCGCAGCGAACACGCCCACGACCGGTGGCGTCGAGACCGGCCCGGACCTGACGGTCTGGTCCTTCTGGTGGGAGTTCAACAAGGACCCCTACATCAACCTGAAGGCCGCCATCCACTCCGGCGGAACCAAGACCGGTTCGAGCGACTGGTTCCTGGGTCAAGGCACCGACTCCCAGGCGAAGGACTCCATGCGTCCGTCGCAGTCGGACATCGACAACAAGATCGTTCCGGCGCTCCTTGCTGCCCTCGAGAAGGAGACCAACAACGACATCATCACCGGCGCCATGATGGCCCTCGCCAAGATCGGCGACAAGCCGGACGAGGATGGCCGCAGCGCCTTCGCCGACAAGTTCACCGAGTTCCTCGGTGACAGCAACCAGGAGATCGCCGAGACCTCGGCCATCGCCCTCGGCATCCTGGCCAACGACGCCTCGGTCAAGACCCTCCAGGACCTCCTGGCGGACACCTCGACCGGTCGCAAGCTCGTCGGCAGCAACGAGGTCAGCATCCGCACCCGCTCCTTCGCCGCCTACGGTCTGGCGCTGGTCGGTAGCCGCACCGCGAGCCCCGAGACGCGCGTTGCCATCATCCAGAGCCTCCGTGAGGCCCTGGAGTCCGACGACACCGCGACCCGGGACATCAAGGTCGCGTGCCTGATCGCCATGGGCCTGGTGCCCCTCGAGAAGCTCGGCACCGAGGCTGACGCCGCGGCCGTCGAAGAGGGCGACGTCACGATGCTCGACACGCGCATGGCGCAGATCGACTACCTGACCGAGTACTTCCAGGGCAAGGACCACTACCTGGTGCGCGCGCATTGCCCCACGGCCATCGCGCGCCTGCTCTCCGAGACCACCGGTGACGAGGCCTTCGACGCCAAGAAGGAAGAGGTCGCTCGCATCTTCCTGAAGACCCTGAAGGGTAAGGAGCGCAACCAGGTCATCCAGAGCTGTGTGCTCGCCCTCGGCCAGCTGGGCGACGCCGACCCGGACGGCATCGACGCTGACATCCGCAAGGGTCTCATCAATGTCCCCAAGGACGTGACCGACACGCAGTCGCGGAACTTCTCCGTGATCGCGCTCGCCCAAGTGGCCAGCCGTGTCTCCGACGGCGACCCGACCGACGCCATCAAAGAAGCCAGCAAGCACTTCCAGACCCAGCTCTCGAAGGGCAAGAACGCCATCCGTCCTTGGGCGGGTGTCGCCATCGGTGTCTTCGGCCGCAGCCTCGGTGAGGCCGCCCCGGTCGACGTCGTCGAGGCCCTCCGCGCGCAGCTGATCGATGAGCGCACCCCGCGCATCGGTGCCTACGCCATCGGCTCGGGCATCCTTGGCAACCCGGACTTCACCGAGACCCTGCTCGACAAGCTCGATCGCATCAAGGAAGACGAGCCCCGTGGCTACATCTGTGTCTCCCTGGGCATGATCGGCGCCTCCGAGGCCATCGTCCCGATCAACGAGATCGTGAAGAACTCCACCTACCGCCCGCAGCTCCTGCAGCAGGCCTCGATCGCCCTGGGCCTGCTCGGCGACAAGAACGTGGTGGACGACCTGATCGACACGCTCGGCAAGTCGAAGAGTCTGGCGACCCAGGCTGCCCTCTCGGCCGCCCTTGGTTACATCGGTGACAAGCGCTCGATCGACCCGCTCGTCGAGATGCTCGGCAACTCGGCCCTGACCACCCGCGCCCGTGGCTTCGCCGCCGTCGCGCTCGGCATCGTGGCCGACAAGGAAGAGCTCCCCTGGAACTCGAAGATCGCGCTCGACCTGAACTACCGCGCCTCGACCGCTACGTTGAACGACACCGGTGGCACCGGCATCCTCAACATCCTGTAGTGGATCGCGCATGACCGCTGGGTAGACAGACGCCCACTGGTACCTGATGCGGGCGCTCGGCTTCGGCCGGGCGCCCGCTCTGCTTTAACGCCCCTCCCCCACCGGAGCCGACTTGGGGAAGGAGGGTCGCGCTTTGGAAACGCCGCCTGGAGCCGTGGCTGCGGGAGGAGGGCAGGGGGCGGCTTGGCACGGGCCTTGCCTAAGTCGAACGAAGTCCCCCGGGACTCGAGCGCCTGTTGCGCTCGCTGCGCGTTCCGCACCAGCAACTGGACCCCGTCCGATGATGTACAAGCTCCTCTCCTTCGTAGCACTGACCGCCTTCGGTGCCTTCACCCTCTCACCTGCCGCGGCTGCACACGGCGGGACCTACCGAGGCCCCGGGGACATCGTGCCTCCCGGCGGCTTCCCTGGTGGCGGCAACGGCGGCAACCCCGTCACCCCGGCAACACCGGGTGGCGGCTCACCGGGTAACCCCAACTCGCCGAACGGGCCTGGGCCGATCACCCCCGGTACCGGACCCGGGATCAATCCCGGTGGAGGCGCAGCCAACACACCTGGGATCGACATGACGGCGGACCTGACCGAGTGGTCCTACTGGTGGGAGTTCAACAAGGCCGGCTACCTGAACCTGCGGGACAACCTGCGGGGCAAGGTCGTCGACACGGGGACCGCTGACTGGTTCCTGGGCAAGAACACCCAGAAGCAGGACCTGGATCGGCGCGCGCCACGCAAGGAGGACATCGACCAGCTGGTGGTGCCCGCGCTGCTCGAAGCCCTGCACACCGAGACCCACAACGACATCATCACGGGCTGCCTGATGGCCCTCGCCAAGATCGGGGACAAGACCGGTGAGGACGGCAGCTCCCGATTCCAGGAGGAGTTCGTCGCGTTCCTCTCTGACTCGAACCCTGAGATCCGGGAGACGGCCGCCCTGGCCATCGGGATCCTTGGCAACGACTCGGGCCTCGACACGCTGAAAGCCCTCGCGATGGACGACCCCACCGGGCGCGAGCTGGTCGGTGGCAGGGAGGTCGACCGGCGGACGCGCACCTTCGCCACCTTCGGTCTGGGCATGATCGCGCGGCAGAGCGCCCACGACGTCGTGCGCGCGGACGTCTTCGCGACCTTGACGGGCTTGCTGGATGGCCAGTCCAGCGCGACCCGCGACATCGAAGTCGCCTGCATCAACGCCCTCGGACTGTTCCAGATGGACACGATCGGCGGGACCGTCGAGACCGAAGGCGGGGGCGAGTCCGCCAGCCTCCACGCCCAGGCCGAGTACCTGCTGGGCTTCCTACGGGACGAAGGTCGGAGCGACTACTCCCGGGCCCACTGCCCGGCCGCCCTCGCGCGCATGTTCGAGGCCCGTGGTTCGGACCTCGGGGAGCTCTGGCGCGAGCGCATCCTGCAGGCCCTGCTCGAGGGAGTGAAGGACCGCGACCTGGACAAGCAGGTGCAGCGCGGCATGGTCCTCGCGATGGGTCAGCTCGCGGACTGCGACTCCGACGAGGTCGACCGCGCCAGCCGCGAGTTCTTGACCAAGGGGCTGCGCAACGTGACCGACCAGCAGACCCGCCGCTTCGGTCTGGTCTCGATGGCCCAGCTCGTGGCGAACCCGGCCAAGGATGACAGCGGTCTGCGACCGGTCGTGGGCGAGATCCTGCGCCAGCTCGCGGGCAACCGCAATGGAGCCCGTGAGTGGGCGGCGATCTCCGTCGGACTGATCGGCAACGAGGCACCTGACGAGCTCAGCCCGGACCTGGTGCACGCCCTGAAGATGGGTCTCGAGGAGCAGCGCGGACCGCGCGTCAGCGCCTATGCCATCGGCGCAGGCTTGACGGGCTCCGAGGAGTTCACCGAGCCCCTGCTCGAGCAGCTCGACAAGATCCGGGATGACACCGCGCGCGGGTACATCTGCGTGGCCCTGGGGATGATCGGCGACCCGACCGCGATCCGGACGATCCAAGAGGTGATCGCGGACTCGACCTACCGTGGTGCGTTGATGCAGCAAGCCGCCGTGGGCCTGGGCCTCTTGGGTGGCTACGAGTCCTCGGCACTGTTGGTCGACACCTTGGTGGCGTCCAAGTCCCTTGCGGTGAAGGCCAGCATGGCCAATGCCCTGGGCTTGATCGGCGACCGCCGGTCCCTCGAGCCGCTGGTCGCCCTCTTGAGCACGAAGGAGCAGCCCGACCTGGCCCGTGGTCTAGCGGCAGCAGCCTTGGGCAACATCTGCTCGGGCAGCATGCTGCCCTGGAACGAGCCCCTGGCGCGCAACATCAACTACCGCGCCGCGACCGAGACCCTGACCGGGCTCGGTGGCCGGGGGATCCTGGACATCCTCTAGGGACTCGGATCTTCCTCGGAGCCGCGGTTTCCGCCCAACCAGCGGGGACCGCGGCTCCATGCCGTGACTTTCCAGAAGGCTGGCCCTAGGGTGGTCAAACCCCATGTCGACGCCCAATCTCCTCCGGGTCCTGCTGACCCTGACGCTCTCGCTCTGCCTTGGCGTGGCCGCCTCAGCAGCACCCCACGGCACCTTCTTCAAGCCGCCGCCGGAGATCCCTCCCAAGGTGGACCCGGGGCCCTCGGCACCGGCTCCTCCACCGCCAGTCATCCCCGGGCAGCCCGCCGGTGGCGGGAACCAGCCTGCGACGCCCGGCGCAAATCCCCAGACGCCGGTCGGCCTCGGCGTCCCCGGGACCCCGGACTCGATGAGCAGCGTCGATCTGACCCACTGGTCCTACTGGTGGTACTTCAACCGCGAGAGCCTGTTGAACATGCGCGTGCGCTTGATGGCTTCGATGGCGGTGACCGGCGGAGCGCCTGGTGGCATCCGTCCCCAGCTGCTGCCCAGCCAGGGGGTCGTCGAGCAGGTCGTGCTACCGAGCCTCTTCAAGGCGATCGAGAACGCCAGCTACGACGGCGTGGTCTCCGCGGCGGCGATCGCCCTGGGCCGCTCGAGCAGTAGCCAGCAGCGACGAATCGCCGAGGCTCTCGACGAGCTCGTGGCCTCGCGCGACCCACAGGTCCGCGAGGCGGCCCTGCTCGCCCGGGGGCTGCTCGGAGAGCTCGGCGGCGCAAACCTCCTGATCGGCGTGCTCGAGGGCAGCGATGCGGTCAAGAAGCAGCTGGGTCGCAAGCCCGACGACCGGATGCGGTCCTTCGCTGCCTTCGGCTTGGCCCTGCTGGCCGAGGAGAGCCCGATCCAGGAGGTGCGGCGCATGGCGCTCTTGCACCTCATGCGGGTCCTGCCCGACCAGCGCGAGTCCCGCGACCTGCGGGTCGCCGTGGCTGTCTCGATGGGCTCGATGACCATCCCCTGGGGCGCTCCCGGAGCGGCGGCTTCGGACGACGGCGCCCTGCGCGGTCGCGAAGACCTCGTGCGGGTGCTGCTCGAGCTCCAGGCCGAGGAAAAGGAGGACATCGTCCGCGCCCACGTGATCGTGGCCCTTGGTGAGCTCTTCGAGGATGGCGGGGCCCCCGAGGGCCTGCGCACGGAGGTCGTCAAGACCCTGATCAAGGCCCTCGACAAGCGCGTCGGGCCCGATGTACGAACCAGCGTCCTGATGTCCCTGGGCCACATTGGCTCCGCCTGGGGGGGTGAGGCCGATGAGCTGTGCCGGGCATTCCTGGCCGAGCAGTCCCTGGAACTTCGGGACTTCCATGGTCGCCACATGGCCCTGATGGCCTATGCAGAGGTCTCGAGCCGCAGCAGCGGTCCGGCACCCCCACCGGCGGTCACCCGACACCTCTTCGAGCGGGCCATCGTCGATCGCCTCGCGGACGCTAGCGAGGTCGAGACCGCGTGGCTCTGCCTCGCGGCCGCCGCCTATGGTGCCCGCTGCCAGCAGCGCGGGATCGAGATCACCCCTGGCCTACGGATGGCTCTCGTGACGACCATCTCGGACCGGGGCTCCGCCGACCGCCTCTCGACGGCGGCCCTGGCACTCGGACTCTCCGGCTGCACCTCGACGGCCGACGAGCTCGTGTCCCTGCTGGGTCGCACGGGCAACCCGTCGGTGCGCGGCTACACGGCGCTGTCGCTCGGGCTCATGCGCCATGAGGAGTCGACCGACAAGCTCGAGTTGCTGCTCCATGACAACCGCTACCAGGCGGAAGCCCTCGAGCACACCGCCATGGGGCTCGCGCTGCTCAACCGCTCGAAGGCCAACGAGGAGCTCAGGTCCCTCTTGAGCAGTGCGCGCAGTCAGACCCTAGCTGGCGGGATCGCCGTGGCCATCGGACGCATCTCCGACCCGGCAGCGACCGACTACCTCGCTGCCTACGTTGCGAGCAAGGACACCAGCGGGGTGCTGCGCTCATTCTGCACGGTAGCGCTGGGCCTGCTCGCGGACCCCAGGGACCTGCCCTGGCGCGTGCACCTCTCCGAAGGCGTGAACTACGCGGCCTGGTCGCCGAGCCTGTTCGACGTCACCGGCAGCGGCGTGCTCAACATCCTCTGAGCAGGCGGGCGACTCAGGCGACGGACGACTGCCGACGGAACCCGCGCCCCAGCAGGCCAAGGGCCGCGAGCCCGACCAGTCCCGAGGTCCACTTGGCACGGACCAGGGCAGCCTGGGCACCCGCAGCTCGGCCTTCGAAGTCCTCGAGGTAGACCTCCAAGTCGGCGGCGTGGGCACGCCAGCCTGGCTGGGCCTGAGGTCCCAGGTCGACGATCGCGAGCTCGAGCTTGGCGAGCAGGTCCCGGCCCGTGGTCGTGTCCCCCACCCAGGTCGCCGCGGCGACCCCGCGTGAGAAGGTCAGCGCCGAGGAGTCGCCCCCATCGATCGCCGCGAGGGCCCGCTCGAGGGCGGCGTCGTAGCTGCGCGCGAGGTACAGCACGTTGGCTTGGCTCGCATCCCGGGCGACCTCGTTCGCGATGCTGCGGCTCGCGGCCATCGCCTGGCCGAACAGGCCCTGGTCGAGGGCAGCTTGGACCTCAGCGTCGGTGGTTGCAGACTGAAGGCTCGCGCAGGCGAGCAGGGCGAACGCGATCATCGCGCCAGGTTCCTACGTGCCAGGCTGTGCTCGACCGAGCGCTGCTGCAGGGCCTCGACGGGCGCATGGTTGTCCGTGAGCAGGTTCTCGAAGGGCGCGTCGGCCTCGAGCCAGTCCCACTGGCCGCGCACCTCGCGCCCGCGCACGATGCGCTGGAGCTCCGCCGGCAGCGCGTACCAGGCCTCGTCGGTCGGGACGGGGGGGCGCGCCTCGCGGCGTGAGGTGAGCATCAGGTTGCGGGTCCCTGGCACCCGCAAGAGCAGCACGGGGGACTGCATGGCGCGGGCCAGGGTGCCGGCTACGGCGCGCACCAGGGGGTCGCGGGTGTCGGCGCCGCCGACATTGACCTGGCACCAGCCGCCAGGCGCGAGGCGCTCGCGCACCTCCTGGAAGAACTCGAGGGTGACCAGGTGCGCGGGCAGCTCGACCTGGTTGGCGTAGGCATCGACGAGCACCTGGTCGAAGGGCCCGGACAGGCAGCGCAGGGCAGCGCGCCCGTCCAGGTCGGAGATTAGGAGGTCGTCGGGACCCTGCTCGAGGTCCATGTGCAAGGACCCGAGCCGGACGACCTCGGGATCGAGCTCGACCCCGGTGAAGGCCAGGGACGTGCCCGCTGCAAGGCTGCCCTCGAGCACGCGCTTGGCGGTCCCGGCTCCCATGCCGATGCAGAGGGTCGACCAGGTGGTGAGCGGTCCCTGTTCGCGGGCGGCCCAGGCTGGCGGCAGGGCGAAGTCGTTGTAGTAGTAGTCCCCGTCCAGCAGGCCGAGCTTGGGCTGCCACACCGACTGGTAGGAGTTCGTCGACTCGTTGACCGCCAGGAAGCGCACCCCCTGGTCGAGTTCCTCGACCACGCGCACACGCTGGTAGGGCGACTCGGCCGTGGCGAGCTGCCTGAAGCCCGCGGGGAGTGCGCGCGAGGCCGGGGACAGCACGGCGCCGAAAAGGGCCACAAGCAGCAGGCCGAGCTGGGGCTTGCCGAGGGAGGCCCGCACAGCGCTGATCGAGACCAGGGCAAGGACCAGGGCACCGGCGGCGAGCAGTAGGGTCCCGCGCAGGCCCAGCTCGGGGACGGCCCAGTGGCTCGTGCCGAACACACCGATCAAGCTCCCGAGCGTCGATGCGAACAGGGCGCGGCCACCGGCCTCTCCGGCTCCGAGACCGGAGCGTCCGAGCAGCTCGACGACCAGCGGGCCGACGCAGCCGAGGATGGCGGACGCGGGGAGGAACAGGCACAGGGAGCTGGCCAGGCTGCCCCAGCGGAAGACGGACGAGGCCTGCTCGATGTCGAGCTCGGCGGGCAGGAAGAGCTCCGCGATGGGCCCAGCAAGGAAGGGCAGCCAGGCCGTGGCCACCGCGGCGAGTGCGAGCACCTTGGCCAAGGAACCG
This sequence comes from Planctomycetota bacterium, assembly GCA_029212845.1. Classification (GTDB taxonomy): domain Bacteria; phylum Planctomycetota; class UBA1135; order UBA1135; genus JARGPD01. The sequence continues at coordinate 29,155 of JARGPD010000006.1, forward strand.
GCCGGGTCCGGGCCGCGGGAGGCGCGACCGCCGAAGAGGTAGCCGATCGACAGGCCGAGCAGCACGACGGCGATGACGTTGCTCCAGACCGGGAGGCTGGTGCCGAACCAGGGCGCAAGTAGCCGCACCGCGGACAGCTCAATGCACATCACGGCCGCCCCCGAGAGGGCAGCCGTGATCAGGAGCAGGGTCGCCTTCGACCCGGGCTCAGTCCGTGCCGGCGTCGGGGAGGTCATAGCCCTTGGCGGCCGTGTAGATCCGCGACGCGTCGTTCGAGAGGAAGTAGCGGTCGAGGGCGATGGTCAGGTTGCGCTTGAACGTGTCCTTGTGCTCGACTCCGTTACAGATGACGGTGACCTCGCGGGACAGGTCGACGAGCGCATCGTTGAACCACAGGTTCGCGGTCGAGATGCCCTTGGAGGTGATCGCAATCACGTTCTTCTCGCGGTCGATCGTGGCGGTCAGCTCGGGGTTCTCCGCGGGGTCGAAGCCGTCGGCCCTCAGCCAGTAGCAGTCGCCGAAGGGCGTGGTGGGTGCAAAGGTGATGCTGCTCGGGTTCGCGTCGCGCACGGTGGACTCGATCCACTTCTGCAGGTCGTCGAGGTTGCCCCCCGGGTCGACGGTCATGTTGTCGTAGCCGAGCTCCTTGGCGCCGTCGGTGAACTCCGTGACCTTCGAGCCGCCACCGGAGAAGTAGCAGGGCAGGTTGCGGAAGTTCTTGGGGGAGGTGTCGCCGAGCTCGCCGGAGCGACCGATCACACCGGCGAAGGTGAACGGGAACATCTCGGCGATCTCCCCCGCGGCTGCGACACCGGCTCCGCGGCCAGCGAGGAAGATGCGGTCGGGATCGATGGCGTAGTTGTCGCGCAGGTGGCGGATGCCAAACATGACGGTGCCGAGGCCACCGGTCCGCTCGGTCCAGGTCGAGACGTCCTCAGGCATCTGCAAGGAGGCTAGGATCACCGAGTCGCGCAGGCCCGGGTGGTTCCACTCCTCGTCCAAGTGACGGGCGCGGTCCTCGCCCTCGTCGGGGATGCACAGCACCAGGGGCAAGGCGCCCTTGTTGGACTTGTAGGACTTGGGCAGGTGCACGCTGTAGGCAAGCTGCAGGCCGCGGATCTCCTCCTCGACGTCGAAGACCTTGCCGGTCTTGGGTCGACCGCTGTAGGTGATGGAAGCGGTGAAGGCAGCCGAGAGGTCGTCGTGCAGGCCGAGCAGGTCGACCTCAGACTTCTTGCTGAGCTTCTTGTTGAGCTTGGCGATCGCCTCGCCGACCTCGGCCTTGGCGGCCGCGATGCCTTCCTTCTCGGCGACGGCCGTGTAGTAGGCACCGATCTTCTTGCCCAGGGTCTCGTGATCCTTCTCCTTGAGGAGAAGCTCACGCGGGGTGGCGGCCGCAGCCAGGGCGGCGGCCATCAGGAGGAGTCCGAATCGACGGGTCATGGTTCTTGTCAGTCTCGGGGCTGGGGGGCGGAGAGGAGCGCGAGGCCCCATCCCCGTAGGGCCCAAGGATGGTCAGGGGTACGGTTCAGCGCGGCTCGAAAGCCACTCTTCGCGCGGTGGAGATTGTGCCCGGCGAGGTCTTCCCGCGCCAGGATTGCCGTGGCGTCGGCGCTGCCGAGGCCCATGGCGCGCCCGAAGGCGGCCCATGCTGGGCCCCTGCGACCGTCGCCGAGGGCGAAGATGGCGCGCTGGTTCCAGAGGTTGACGCGGTCGCCAGGACCAGCGCTCGCCAGAAGGGCCTCGAGGAGCGCGTCTGCGCCCGCGGAGTCGCCGGAGCGGTGGCGGGTCACCGCGAGGTTGTAGCCGCTCCAGATAGCTCCCACGCGCTCGTGGAGGGGCTCCTGGATCGCCAGGGCGAGCTCGAGCTCGAGGGCGTCCGCGGCCCGCGTGGCGGCCTCGTAAGCAAGACGTTGGGAATCACCATCCAGCTCGCCTTGAGAGGACCGCAAGAGCTCGGCGACCAGGGCCCCGCGCTCGGGACCCGGAGCCAGGGCGGCCGCCTCGGCCCAGCCCTCCCCCACCAGGTCGGTGCCGGGAGCGCCAAGGGCCGCGAGGGCGAGGCAGGCGGCGAGGGTCGTCATCCCTCGAAGCGCACGTCTCCCGTGCCGGCCACGAGGCGACCGATCGTCCAGGGCGCTTGGCCGCTCGCGCGCAGCAGCTCGGCGGCGCGCTCGGCGTCCTCGGGGGCGACGGCGATCACCAGGCCGACGCCCATGTTGAAGGCGCGGAAGGACTCCTCGCGCTCGATCCCACCGCCCTCGACGAGCAGGCGGAAGAGGCCCGGGACCTCCCACGTGCTGCGGTCGATGATCGCATCGGTGTCGGTCAGCATGCGGTTGACGTTGCCGGGCAGGCCGCCGCCGGTGATGTGGGCCATGCCGGTGACGAGGCCCTCGTCGAGCAGCGGCCACATGGCGCCGAGGTAGGAGAGGTGCGGGGCCAGGAGCGCTTCGGTGATCGTCTTGCCGCCGAGCTCTTCCGGCTTCGCGTCGAGCGCGAGGCCGAGGCGCTCGAAGCAGACCTTGCGGGCGAGGGAGTAGCCGTTGGTGTGTAGGCCGGCCGAGGGCAGCGCCAGCAGCGTCTGGCCGGCGGCGACCTTGCTCCCGTCGAGCAGGCGCTCGCGCTGCACGGCCCCGACGATGAAGCCGACCAGGTCGAAGTCACCCTCGGCGTACAGGCCGGGCATCTCGGCGGTCTCGCCGCCGAGCAGGGCCAGGCCGGACTCGCGGCAGGCCTCGGCGCAGCCACGGATCAGGTCGGAGACGACCACCGGGTCCAGCTTGCCGGTTCCGACGTAGTCCATGAAGAACAGCGGGCGGGCGCCTTGGACCAGGATGTCGTTGATGCAGTGGTTGACCAGGTCGCGACCGACCGTGTCGTGGATCCCGGCGCGCTTGGCGACGTCGAGCTTCGTGCCGACGCCATCGGCGCTCGACACGAGGATCGCGCCCTCGCCGAAGCCCATCTTGGCCATGTCGAAGAGGCCACCGAAGGCGCCTACGTCCCCGAGCACGCCCGGGGTGAACGAGGCGCGGATGGCCTCCTTCGAGCGCGCGAGGGCCTCGTCCTGTGCGTCGATGTCGACGCCGGCGTCCTTGTAGCTAAGAGAATCCATGGGCTCTTGGGTTCGGTGGGCGGGGGGATCAGGGGTGGCGCGAGCCAGGCAAGGGCAGAGGATATCCGGCGCCCTTGGCCAGAGCTTCGAGGATCCTCCTGTTGTTGGGGAAGCCGAGGTCGGCCGGGAGGCCGTCCAGGGGGAAGTAGCGCGCCTCCAGGGCGTCGTCGGCGCCTCGGGGGATGGCGGTCGGGTCGTCGGGCCGGCAGAGGAACACGGCGACGTTGGCGGGCTTGCGCGGGTCGTCCGGCACGTGCAAGACGTCCAGCAGGCCCACCGGGGTCACCGCCAGGCCGGTCTCCTCGCGGGTCTCGCGTATGGCCGTCTCGGCGGGCGCTTCGTCGATCTCCTGGTAGCCCGCCGGCAGGGCCCAGCGGTCTTGGAAGGGCTGGATCGCGCGGCGCACCAAGAGGACCTCGCGGTCGTCGTTCAGGACCACCGCCGCGGCGGCGCCGGCGGGTCCGTGGAACAGGACGAAGCGGCAGGCCGTGCAGGCCTTGCGAGCGCGGCCACGGAGCGTGCGTTCGGCGAGCGGCGCGCCGCAGAGCGGACAGAAGCTGGCTTGGACTTGCCACATGGATCTGGTGGGTCGGGTCGAGGTTCAACCCTGCAGCGATGGCACCCGCGCCTCGCGATCCACTAAGCTACCAGCCAAGGGCCAGCCCCACCCCATGCGTTCCCTCATCATCCTCGGCTCCACAGGCTCCATCGGGCGTCAGTGCTTCGACATCCTGCGCGAGTTCCCGGGCCGCTACCAGGTCACCGGGATCGCCGCGGGCTCGTCGATCGAAGCCCTCGCCGCGGACGCCATCGAATTCGACGTGCCCTGCGTGGCCCTCGCGGACGCCTCGCTCGAGGCCGACCTGCGCGCCCTCCTGCCCGAAGGGGTCGAGGTCCTCGCCGGGCCCGACGCCGCCGAGCGCCTGTGCGGCGAGGTCGACTTCGACGTCGCGCTCAATGGCATCGTGGGAGCGGCTGGGCTGCGCCCCTCGGTGGCCGTGCTCGAGCTCGGACGCATCCTGGCCCTCGCGAACAAGGAGTCGCTGGTGCTCGCCGGCAAGCTGCTGATGGACCTGGCCGAGAAGCGTGGTGCGGACTTGCTGCCGGTCGACAGTGAGCACAACGCGCTGCTCCAGTGCCTCGGCGCGGACAACATCACCGACGTGCGCCACGTCTACCTGACCGCGAGCGGCGGCGCCCTGCGCGACCTGTCCCTGGAGGAGCTCGCGGCGGTCACGCCCGAGCAAGCCCTCGCCCACCCGAACTGGGACATGGGGCCGCGCATCACGGTCGGCTCGGCGACCCTGATGAACAAGGCGCTCGAGGTGATCGAGGCCGCGCACCTGTGGCACCTCGGCGCCGACCGGATCAAGGTGCTCGTGCACCGCCAGTCGATCGTCCACGGCATGGTCGAGTTCATCGACGGCTCGATGCTGGCCGAGCTCGGCCCGCCCGACATGCGCCTGCCGATCCACCACGCCCTCTCCTGGCCCGAGCGCCAGGCCACGAACCTACCCGGATTCGATCCGCTGCTGTTCGCCAACCTGACCTTCGAGGAGCCCGACCTCGAGCGCTTTCCCGCGCTCGGCCTCGGCTACCGCTGCGTGCGCGAGGGCGGCAACGCCGGTGCCGTACTCAACGCCGCCGACGAGGTCGCCGTGGCAGCCTTCCTCGCGGGCGAGCTGCCTTTCGACCGCATCGTCCCGCTCGTCACCGCCGTGCTCGACCGCCGGCGCGAGTGGCCCGAGTCCACCATTGAAGACCTGCTGGCCGCTGACGCGGCCGCACGCATCGCGACCGCCGAGCTGGTCGCTGCCGCCAGCGCGGCCAAGAGCTGATCCTCCATGTTCCACATCCTCCTGGCCGTCCTTGGGATCGGCCTCGTCATCTTCGTCCACGAGCTCGGGCACTTCCTCGCAGCACGCCTCTGTGGCGTGCGGGTCGAGACCTTCAGCATCGGCATGGGGCCGAAGATGCTGGGCTGGACGCGCGGTGACACGACGTACCAGATCGCGGTGCTGCCACTCGGCGGCTACGTCAAGATGGCCGGCGACGAGCTCGTCGATCCCACGGACCCGAACGCCCCGGCGCGCGAGGCGCGCTCGGACGAGCTGCACTCGAAGAGCGTCGGCCAGCGCTTCTTGATCTTCTCGGGCGGCGTGATCATGAACGTGGTCTTCGGGCTCGTGGTCTTCCCGATCGTCTTCCTGGTCGGCGTGCCCTTCACCGCGCCGGTGATCGGCGCCCCCGACGTGGGCTCGGTGGCCTGGCACGCAGGCCTCGAGGCGGGCACCGAGATCGTCGCGGTCAACGACATCGAGGTGCACTGGTTCGACAACATCCCCACCGCGATCGCCCTGGCCGAGCGCGGTGGGCTCGACCTCACGGTTCGCGCGCCCGGCGCGTCGGAGACCTCCGTGGTGCGCGTCGTGCCCCAGACCGACGAAGCGATCGGGGTGCCCATGATCGGGATCCGGCCGGACTTCGAGCCGGGCATGCCGATCGTCCTGACGCCGGGCAGCCCGGCTGCGGAGGCCGGGGTGCTCGACGGCGACCACCTGCTCGCCGTGCGCGACGGCCTCCCGGGGCTGAACCCGCTCGTGAACATCCTCTACCAGCAGGACCGCGGGCGCGACATCGAGCTGCAGGTCGCGACCCCCGGTGAGGCGCCGCGCTGGGTGAAGATCGCCGCCCCCATGGTGGCCACCGAAGAAGCGGCCTTCGGCTTCAACGCCCTGCTGCGCGTCGTCTCGGACCTGCGCACGGACTCGCCCGTGGCTTCCTTCGGCCTGCGCAAGGGCGACCGGCTGGTCAGCCTCGGCGGGCACCCGATCGCGCGCTCCTTCGACCTGCGCGAGGCGCTCTTCCAGGCCCTGGGCACCCCGGCCGTGCTGGTGGTCGAGCGCGGCGGCGCGCTCGTGCAGCTGGAGCTCGGCAGCTTCGACGAGGCGCGCATCGCGAGCTTCTGCAACGACGTGGCGATCCGGGCGGACACCGACTCGGCCGAGCTGTTCGTCTACGAAGGCGGCCCAGCATGGGCTGCGGGTCTGCGCACGGGCGACCGCATCTCGCGCATCGACGGCGCTCCGGTCGAGTCCTACGAGGACATCGCCGCCGCCGGCCGCGCCGGCAGCGAGGACAAGCGCGCGCTCGTGTTCTCGGTGCTGCGCCAGGAGGTCACGGGCGGCCCCTTGGTCTCGCTCGACCTGCGGGTCACCCCGGCCGTGCTCGAACTGCCCGGGGAGCTCGGCATCAACTTCCGCCCCCACGGGATGATCTACCGCGCCGAGGGTCCGCTGCACGCGCTCCAGATCGGCACCGAGAGCACCTGGCGCTTCCTGGCCGACGCGTGGGTCTTCCTGAAGCGCATCGTCAGCCAGGACGTGTCGGCGAAGAACGCCGGAGGCATCATCACCATCGGGATGGTCTCGAGCCACTGGGCGTCGGAGGGCTTGGCCAAGCTGTTCTTCTTCCTGTGCATCCTGAGCATGAACCTGGCCTTCCTGAACATCCTGCCGGTACCCCTCCTGGACGGTGGGCACCTGTTCTTCTTGCTGGTCGAGAAGCTCAAGGGGTCGCCGGTCTCGATCCGCATCCAGGTCATGAGCCAGGCGATCGGCCTGGTGATGCTCCTGACGCTGATGATCTACGTCACCTACAACGACGTGGTCCGGTGGTTCTTTCCCTGAGCCCCCGCAGCCTGGCTTGGGGTCGGCTCCTGCGCGTCTCGCTCTTCGCGACGGCGGCCGCTGACCCCGTCGTCGGCGCGCTCTTGGCCAAGGCTGCGCTCGGGCTGGAGCTCGGGCCGCGGCTGCTGCTGGCGCCCCTCGCGAGCCTGTGCGTCTACCACGGGGCCATGGCCCTGAACGATGTCGCCGACCTCGAGGCCGACCGCTGCGCTGGCCGTGCGAGGCCGCTCGTCGAAGGCAGCATCTCGCGGCTCGCTGCGGTGGTCGCGGTCGTTATGCTCTTGGCCAGCGGTCTCGGGCTGGCTTGGCTGGCCGGCGGCCTGGGTGGGCTCGCCTGGCTGGGCGCCGCTGCGGCGATCGCCGTGGTCTACGACCTCTTCGGCCGGGGCGGGGTGGTCGGTCCCCTGCTGCTGGCCGCGGCGCGAGCTGCGAACGTGGGCTTCGGTGCGGCGTGCGTGGGTTGGTCCTTGGACTCCGGCTCGCACCTGCCGCTCTTGGCGGCGCTGCTGTATGGAAGCTACGTGCTGGTCGTCAGCAGGCTGGGGCGGATGGAGGATGGCGAGGACGAGCGCGAGCTCGGCCGCCGCCCTTCGGTGCTGCTGCTGCAGCTGGGCGTGCTGCTGGTGCTCGGGCCGGCGGTCATCGGTGCCAGCGCATGGCTGCAGGCGCCCGGTGGGTGGCCCACGGGCGCGGCGCTCGGGGCGGGTCTCCTGGGCCTGGCCTTCGGGCTGGACCAGCTGCGCCGGTCAGCCCCCCCACTCTTCCGCGCGGCCCAGCGGGGCGACTGGACCCCGGCCAAGGTCGAGGGCGTGATGGGGCTCTGCCTCTCCAGGCTGCTGCCCTTCGGCGTGATCGCGGCGCTGCTCGCGCGGGCCAGCTTCACCACGCTCCTTGCTTGCCTGGTCCTTTTCGGGCTCGGTCTTGCGGGGCGGCGGCTGATGGCGACCTTCCCGCCGAGCTAGCCCGAGCTTCGCACGCCAGGCGGACCTGGCACGCCCTGGCGATTGGTCGGGCCAGCTCGCTCGCTTTGGCGGCCATGGAAGGCCTTGGGTTGCGGGCGGCACCATCGGGCGAAGGTGGCCGCTGGTAGGGTGCGCGACCTCGGCTCCGGCTAGCGCTGCTCGGCCAGCCAGGCCAGGGCGACCTCGCGGCGCCGCAGCACGGCCTGCAGCTGCAACTCCTGGGCTTCGGCCAGAAGCTCGCCCCAGCGGCGACCCCGGGGGATGCCGCTGGCCTCCAGGTCGGCGGAGCTCAGCAGGGGCTCGGGCTCGAGGGCACCTGCCGGGAGCTCGGCCCCGAACTCGGCCAGCTCGCGGCCGTTGCGCCCGAGGTGTCCGCCCTCGTGGTCCTGCTCGGCGCGGCGGTGGTCGCCCCAGGCTGCCGTGAGGTCCCGGGCGCGCGGCCAGCCGGGTGCCCCCAGGATCCGGAGGCGCGCCGAGCGGTCGGGGCCGCGTTCGACCTCGCTCTCCTCGAGCAGGGCGAGGTCCTCGATGGCATCGCAGAGGTCCCAGCACTCGAGCACGTCCCGGCGCAGCTCGCGCGAGGGCTTGAGGCCGTCGAGCAGGGCGATGCTGGAGTCGCGGCCGCCGTCCAAGGGGTCGAGCAAGAGCGCCAAGGAAGCGGCTAGGTCGCTGGTCTCGAGCCACTCGAGGGCCTCGACGCGGCGCTCCATGGCCTGGTGCTCGTCGTGGCCCGTGCCGTGCAGGTCCGCGATCCCTGGGAGGGCTGCCTGGAGGATGCCGGTGTTGGCCATCAGCGAGACGGCGACGTGGGCGTTGCGGCGGGTCAGGATCTTGCCGAGCTCGGCGAGGATGCGCTCGGGGCTGACCCGGGCGAGCCCCGGGGCCGAAGCGCGCGCTGCCTCCAGGGTCTCGGGCTCGACCTCTAGGTCGAAGCGCGCGTGGAAGCGGGCCAGTCGCAGCAGCCTCAGGGAGTCCTCGTCGAAGCGCTCGCGGGCGTCGCCCACCGTGCGCAGGACGCCCGCCTCGAGGTCGGCGAGGCCACCGGTCGGATCGAGCAGCTCCTCGGTGAGCGGGTCGAGGAACAGGGCGTTGCAGGTGAAGTCGCGGCGCTCGGCGTCCTGTTCAGGGGTCTCGCTGTAGGAGACCTCGTCGGGACGGCGCCCGTCGCTGTAGCCCCGCTCGGCCCGGAAGGTGGTCACCTCGACCGAGACGCCTTCGTGCAGCACGATCATGGTCCCGAAGGCCTTGCCCACCGGGATGGTCGACTCGAAGAGCTGCTCCAGGTCCCCGGGCGGCAGGGCCGAGGCCATGTCGATGTCCTCGACGCGGCTGCCGAGGCACAGGTCACGCACGGCGCCGCCGACGATCCAGGCGCGCGCGCCGCGTTCGGCGATGCGCGTGGCGATCGCACGTGCGGCTTCGGCGAGCGGGCGCGAGAGGTGGCGTGTGTTGGGCGTGGCCATGGCACAACGTATAGCCTTCCCATGGCGTGTGGCGTGCGTGCGTCGCACGGCTTTTTGATTGGAGTTCTCTGGCGCGGGTCCGCAGAATCCGAGGGTGGAGCACGAAGCGAGAAGCAAGGGACGTGGCCTCGGGGCCGAGGGGCGGACTCCGCTCGCCGAGCGGCCCATCGCCGGGGTCTCGACCATGGGCTGGGCGACGATCATCGCGGTCATCTCGGTGGTCTTCGTGGTCACCTTCTCGAACCTGCGCGGCATGGCGCTGCGCGAGAACGAGTCCCACGCCGAGGCGCTGCTGCGCGCCCTCGGCGAGGTGCTCAGCTCCGAGGTGTTGGCCGCCGAGGCAGCGCCGAGCCTGCGCGAGTGGACCGACGAGCGCACCGAGCTGCGCGGCGAGCTGACCGATGCGCGCTGGCTCGAGGGCGACGTCCTCTTACGCCACGGCTACCTGGTCGAGTGGCGCTTCGGCAGCGCGGGCCCGGTGCTGGTGGCCTGGCCCACCGAGCGCGGCCTGTCGGGCAACCGCGCCTTCACCTGGAGCCCGGACGACGGCCTCGAGGTGCGCGCCAACGAGGACGAGGCCTGGAGCGGCCTCGACCAGCGCCCGGGCGCGAGCCTCTCCGCTGCTCAGTAGGCGGCCCAGAGCAGGCACTGCATGGCGGCTCGGACGTCGCCTTGCTGGACGCGCAGCGTCACGCGCTTGAGCACCGGCGCCACCTCGCTGGTCGGGCCCATGCGCACCAAGCGATCCGCCGCGAAGAGGACCTCCTCCGGCACCGCATCGGACTGAACGAAGTCCATCAGGAAGGCGCGCCCGAGCTCGTCGCGCTGGGACGAGACGGCCCAGATCAGATCGAGCCGCCGGGCGGGGTCGGCCTCTTCGGCCAGCTCGTCGATCAGGTACCGGCGCCCCTCCGTGCCGGCGTTGCTGGCCTGGAGCATGCACCACCAGTGGGCGCGCTGGCGCAGGATCGACTCCTCTTCGGTGAGCCCGACCTGGCGCAGGTAGGCGGCCGCGTCGGCCGAGCGCAAGCGCCCCATGATCTGCTGAAGGGCCTGGCGCTTCTCGGCGGGCAGGTGGTTCTGGGCGCGGTCGAGCTCGATCGCGCGCTCGAGCAGGCGCTCGAGGAAGGGGTCGCCGGCCTCGACGCTGGTGGGCAGGATCGCGGCCAGCTCCTGCAGCGCTTCGCGGCCCTCGGCGAGCATCTCGATGCAGCGATCCTGGGCGACGGGGTCGTCGCCCTCGAGCAGGGCCCCGAAGACGATCAGGCGCACGGCGCTGACGGGATCGTCGAGGGCCTGGCGCAGCTTGGGCACGACCCAGTCGGGCCTCGGGTCGAGCTTGGCGAGCTCCTCGAGTAGGGCCCCGCGGATGGTCGGGTCCGGGTCCGTGGTGGCCATGTCGGCCAGCTCGACACCGCGGCCCACGCCGACCATCGCCGAGACCGCCGCGAGGCGCGCGGAGGGGTTCGGACCTTCGAGGTGGGCTTGGAGGAACGCCTTGGGTCCGGGTTGCTCGAGGACGAGCGCGCCGGCGGCCAGGATCAGGCCGACCTGCAGGTCGACCTTGTCGTACATGGCCAAGCAGCGCTGGGCGATGGGCGTGGTGTCCTTGGTCAGGATGCGCGCAGCGACGAAGGGCCAGAGGCCCTCGAAGCGGCGCTCCTCGATCCAGTCGAGGACCTCCGAGCGGGCGCGCTCGGGGTCGGCCAGGAACATCGCCGTGGCGGCCGACTTGCGCAGGGCCTCGGGCTCGACCGGGATGTGGAAGAGCAAGCGCTCGAAGTCCTGGGGACGGGCGGCGCCGGTGGCCAGGGCGCGCAGGGCAGCGCCGCGGATGATGTCCCGCGGGTGGTCCAGGCACTTGATGATCGTGTCGTGGGCGAGCGGGTCGTCGATGCGCCCGAGCACCTCGATCGAGTTCTGGATGTGGGCGCCGCCGAACTGCCCGTCGAAGTTGCGGTTCAAGAGCCGCGCGACCTCGGGCACGGCGACCGGGCCGAGCTGGCTGAGCTCCTCCTTGGCGCGCCGCAGGGCCTCGGTGCTGCCATGCTGCAGCTTGTCGAGCAGGATGCCGAGGGGATCGCCGGTGTCCCGGTCGTAGTAGCCGCCCTGGGAGCAGGGCTCGAGCAGGGTCTGGAGGCGCGGGTCCTCGGTCACCGCGGCCGGGACCTCGGGCTGGGGCTCGGTCTCGGAGCCGCAGGCGCCCAGCAGCAGCGACAGGCCCAAGGTGGGAGCTGCCAGGTGTCGGAAGTTCATGGGAGTGGTCGCTACAGCGTGTCTTCGAGGCGCCCCTCGGCGCGTGCCAGGGCCGTCCGGGCCTTGGCGTAGGCGACCCGGGCCGCCACGAGGTTGGCCTTAGCCTGGGACAGCTGCTGCTGGTACTCCAGAACCTGGAAGTTGGTGGAGAGTCCTTGCTCGAAGCGCGCCTCCTCGGCGTCCAGCTGGCGCTGGGCCAGGTCGTAGCTGGTCCCCGCGGCCTTCACCGCCTCGGCTTGGTAGAGGCTGTCGCGCACGGCGGCACGCACCTCGGTCAGGATCCCGGTCTCGCTCTGCTCGTAGACCAGGCGCGAGGAGCGCAGGCCGAGGCGCGCGGCGGCGAGGGCGTTCTCGGCGGCGCGGTTCCAGAGCGGCGCGGAGTAGGTCAGGGATGCGCTCGCGGTCGGGAAGTCGAAGCCCGCTGCGGTCTGCACGGCCTCGCTCGCCTGGCCGTCGGCGCCGGTGCTGCTCAGGCCGATCGTAGCGTCGAGCCCGGGGCCTTCCTCGGAGTCGGCCTTGAGCAGGTCCAGCTCGCCGATCTCGATGTCCAGCCGGCGCTGCTCGAGCTCGGGTCGCTTGGAGAGGGCCGTGCCGAGGGAGCTGGCCCAGTCCAGCATGGCGAGGGCCTCCGGATCGGCCTCGGGCAGGGGCGTCGTGGGCAGGATCGGCTCGTCCCACCAGTCGAACCAGGCCTGCCAGTCGTCGCCCTCCAGGCGCGCGAAGATCAGCGCCTTCAGGGCATCGTCGGCGGCTCGCACGGTGGTCTGAGAGCGCAGCAGGACCTCCATCTGGGTGGCCACGTTGGTCTCGGCCTGCAGCACCTCGACCTCGGTGCCCACGCCGACCTCGAGCCGGCGCTGGTTCTGGGCCAGCTGCTTCTCACCGAGGGCGACGGTCTCGGCCTGGACCGCGAGCGCCTCGCGGGCGGCGACCAGGTCCCAGTAGCTCTGGCTCACGTCCCGGATCAGGTTGATGCGCAGCTCGCGGTGGCGCGCCTGGGCCTGGCGCCAGCGCAGCTCGGCCTTCTGCTGCTCGACCGTGTTGTAGCCGCTCCACGCACCGCGCAAGAGCGGCTGGGTGTAGCTCATGCTGATCGATGAGTTGGTGATCGTGTCGTCGATCGAGAAGGTCGAGTTCGTGGCCGTGTTGCTGTGGTCGTAGCCCATGTCGAAGCGGCCACCGCTCTGGAAGGGCACCTGCAGCTGGGCGTTGATCCCCAGGGTGTCGCTCTTCACGACCGAAGCGCCGGCGAGCGAGGTCGTCGCCGGCTGCTGGCTGTCGGTGTAGCTGCCGGTGATCGACACGAGCGGGTCGAAGCTGCCCCAGCTGCCCAGGTGGGTGTAGTACTGGACCTCTTCGGCGTTGGCATCGATGCGCAGCCCGATGTTGTTGTCGAGGGCCAGCCCGACCACGTCTTCGAGGCTGAGCGGCATGCCGGGCTCTGGGGGAGCCGGGTCCTGGGCCAGGGCACCGAGCGGGAGCAGGAAGAGGAGGGCGAGGGCGGAACTGGTGGCGTTCATCGTCGAAGGATAGCGGTCCGAGGGGGGTGGAACCAACCTAGGCGAGCCCGGAATGCGGCATTCCGATCAGGCTCCGGCTGCGCGGCGAAAGGCGAGCTCGGCCGCGCCCAAGAGGGCAGCATGGCCAGGAGGCAGGGACGAGGCGACGAGCTCGATCTGGCCGCGGTGGCAGGGCAGGAGCCCGGCCTCGAAGTGGCGCTGCAAGGGGCCGAGGAAGGTGTCGCCTGCCAGGACCAGACCGCCGAACAGGACCACCCGTGAGGGCGCGGTGATGCTGGCGAGGTCCGCCAGGGCGCGACCGAGCATCTCGGCCGCCAAGGCGTAGGCCCGAAGGGCCAGGGGGTTGCCCGCGGCGGCGGCCTCACCCACCCGTCGACCAGCGGCTTCGAAGTCCGTCCGGAAGGCCTCGTCGTCGAAGGCGTCCGCGCCGGGCTCCCCGCGCTCGACCCCCTCACGGACCGTGGCCAGGAGCCCACGGACCGAGGCGTAGGTCTCGGCGCAGCCGCGCCGCCCGCATCCACAGAGGCGCCCGCCGGGCTCCACGATCAGGTGGCCGAGCTCGCCCCCGAAGCCGTCGGCCCCGCGCAGCACCTTGCCATCCACGACGACCCCCCCACCGATGCCGGTGCCGAGGGTCACCATGGCGAAGTGCTCGTGGCCGAGGCCCGCACCGAAGCGGGCCTCGCCGAGGGCCGCGGCGTTGGCGTCGTTGTCCAGGGTCACCCGCTGGCCGGTCGCCTCGGCCAGGAGCGCGACCACCGGCGTGACCCCGGGCCACGGCAGGTTCGGCGGGTTCTCGATCGTCCCGCGGCCGTGGTGTCCGTTGGGAGCGCCGATGCCGACGCCGACCAGCTGGTGGTCCCGCGACCAGGTCGCCGTCTGGCGGGTCAGCCAGTCGATGAACTGCGCCGGTCGCTCCAGGCTCGAGGTCGCGATGCGCTCGCTCTCTACCACACCCGTCGCGGTCGAGACCAGGGCGACCCGGGCGTTGGTGCCCCCGAGGTCGACGCCGAGGGCCAGCAGCTCTTTGGGATCCGTCATGGCCGAACTCTAACGGTCCTCCCGGCCCCGACCCCAGCCCGAAGGCCGCGAAAACCCGGTCGGCCTACTGGCCGTCGAGCAGCAGCTCTTCGACCACCTCGGGTGCGAGGGGTTCGAGCAGCTCGGGGGTGGGCTCGCTGGTGAGCGCCTCGGCGGGCTCCTCGAAGCGGATGAAGAGCGCGCGCTCGGGTGGCGCCTTGAAGTGCAGCCACGCGAGCACGGGCAGGGCCGCCATGTGGATCACGAGGCTGGCCGCGGCGAGGCGGATCCAGGGGCTGGTGCGCAGGCCGCCCTGGAGGTGACGCCAGAAGGAGCCCGGCAGCCCGGGGCCGGCGGCCGAACGGGCGGCGCTGCGGAGCTCGTCGATCGATGCCGCGCTCGGGGCGGCGGCGTCCAGGGAGACCTGGCTGCGTACGGTCTCGACGAGCCGGCGCAGGGCCTGGGCCTCGGCGGTCTCCACGAGCGCCGCATCGGGCTCGATCCGGCCGAGGCTGAAGTCGAGCGCGCGCTCCTCGGCCTGGCCGAGGGGGAGGTCCTGGGGTTCGTTGGCGTGGGTCATCGGAGCGGGCGGTCTGCGGTGAGGGGGGGCTCGGGCTCCAGGATGGAGCGCAGGGCGCGCAGGGCGTGGAACATGCGGGACTTGACGGTGCCGACCGGGATGTCGAGCAGGTCGCTGATGTCGGAGTAGGGCAGCTCTTGGAGGACACCGAGCTCGAAGACCTCGCGGTGGGCCGGGCTCAGGCCGCCGAGGGCGGCGCGCACGCGCTCGGCCTCGTCGGCGTCCTCGGCCAGCTTGGTCGGTCCCGCGGCCGGGTCCACCGGGTCGGGCAAGGCCAGACCGTCGTCGTCGGTCGCCATGCTGCCGAGCTTCGGGCGCGAGCCCTGGCGGCGGCGGCTGTCGATCCAGGAGTTGCGCGCCACGCGGAAGACGAAGGCCGCGAAGCGTTCCCTGGGTTCGTAGGTCTTGGCGTGTTGGACGAGGCGCATGAGGACTTCCTGGGCCAGGTCCTCGGCCTCCTGGTGCCCCGCTCCCTTCCGGCGAAAGAAGCCGGTCAGTCCCACCAGCCCCCGGGGCACGAAGCCTTCGAAGGGGGCTGAGTCCCCCCCTCGGAGGGCCTGCAGCGGGTCTTGGTCGAGGTTCCAGTCAGTGGTCAAGGATCCGGTCCGGGGCTCACAACGGGCCGCCTTGGGCCCGGTTCAGGAAGATCAGGAGCTTTCTTTGGGGTTCATGGAGATCCCCGCGGGCAGCTGGAGGCCGGCTAGGAGCCGCTCTGGGCCCGCCCCGAGGGCGCGCAGGACCACGGTCCGGCCGGCATCGGGGGCCACGTTGCCGTCCTCGTCGACCGTCGGCGTGCCCCGGTGCAGCAGCTCTACCTCTAGGCGCTGCTCCGGCAACCAGGCCAGGACCCGGGAGGCCCACTCGACCACGGCGACGCCCCCCGCGTGCAGCCACTCGGCGCCACCCCCGTCGAGGAAGGCGGCCTCGCGACCCTCCATCCAGGCGTCGAAGTGGTAGAGCTCGAGCCGCCCGGGGTAGCTGTGCATCAGGGTGTAGGTCGGGCTGGAGACCGGCTCGGTGACGTCCAGGCCCCGGGCGAGGCCGCGGGTGAAGGCGGTCTTGCCGGTCCCGAGGTCGCCGTCGAGGGCGAACACGGTGTCGGGCACGGCCAGGCGGCCGAGGGCTTCGGCGAGGGCCTCGGTGGCCTCGACGGAGTGGCTGACGAGGGAGAGCTCAGCGGCCATGGATGAAGGCTCGTGGGTCCTTGGGGTCGTAGGCTTCGGGCGGCAGGTCCGGCACGGCGAGGTGCAGGCCGGGGGGGCGCTGGGTCGAGGGCGCGTGGACCCGACCGATCGGACTGCTGGACCTGGCGCTCGGCTCGCGAAGGAACCGCTCGAGGTCGGCCGCTTCCCCGCAGGCGATCAGCTCGTGGTCCTCGCCATCGAAGAGGGCGTGCTCCAGGGCTGGCCGACCGGTCGCCTGGGCGCGCAGCTCGGCGTCCGGATGGACGGGGATGCGCTCGAGCTCGATGGCGACGCTGGAGAGGCGCGCAAGGCGGTCGAGGTCCACCGCGAGGCCGTCGCTCACGTCCATCATCGCGCGCACCCCGGCGGCGTGCAGCGCGCGGCCGGCGGCGATGCGTGGCTCGATCTCCAGGTGGCGACCGAGCAGGCTGCCGCCCACGGGGCCCGTGACCAGCACGGTCTGTCCCGGTCGCGCGCGGTCGCGCCCGGGCGGATCGGGGGGGGCCTCCCCGAAGGCGGTGACCACCAGGGAGAGGCCGCCGGGCCGGGCCGTGAGGTCCCCACCGACGAGCGGCGCACCGTGGGTCGCGCCGAAGGAGGCGAGGCCTTCGATGCAGGCACGCAGGTGTGCTTCGTCGTGGTCCCTCGGGGCCGCGAGGGCGAGCAGCAGGCCGCGTGGGGTCGCAGCGGTCGCGGCCAGGTCGCTGAGCGCGCGACCCGCGGCCTTGGCTCCGATCGCGCGGGGATCGACCCCTCTTGTGAAGTGCACGCCTTCCTCGCACCGGTCGCAGCACAAGGTGGGCAGGCCGGCGAGCCCGGGGAGCACCGCCGCGTCGTGGATGTGCGAGCGCGTGCTGCCGCCCAGCTGCACCCCCGGCAGGTGCTCGCGCATCCAGCCGTGCAGGCGCGCCTCGTCCCAGCTAGCTCGGCGCCCCACCATGCTCAGAAGCGCAGCGGGAAGAGCACCCGCGCTGCGATCGCCTCGAGCGGGAAGGTCCCGTGGGCGCGGCTGTCGGGGATCGGGCAGGTGGGGTTGTCGCCCAACAGCCAGTAACCCCCGTCGGTGCGGATCGTGCCGGGCTCCGAGGCCGGCGGTGGGCTGATGCGGGCGTAGCTGACCTCTCCCGTGGGCAGCTCGTAGACGACGAGGTCCCCGAGGTAGAGGTGCTCGGGCGTGGGCTCCGTGTCGAGCAAGAGGTGCGTGCCGGGTTCGATGCCAGCGATCGGCGAGCAGGCCTCCTCGGGCACCGCGAGCAGCTCGTAGCGCCGGTAGAGGTAGCCGAAGGTGATCGCCGCGATGGCGATCACGACCAGGCGCAGGTTGCGCAGCAGGCGCCTGCGACCCCTGGGGAGCGTTGCGGGTCCCCGGCCAGCTGCGATCGAGGCCGGTGCAGCCTGGGTCGAGGCCGTCTCGGGCTGCTCGGGCGTGGCGTCCATGTCAGCCATTCAAGCGATCGCACCGAGTAGGTCAAGCAGGGCTTCGCGGGGACTTGCCGCGCCGAGTACCGCGCCGATGACGGCGATGCCATGGGCGCCGGCGGCGAGCAGGTCCGGGGCGTTCGCCGGGGTGATGCCACCGAGGGCGAGCATGGGCAGCTCGGAACGCGGCCGGCGCTCGAGGGCCGCGCGGAACCCGTCGACACCGGTGGGCTCGAGCAGCCCGGACTTCGACGGCGTCTCGAACACAGGCCCGTGGAACAGGTAGTCGACGCCGCTCCAGGTCGCGGGGTCGTCGCCCGCATGGGTCGAGAGGCCGAGTGCCAGGTCCCCCGCCGCGAGCCGCGCGTCGGCGGGTCGCAGCGAGCGGAAGCCGAGGTGCGCTGCGTCGGCGCCTGCGGCGCGGGCGACGTGGATGCGGTCGTGGACCGCTAGCCACCCCAGCTCACCGCGCAGGCGGCTGGCTAGCTCGAGCAGCGGGCCGTCCGGCAGGTTCGGCTCGCGCAGCACGAGCCCGCCCAGGCCGGCGCCAGAGAGGCCGGCGACCTCGCGGGCGAAGGCCTCGGCCGAGCGGGCCTCGGTCAGGTCGCCGCGCGAGATGACGACCAGGCGTGGTGGCGCGGTGCGTGGCTCAGGCATGGGCCTCGACCAGGTAGCCGAGGTCGCGCAAGAGGCCCTGCATGCGCAGCTGGGACATGGTCGACTTCAAGAGCACGCGGCTGTCGTCGAGGCGTCGCTGCAGGTAGCTCTTGACGCCTGGGTCGGCCAGGAAGCGCGTGAAGGTGTCCGCGTCGGTGCAGGTCAGGATCATGCCCTCGTCGAGGGTCATCCAGCCGGCGCGCTCGGCCCAGTCGCGGATCGAGTAGCTGACGTTCTGGGGCACCGGCGTCTGGGAGTGCAGCTCGAGCACGTCGAGCATGCGGCCGAGGCGCATGCCCTGGCGCAGGGCTCGCACGACGCCTTCCTCGGTGATGCGGAAGTGCATCGAGTGCCCGCGCTTCTCCCGCGCGCTGAAGCGGTCGAGGTCGAAGATCAGCTCCGAGTCGTCGCCCGAGGGGAACAGCACCACCTCGAAGTCGGGCATCACGAGGATGCGCCCGGCGCCGCCGGAGAGCTCGGCGTCGCCTTCGCTGATGCCCAAGAGGCGCGCGCCGCCCGGCGTCAGGCGCATGGCGACCGGACGCCCCGCGCTGTCGTAGCCGAGGTCGATGACGCCGGCGAGGAACAGCCGCTGGCGAACCCAGCGCACCAGGTTCCAGGCCATGCGCTGGGCGTCCTCCATCGGCGTGTAGCGCGCCGACTCGCACAGGTCCGCGAAGTCGTCGCTGACCTCGAGCTCGTCGAGGCTCGCGAGGTAGGTGTTGCGCGTCAGAAACGGCACGTACATGAGGTCGTACCAGACGCCCGCATCGACGCGCTTGAGCAGGCGCAGGAAGATGCGGCGCATGCGCGTCTGGTGGTAGAGCTCGCCCTCGAAGCCGCTCTCGCCGACCATGAAGTCGACGATCGCCTGGAGCTGCTCGGCGAGCGGGCGCCCGGCCCAGGCGTGGCCCGCGCTGGTCACCGCGACGGTGCGCTCGCCGGTCGAGTCGATCAGCCCCTCGTGGCCCGCGAAGCGGTAGATCCAGCCGAGGACCTCTTCGCGCGCCAGCTCGCGGCCAGGGTTCGGGATCAGGTGCTGGACGATGCGCCGCTCGGTGGTCTTGAAGATCTGACCCTTGACCGTGAAGCGCACGTCGTTCTCTTGGACGTAGGCCAAGAAGCGGTTGAGGTTCGAGATCAGGTCGACCCCCAGGCCGACCTCATCGTGGGGGCGGTCCGGGTCCCCGGGGACACCGACGCGCTTCAGCCAAGCGAGGGCGACCTCGTTGAAGACGATCAACGTCTCGTCCTTGTGGTTGATGCCGTACTGGCACAGGTCGAGCCGCTGGACCGTGCCGATCAGCGAGCCCTCGAGCACCTCGCGCCAGGCGCGGGCCTGCCAGCTCGGGAGGCCGCTGTCCATCTGCTCGAAGAGCTTGCGCGGCAGGATGCCCCCGAACTCCATGACGGCCTTCTCGACCAGCTCGCCGAGGGGCGGCTCGAGCTTCTCGATGCGGCTGACGGCGGCGGAGTCGCGGCTGTACATGCGGTACATCTCGCGCTGGCGGCGGGCGTTGACGGTGTCGTCCTTGCCCGGGACCGCGTAGCGCTTGTCCAGGTGCCCGCGCAGGGTCAGCGCGTCGAAGAGCCCGTGGGAGCGCCCGCGAGCGACCGCCTGGAGCTGGTCGCCGACCTCGCGCGGCAGGGCGAGCACCCGCTGGCCGTGGGACTCGAAGCGCGGGTCCTCGGTCCAGACCACGAGCGCGCGCCGGCGCAGGTGGTTGAGGGCCGCCTCGAGGTCGCGCTGACCGACGCTGGCGAGGGCGTCCGCGTTGATCAGCTCGAGCCGATCGGCCCGGTAGCCCTCGCGCTGCAGCAGGAAGTCGACCACCGCGGACATGCGCCCGGTGAGCTCGCCGACCTTGCGCTCGAGGTTGGCGGGGTCGCTCATCCAGGACCGCGCTAGCTCGCGCAGGTCCGCGTGGTTCTCGGGCGCGTGTCCGTTGGGGTTCCAGAAGCGGATCAGCTCATCGAGGTCGGTACGGCCGAGCTCGGCAAGGGCCTGATCGAGGTTGCCCCCGGGAGGTTGGTTGGAATCGACAGGTCGGGACATGGTCTAGCTAGGGTCGATCGCGACTTCGTCCTCGAGGGTGCCGGAGTCGATGATCTCGTAGGAATAGCCCTGCTCCGCCAGGAACAGCTGGCGCTTCTGGGCGAAGTCTTGGTCGCGGGTGCCGTGGGTCACGACGGCGTAGAAGGTGGCGCCGCGGCCGTCGCTCTTCGGCCGCAGGACGCGGCCGAGGCGCTGGGCCTCTTCCTGGCGCGAGCCAAAGGTGCCGGAGACCTGGATCAGGACCTCGGCGTCGGGCAGGTCGACCGCGAAGTTGCCGACCTTGCTGACGATCAGGATCGACTCGTCGCCGTCGCGGAAGGCGGCGTAGAGCCGCTGGCGCTCGTCGTTGGGCGTCTTGCCGGTGATCAGCGGCGCCTTGAAGTGGCGCTGGAGGGCGTTGAGCTGGTCGATGTACTGGCCGATGACCAGGATGCGAGCTCCGGCATGCTTGCGGAAGAGCTGGGCGAGCACCTGGATCTTGGCCGGGTTCTCGGAGCTGATCCGGAACTTCTTGCGGGCGTCGGCGGAGGCGTACCCGGGCTTGAGGCTGGCCTCGAGGGGCACGCGCACCTCGACGCAGCGGGCCTCGGCGATGAAGCCGCGGCCCTCGAGCACCTTCCACGGGACGTCGTAGCGCTTGGGTCCGATCAGGCAGAAGACCTCGTCCTCCTTGCCGTCTTCGCGCACGAGGGTCGCGGTCAGGCCCAGGCGCCGGCGCGCCTGCAGCTCGGCCGTGACGCGGAAGATCGGCGCGGGCAAGAGGTGCACCTCGTCGTAGATCACGAGGCCCCGGTTGTGGCCCGAGAAGAGCTCCATGTGCTCGAAGTCGGAGCTCTTGGAGCGACGCCAGGTGAGCATCTGGTAGGTGCTGATCGTGACCGGCGCGACGACCTTCTGGTCGCCGGTGTACTCGGAGACCTCGTGCTCCTCGAGCTCGGTCTTGTCCAGGATCTCCATGCGCCACTGCCGCACGGCGATGGTGTTGGTCGTCAGCACGAGCGTCTTGGCGCCGACGCGGTTCATGACCGCCAGGCCGACCACGGTCTTGCCGGCACCACAGGGCAGAACCACGACGCCGTTGCCCCCGGTCACGCCGCCGTCCTGGTGGAAGGCGTCGGCCGCCGCGTCCTGGTAGTCGCGCACACAGAAGGCCTTGCCGTCGAGGGTCGCGTGGCGCAGGGAGATGGGGTACGCGTCGCCCTCGGTGTAGCCGCCGCGATCGTCGACCGGATAGCCGATGCGGATCAACGCCTGCTTGAGGGAGCCGCGGCTCAGCTCGTCGAGGTGCACCCGGTCGCCATCGCGGTGCACGAGCTTGGCCACCGAGGGGAAGCCGAGCACCTCGTCGATCACGCCCGGCTGCTCGGCGGTCAGCACGAAGCGGCCCCGGGTCTCGCCCTCCCCGGCCTTCTCGATGCGCAGCATGCCGTAGCGGCCGACCCAGTCGCGCACGTCCACGAGCACGTTCGGGGGCAGGGGCACGCAGGACAGGTCCTCGAGCGTGTCGACGATGTCGTCCGCGGTCATGCCGATGGCGGCGGCGTTCCAGATCGAGACCGGGGTGATGCGGTAGCTGTGCAGGTACTCGGGGCTCTTCTCGAGCTCGGCGAAGGCGGCCAGGCGGTCGCGCGCCTCGGCGTAGCGCGGGTGCTCGTTGGTGACGGGCAGGCCACGGTCGTCCTTGACGGGCCGACCATCGGCGCCGATCACGGCCCGGACCGTGTGCAGCAGCAGGCTGCGATCGCCCTGGACGATCAGCGGGTTCTCGGGGTGGAAGCTCACGTCGTCTGCCTGCGCTTGCGCTTGGCCTTGGGCTTGGCGAGGCCCAGCCAGGGTCCGGTGATCGAGTCGGGGTTGCCGGCGAGCTCGGCCGGTGTGCCGGTCGCGATCACGCGTCCGCCGCCCGAGCCGCCAGCGGGCCCGAGCTCGATCAGCTCGTCGCAGATCGCGAGCAGGTCCGTGTGGTGCTCGATCACGACCACGGCGTCCCCGCGGGCCGCGAGGCGCAGCAGCACCTCGACGAGGCGCTCCACGTCGGCGGCGTGCAGGCCCGTGGTGGGCTCGTCCAGGACGACGACGCTGCGACCGACACCCTCGGTGCGCATCAGCTCGCCGGCCAGCTTGACGCGCTGGGCCTCGCCGCCCGAGAGGGTCGTCGAGCTCTGGTTCAGGGCGAGGTAGCCGAGCCCCACCGCGGCCATCGTGTCGAGGATGCGGGCCGCGGCCGGCTGGTGGGCCATGACCTCGCGGGCTTCGTCGACGGACAGGGAGAGCAGGTCGGCGACGCTCAGACCGCGGTGGCGCACCTCGAGGATCTCGGGGCGGTAGCGCTTGCCGTCGCACTCCTCGCAGGTCAGCCAGAGGTCGGCGAGGAACTGCATGTCGACGCGGGTGGCCCCGCGGCCTTCGCAGGCCGGGCAGCGGCCGCGGGTCGAGTTGTAGGAGAAGTGCGAGTGGGTGAAGCCGCGCATGCGCGCATCGGGCGTGCGCGCGTAGAGCTCGCGGATCTCGTCGAGCAGGCCCACGGCGGTGGCCGGGGTGCTCGCCGGGCTGCGGCCGATCGGGCTGGCGTCGACGACGACGACGCGGCGCGCGCCATCGGACGAGCCGACCAGCTTGGACCAGCGACCATCGGGAGCCTCGCCGCGCAGGGCCGGCACCAGGCAGTCGAGCACGAGGGTGGACTTGCCCGAGCCCGACGGCCCACAGACCCCGGTCAAGCGCCCGAACTCGAGGTCGATCCCGACCCCGCGCAGGTTGTGCAGCTTGGCCCCGCGCAGGCCCACGGTGCCGCCGCCGCTCTCGAGGTCCACGGCCTCGACCGCCTGGGCGGCCTCGCGCGCCTTGGCGGCCGCCGCCTCGAGCCGGAACTCCCCGCGCAGGGCGCGCCCGGTGAGGGACTTGGGGTCCTTCTCGATGTCGGCCGGGGTGCCCGTGGCGACGATCTCGCCACCATGGCGACCGGCGCCGGGGCCGATGTCCACGATGTAGTCGGCGCGGCGCATCAGCGCCTCGTCGTGCTCGACGACGATGACCGTGTTGCCGCGGTCGCGCATCTCCATGAGCGCAGTGCCGAGCTTCTCCACGTCGCTCGGGTGCAGGCCGACGGTGGGCTCGTCGAGCACGTAGCACACGTCGACGAGGTTGGAGCCCAGGTTGGCGCTCAGGCGCACGCGCCGGAGCTCACCACCGGAGAGGGTGCCCATGTTGCGGTCGAGGCTCAGGTAGCCCAGCCCGACCTGGTCGAGCATCGCGAGCCGCGCGCCGATCTCGTCGAGCACGGCGCCGACGGCCTGGCGCGCGCGCTTGTCGAGGCGCAGCTTGCCGAACCACTCGACGGACTCCTCCACCGAGTGGGCCAGCAGCTCCGGGAGGCGCTTGCGCCCCACCGTGACCGCGCGCGGCCCCGGGGCCAGGCGCTCGCCCTTGCAGCCGCGGCACGACTTGCGCGCCATGCTCTCCTCGAGCAGGGTGCTCCAGCCGGGATCCTCGCTCTTCTTGTGCCAGGCATCCACATGGCCGCAGAGGCCGGGCCACGGAGCGTCGTAGTTCTGCTCCATGGTGAAGTTCTGGCCTTCCTTCTCGACGACCACCGAGTAGCTCTTGC
This sequence comes from Planctomycetota bacterium, assembly GCA_029212845.1. Classification (GTDB taxonomy): domain Bacteria; phylum Planctomycetota; class UBA1135; order UBA1135; genus JARGPD01. Next base: position 52,686 of record JARGPD010000006.1, read on the forward strand.
GCGAGCCGGTGCCGAAGAGGATCAGCTCCTGGTGCTTCTTGGTCAGGGCGCGCCAGGGCTGGGCCAGGTCGATCTTGTGGCGCTTGGCGACCTCGCGCAGCATGGCCTCGTAGTAGCCCTTGCCCTTGGTGAGGTAGCGCCCGATCTTGCCCGCGATGGCCGTGTCGGCGGTGGCGCCGCCCTCGGCGCGCAGCAGCGGACGCTCGGGGTGGGTGATCAAGAGGTCGGCGTCGCACTGCCAGGAGGCGCCTAGACCCGAGCAGTCGGGGCAGGCGCCGACGTGGGCGTTGAACGAGAAGTGGCGCGGCTCGAGGTTCTCCTCGAAGCCGAAGCCGCACTGGGTGCAGTTGCCGCGCAGGCTGTACTCGTGGCGCTCGGAGGCCTTGCCCTTCTGCTTGACCAGCACCGAGACGCGCCCATCGGCGAGGGACTCGGCCTGCTCGACGGCCTCGGCGATGCGGGCCTGATGGTCCGGACCGAAGTCCAGCCGGTCGACCACCAGGTCGACCCGGCGCACGTCCTCGCCGATCTCGAGCTCGGTCGTGAGGCGCGCCTCGACGCCGTCGATGAGCACGCGTGCGAAGCCCGCAGCGATCCACGCGGCGCGCGCCTCGGCGAAGTCCTCGAAGCCGACCAGGTCCTCGTCGGCGGTCTCCTCGTTGGTCAGGCCGTTGGCGGCGCCGTCGTGGATCGGAGCCACGATCCAGCCGCGCTGGCCCTCGAGGTCCTTGGCCACCGCGCGGGCGACGCGACCGGCGTCCATGGACTCGAGCACCTGCCCGTGGTGCGGGCAGCGACGCTTGCCGGCGCGGCTGAAGAGCACGCGCAGGTAGTCGTGCAGCTCGGTCGCCGTGGCGACGGTCGAGCGCGGGTGCGCGCCGCCTCCGCGGGCCTCGACCACCACCGAGGGACCGAGCCCGTCGATGCGGTCGACCGGCGGCCGGTCGCGGGTGCCAAGGAACTGGCGCGCGTAGGTCGACAGGGAGTCGACGAAGCGCCGCTCGCCCGCCGCGTGGATCGTGTCCAGGGCCAGGGAGGTCTTGCCGGAGCCCGAGGGACCCGTGACGATCGTCAGGCTGCCGCGCGGGATGTCCACGTCGACGGCCTTGAGGTTGTGGGTGCGCGCACCACGCACGGAGATGCAGTTCGAGGCCCCGCGGGAGAGCTCGGCGAGGAAGTCGTCGGGGCGCTCTTCCATAGCCGCCTTGGAGCCCTTGGGTGCGGCCTGGCCGCGGGCGAGGGCGCGACCGGTGTGGGAGCCCTCGAAGGCCGTCAGGTCGGCCGGCGTGCCCGCGAAGACCAGCCCACCTCCCCCGCTGCCGCCCTCGGGCCCGAGGTCGATCACGTGGTCGGCCACCGAGACGAGGTCGAGGTTGTGCTCGATCACGACCACGCTGTGGCCGAGGTCGACGAGCTGGTGCAGGCTGGTGACCAGCTTCTGCACGTCGGCCTGGTGCAGGCCGGTCGTGGGCTCGTCCAAGAGGAACAGGCTGTGGGCCCCGGTGCCGCGCGGACGCTTCTGGAGGTGCTTGGCCAGCTTGATGCGCTGGGCCTCGCCGCCCGACAGGGTCGTCGACGGCTGGCCGAGCTGCACGTAGCTGAGGCCGACGTCGTTGAGCGCGGCGAGGGGCTGGCGAACCTTCGGGATGTCCGCGAAGAACTCGAGCGCCTCCTCCACGGACATGTCGAGCACGTCGGCGATGTTCTTGCCCTTGAAGCGCACGCCCAGGGTCTCGGCCCCGAAGCGGTGGCCGCCGCACTCCTCGCCGGGCACGGTGCCCGGCGCGAGGAACTGCAGCTCGACGTAGGTCGCGCCGGCGCCGCTGCAGGCCTCGCAGCGCCCGCCGGCGACGTTGAAGGAGAAGCGGCCGGGCTTCCAGCCGCGCATCTTGGACTCGGGCAGGCTCGCGAAGAGGTCGCGGATCGGACCGAAGGCGCCGGTGTAGGTGGCCGGGTTCGAGCGCGGCGTGCGCCCGATCGGACTCGCGTCGATGACGACGAGGGTGTCGATCGCCTCGAGGCCCTCGATGACGTCGTGGTCGGCGGCGTCGGGACCCTCGAGCTCGAGGTGGCGCATCAGCGCCGGGCGCAGGGTCCCGTTGACCAGGGTCGACTTGCCCGAGCCGGAGACGCCGGTGACGGCGACGAACAGGCCGAGGGGGAACTCGACGTCGATGCCCTGGAGGTTGTTGCCGCGGGCGCCGCGCAGGATCAGGCTGCGGTCCTGGCCCACGCGGCCCTCGGGGGCGACGGCGAGGGGCAGCTCGCCGCGCAGCAGCTTGGCGGTCGGCGAGTCGGCCTTGGCGACCTCGCTGGGCGTGCCGCTCGCGACCAGGTAGCCGCCGTTGCGACCGGCGCCGGGGCCGATGTCGATCAGGTGGTCGGCGCCGCGCAGTGTGGCCTCGTCGTGCTCGACGACGACGACGGTGTTGCCGAGGTCGCGCAGGCCCTCGAGGGCCCGGAACAGGAGCGCCTGGTCGCGGGCGTGCAGGCCGATGGACGGCTCGTCCAGCACGTACAGGACGCCCTGCAGGCCGGCGCCGAGCTGGGCGGCGAGTCGGATGCGCTGGGCCTCACCACCGGAGAGGGTGTCGGCCGAGCGGTGCAGGGTCAGGTAGCCGAGGCCGACCTGCATCAAGAAGGAGGCGCGCCGGCGGACCTCGGTCAAGAGGTCGCGGGCGATGCGCTGCTCGCGCTTGGAGAGGGCCAGGCCGTTGACCGTGGCCTCGAGCTCGGAGATCGGCGTCTCGAGCAGCTCGTGGATGCCGATGCCGCCGACGCGCACCGTGCGGGCGTGGACGCCGAGGCGACTCCCGCGGCAGTCGGGGCAGACCTCCTCGCCGAGGAAGCGCGCGATCTGCTTGCGCTGGGTGCCCTTGGCGATGGCGCGCTCGATGGACGGGATGACCCCGTGGAACTTGCGCTTCCAGGTCAGCTGGCCCTTGCCGCGCGAGCCGGCCCAGTTGGAGTAGTCGGTGTAGCGCGCCTCGCCGGTGCCGTACAGGACCGCGTCGCGCCCGGCCGCGGACAGCTCGCACCAGGGCGTCTCGAGGTCGAAGTCGTTCTCGCGCGCCACGCGCTCGAGGAACTCGAAATCGGCCTTGGGGAACAGCAGCGCGCCACCGCGTGCGCGGGTCACCGCGAGCGCGCCCTCGTTGATCGCGAGGCTGGGGTCGGCGATCACCTTGGAGGGCGTCGGCCGGCGCAGCATGCCCAGGCCGTCGCAGGTCTCGCAGGCGCCGTGGGGTGAGTTGAAGGAGAAGAGCCGCGGCTCGAGCGGCGGCGCCTCGCGCCCGCACTCGCGGCAGGAGCGGCTGGTGGACCAGCTGCGCTCGGGGACCTTCTCCCCGAAGGCGAGCAGGTCGCCGCCACCAAACTCGAGACCCGTGGCGACGGCCTCGCGCACGCGGCTACGGGTCTCCTCGGTGACCTTGAGCCGGTCGACGACGACCTCGATCGTGTGGCGCACGTAGCGCTCGAGCTCGGGGACCTCCTCGAGGCGGTGGACCGTCCCGTCGACGCGGGCGCGCACGAAGCCCTTCTTGACCAGATCCAGGAAGAGCGCCTTGTGCTGGCCCTTGCGGTCGCGGATGACCGGGGCAGCGATCAGGACCTTGCGGCCGTCGTAGGCCGCCATGAGCTCGTCGACGACGGACTCGGGCGTGCGCCCGGTGAGCGGCAGGTCGTGCTCGGGGCAGTGGGCCGTGCCCGCTCGGGCGTACAGCACGCGCAGGTGGTCGAAGACCTCGGTCAGGGTGCCGACGGTCGAGCGCGCGCCCCGGGGCACCGAGCGCTGGTCGACCGCGATGGCCGGGGCGAGGCCCTCGATGTGCTCGACATCGGGCTTCTCCATGCGGCCGACGAACTGGCGCGCGTAGGCGGACAGGGTCTCGAGGAAGCGGCGCTGGCCCTCGCGGAACAGGGTGTCGAAGGCGAGGCTCGACTTTCCCGAGCCCGAGACGCCGGTGATGGCCGTCAAGCTGCCCCGGGGAATCTCGACGTCGAAGCCGCGCAGGTTGTTCTGGCGTACGCCGGTCAGGCGGATCGGTCCGAGGCTCATCAGGCGGTCTCCAGGGGGGCGGATCGCTCGGTGGAGCGGGGGATGCCGGGGCGCGTTAGGGCGTGCTGGCACCGGGGTCCGAAGGACCCAGCGGGCCCTTGGGGACCCGGGACGACCGCGGAGGACTCCCGGATGCACCGGGTGTTCCGAGGGAAGAACACGACCACCATAGCCCAGCCACTGTAGCACGCCGAAGGGCCCCAAGGCCAGGAACGGGTGGCTTCCGCCGAAGGCTCAGATCGGGGCCTAGGGGGCCCCTAGGGGCTAGTCGGCCCCTGGAGTCGTGGGAGCAGGGCCCGGTGGATGGGCTCGGGGGCGGCCAGGATCGAGACGCCGTCCAGCCAGGACTCGCCCCCATCGACGTCGGTCACCACGCCGCCGGCCTCGCGCACGAGCAGGGCCCCCGCCGCGACGTCGTGGGACTTCAGGTGCAGCTCCCAGTAGCCGTCCAGGCGACCGGCCGCGGTGTAGGCCAGGTCGATGGCCGCCGAGCCCATCCGGCGGATGCCGCGGATGTCGTAGAAGAGGTCGTTGAAGTTGCCGCGGTTGTCGTTGCCGAGCTCGCCCCGGCGGTACGGGAAGCCCGTGGCGAGCACGCACTCGGAGAGCTCGGTGACCGGGCTGACGTGGATGCGCTGGCCGTTGAGGTAGGCCCCGCGCCCGCGGATGGCGTGGAAGGTCTCGCCCAACTTCGGGGCGTGGATCACCGCGACCTCGGGCACGCCCTCGACGAACAGGGCCATCGACACGCACCAGACCGGCAGGTTGTGGACGAAGTTGATCGTGCCGTCGAGCGGGTCCAGGAACCAGCGCGCACCCTCGCGGCGGGCGCCGTCGTCGACGACCTCCTCCTCGGCCTCGATGGCGTGGTCGGGGAAGGCCTTGCGCAGGCGCGCGACGATGGCGCGCTCGGCCGCCACGTCCGCCTCGGTCGCGAGGTCGCGCCCCGAGGACTTGGTCCAGGTGGCGTCGCTCGCGAAGGTCGGGCGCTCGGCCAGCTTCGTGGAGAAGCTGCTGAGCAGCTTGCCCGCCTCGAGGCTGGCGGAGAGGGCGACGTCGAGGACGTCGTCGTGGTTCAATTCCATGGGGGTCACAGGGTGCCGGTCACGAGGCGCTCGACCATGGCGTCTTGCATGGGCTTCCACGCCCTCGTATTGAGGCTGCTGATCGAGGGGTAGTTGACGAGGATCGAGAAGACGAGGTCGCGCCCGTCCGCGGTGCGGACGAGGCCCGAGAGGGAGCTCGTGCCGTCGATGAAGCCGGTCTTGGCGAAGCAGCGGCCCTGGGCGGGACCGCCGCGCATGCGCCGCTCGAGGGTGCCGGTGACGCCCGCGATGGCCAGGGACTGCAGGTACTGGCGGGCAGCGAGATCGCCCGCGTCCAGGTCGACCAGAGCGGCCGCGAGCAGACCGGTGAAGTGTGTCGGGGCCACCAGGTTGTCGCGCGAGAGTCCCGAGCCATCGACCTGCACCAGGCCCGCGGTGTCGATGCCGAGCTGCTCGAGGGCCGCGACCACGGCGCGCTGCCCGCCGGCGCGGGTCCCGCCTCCGCCGAAGTGGTGGCCGAGGGTGAAGAAGAGCTGGTCGGCGACGCCGTTGTTCGAGTGGGTGTTGATCGGGACCAGGCTGTCGGTGATCGGCGAGCGCAGGCTGCCGACCAGGCGCAGGTCCTCGGGCGGGCCGCGGCGACGGACCGTCTCGCCGTCGATCGAGATGCCGCCGCGCTCCAGCCGGTCGCGCAGCACGGCTCCGAAGAGCCCGACCGGGTCCGGGTGCCGGAAGGCGGCTTCGTAGGGCTGGTTGGAGGCGCCGTACTTGCCCGAGACGGTCACGCGGTTGGTGGTCGCCCCCACTAGCACGCGGCTGGCCGTGCCCGGGACCGTCATGACCCCGTACTTGGTGTCCAGGCCGTGGGGCGCCGGGTGCACCTCGAGGCTGGCCTTGGCCCCCACCGCGCCGGGCGTGACGCGCGCCTCGAGCACTCCGCCGTTGAGCGTCAGGCCGGCCGCCAGGGCGCAGTAGTCGGCCCAGTGCTGGTTGCTCGAGGGCCACGCGGGCCCGATGCCGGGCTCGAGGAAGTCGCCCTCGTCGAGCACGAGGTCACCGCGGATGTGGCGGATGCCGCCCTGGCGCAGCTGCTCGGCGACGGCATCGAGGCGCGCCTCCACGGCGCCCAGGCTGCCGTCCTTGCAGAAGGGGTCGCCGCCGGCGAGCACCACGAGGTCCCCATCGACCACGGCGCCCGACTGGCGGCCGGTGATCCCGAAGGGCGTCACGAACTCGCCCTCGGGGCCCATCAGCACCAGGCCGGCTGCCGTGGTGAGCAGCTTGAGGTTCGAGGCGGGCCGCATCAGTCGCGAGCCCCGCAAGTCGGCGATCGTGGCGCCCGTGGCGAGGTCGCGCACGTGCACGCTGACCTCGGTCTCGGGCCCGGTCAGCTTGCCGCCGGAGACCTCGCGGGCGCGGACGAACCACCGGTCGACCAAGGTCTCGAGGTCGGTCTCGAGGGCCGTGTCGGTGCGCGCGATGGGGTCGAGCTGCCTGGGCCGCGGGACCCGCGGCGCGGCGGTTGCGTGGGGCTCGGCGAGCTCGCCCGGTGCGACAGCTTCGGCTGGGCCCGCGGGGGCTGGCGCCGGCTGGTTGGCGATCCAGCTCAGCTTGGGCTCGACAGGAGCGCGCTCCTGGCCGGCCTCGGCCGACGAGTCGGAGCCGAGCCAGAGCAGCAGGGGCGCCGCAACGACGGCGCCGAGGACGAGGGCTCTCTTGAACATGGGGATCAACGGCGGGAGTCGTCGGGTCGGTCGTCGTCCTGGGCCAAGAGCCAGGCCGTGTTGAACACGAGCCGGGCGGTGTTGCCGACCTTCTCGAAGTTCACGCCGGCTGGCACGTCGCGCCAGGTGTGGTAGTCCTCGTTGTCGCTGATCGGCAGGGCCTCGAAGAAGAACAGCACGGGCACCCCGACGGCGTGGAACGAAGCGTGGTCCGAGCGCTGCCACAGCTCCTCACCCTTGTTGGTGATCGTCTTCTTGATGCCGGTCTTCTCCAGCTTGAGCGCGTCCTTCAGGACCCGGCCGAGGTCCTTGTTGTGCTCGACGCCCAGCACGATCGCCTCGGAGTCCTTGCCGCGCCCGATCATGTCGAGGTTGAGCATCGTGACCATCGCGCTGATGCTGACGGGCGAGTCCTTGCACAGGGCGCGGCTGCCGAGCAGGCCGTCCTCCTCGCCAGAGAAGGCGCAGGCCAGGATCGAGCGCCGCGGACCGGCAGCGGCCATGGCCTGGGCGACCTCGAGCATCGCGGAGACGCCCGAGGCGTTGTCGTCGGCGCCCGCGGCCAGGCGCCCGCGCGAGTCGAAGCCCAGGTGGTCGAGGTGCGCCCCGAGCACCACGTACTCACCGGCGAGCGCGGGGTCGCTGCCGGGCAGGACGGCGACCACGTTGTCGGCTGACATGGTGCGCTTCTCGGTCGCAGAGCCGAAGCGCACGGTCAGGCCGTCGAGGTCGCGCCGCACGGTGCGTCCGGACTTGTCCATCTTGGCCGCCAGCTCGAGCACGTCCTCGCCGAGCAGGCGCGAGGCCAGCTCCGGGGTGATCTCGATCGCGGGCAGGGCGGCCTTCTGGTTGCGATCGTTGCGCGGGTCGTTCCACAGGGGCCAGGTGTGGTGAAAGCCGAACTCCTGGAGGTCCAGCTCGGGCCCCTCGTCCAGGGGCTTGTTCTTGTCGTCGACCGCGTTGGTGGCCGCCGGCCGGCGCACGAAGACGACCCCCTCGAGGCCCTCCTTCTCGAGCTCGGCGAGCTTGGTGTAGGCGTTGGCCGCCTCGGAGATCTCCGGGCCCTCGAGCTTCTTCTTGTGGCGCGGCTCCTCGGTCAGCACGAGCGCGATCTTGCCCTTGAGCCGACCACCCTTGAGGTCGTCGTACTTCTCCTTGGGTGCGTGCACCCCATGGCCCAGGAAGACCAGCTCGCCGACGGCCTGGCCGCCTGCGCCGGGGAAGGGCACGAAGTCCTTGCGCAGGGCCAGCTCCTCACCCTCGAGCTCGCCGGACTCGATCTGCAGGTAGCAGTCCTCGGCGACCGGGGTCTCGAGGGCCTGGGGGTAGGTCCAGGGGCGCAGGAACGCGCCGTCCTCGCCGGCGCCCTGGAAGCCGTAGGAGGTCAGCTGATCGATGACGTACTGTTCGGCGCGGTCGAGGCCGGCGCTTGGCGTGTCGCGGCCTTCCATCTGGGGCGAGGCCAGGACGTTGA
>JARGPD010000006.1:60999-62905 GCA_029212845.1 Planctomycetota bacterium
GCGCGCACCTCGGCGTCGGTGATCGACTCGAAGCCGGCGGTGTGGTCGCCCACGGGACGGCCGCCGAACTTGGCGCCGCCGGTGGAGGGCGGCTCGTCCTGGAGCCCGAGCACCAGGGCGGGAGCGAGGACCAGGGCCAGGAGGGCGGCCAGGGGCGCTGGCAGGATGCGGGGCCGGGGCGGGGTGCTCTCCGGGGTCCACTTGCTGGGCGGGCTCGACATGCGCTTATTGTGCCGCCCCGGCGGTGCCGAAGAAAGCCGGGCCTGGAGGCCCGGTGAAATCGAACGATCAGGTCCCGGGCCGCGGCGCCTGGCCAGGCTCGAGCAGCAGCTGCGTGCCATCGACGGCGGCGTGGATCGGGCCGGCATAGGCCTCGGCGGCGGCCGCCACGGCCAGGGCCGGGTCCACGTGGGGGTAGAAGTGCGAGAGCACGAGCCCAAGGCAGCCAGCCTCGGCGGCCAGGCGCCCGGCGGCGGCGCCGTTGAGGTGCATCTCGGGGGCCTCGTCCAGGGCGAGGCCGCACTCGGCCACGAGCAGCTCGGTGCCCCGGGCCAGCTCGGCCAGGGCCGGGGTCTCGCCGGTGTCGCCGCTGTAGGTCAGGCTCGCGCCGCTCGGCGCCTGCACCCGCCAGCCGAGGGCGCCGACGGTGTGCTGCACCTCCCGGGCCTCGAGGACCACGTCGGCGCGCTCGAGCCGAAGGCCCACGCCCGCGTCGGGGAAGACCTCGGTCACCCGGTGGCGTGGGTCCCGGGTCCACAGGTCGAAGGGGGCCTGGCGCACCGACAAGAGCTCCGCAAGGCCGGCAGGACCGATCAGCTCGACCTCGGGCAGCCGGTCTTGGTCGAGGTTCGGGTTGCGCCGCGCGAAGGCCAGGGCGAAGAGGTCCAGCACGTGGTCGGCGTGGAAGTGGCTCAGCACCACCCTCCGGATGTCGAGCAGGTCCAGGCCGCGGTCGGCCAAGCTGCGGATGCTGCCCGGCCCGCAGTCGAGCAGGGTGACGCCCACGAGTCCCCCACCTCGCACTGCGTAGCCCGCGGGCCCGCGCCCGCGGCCAGGGAGCGCCGCGCCGGCACCCAGGACGATCAGCTCGAGCGGCGTGCTGCTCATCGGGTCGGCGACGGGTCCAGCATCGGAGCCCGCGCTAGTCGTCGTAGCCGCTGGGGTGCGACTGGAGGAAGCGCCACGCGTCCGCGATGATGTCCTCGATCGCCGTGCGCTTCGGCGTCCAGCCCAGGAGCTCGCCCGCGAGGGTGCCGCCGCTGACCAGCTTGGCCGGATCGCCGGGACGGCGCTCGACGACCCGCGCAGGGATCGCGTGCCCGGTCACCTTGCGGGCCGCCTCGACGACCTCGAGCACGCTGAAGCCGGAGCCGGTGCCGAGGTTGACCGCCAGCTTCTGGGTGCCGGCCTGCAGCTTCGCGAGGGCGCGCAGGTGCGCGTCGGCGAGGTCCTCGATGTGGATGTAGTCGCGGATGCAGGTGCCGTCGGGCGTGTCGTAGTCGTCGCCGAAGAGCAGGATCTCCTCGCGCTGGCCGAGGGCCACCTGGAGCACGAGCGGGATCAGGTGCGTCTCGGGCCGGTGGTCCTCACCGATGTCGAGCCGCGTCGAGGCCCCGGCCGCGTTGAAGTAGCGCAGGGCCGCGAAGCGCATGTCGTAGGCATGGGCGAAGTCGTCCATCATGTGCTCCATGTGGAGCTTCGTGCGCCCGTACGGGTTGATCGGATCCTGGCCGTGGTCGTCCGGGATCGGCACGGTCTTGGGCTCGCCGTAGGTCGCGCAGGTCGAGCTGAAGACGATGTCCCGGCAGCCACCGCGGCGCATCGCCTCGAGCAGCTCCCAGGTGTTGGTGACGTTCTCCTTGTAGTACTTGGCCGGGTCGGTGACCGACTCGCCGACGTAGCACAG
>JARGPD010000165.1 GCA_029212845.1 Planctomycetota bacterium
CGCCGACCAGGATCAGCCGGCCCGGCTCGCCGGACGGCAGGGTGTTGGCCGAGGTGGGGCGGTAGTCCTCCCACTCGGGGACCGGGGCGGGGAAGCTGCCGCGCACGTCGACGGCGAAGATCGGCGCGGGCGCGGGGACCGGCTGGACCTCGTCCGTGGGCTCGTCGCTCGGCACGCCGCTCAGCATCGCCTCGGTCAGCCAGCCGCCCTTCCAGGCGACGGTCCAAGCCGCGCTCGAGCCGCGCAGCAGCGGCCGTGCCTCGAGCCCGAGCTCGGCCAGGCGCTGCTCGTCGAGCACGATGCGCGAGGGGTCGGCCAGGCCGAGGTCGGTGACGCCGTCGAGCAGGGGGCTCTCGAACTGCTGGGTCGGCACGCGGACCAAGAAGCCCTGGCGTGCGGGCCGCGTCGTGAACTCGGTGTCGTTGACCCCGGTGGCCACGCGCGCCTCGATCGGCAGGCTGGCGGTCAGCCGATCGAGCACCAGCTGGCGCTCGAGGGCGATGCCCAGCTCGGGCAAGAGGAAGCGATCGAGGTCGATCAGCTGAGGCTGGGGCCAGAAGACCTGGTCGAAGTCGGCGCCGCGGTACTGGCGCGCCTGGGTGCGGAAGTGCTGGGCCGCGAGGAGCACGCGGCCGCCGCCCGCGAGGTGGCCGGCGACCACGTCGAGCATCGGCCGCAGCTCGCGCCGCGGCTGCAGCCACACGAGGGCATCGAGGTCGGCGGTCCCCGGGGCGGTCGGGTCGATCGCGCGCGGGTTGACGTGGCGCACGTCGAAGCCGGCGCGCTCGAGGCTGCGCCGGGCGAGCCCGAAGACGTCGCCCTCGCGCGGCGCGAAGCTGCCGCGGGACTGGAACTCGTAGTCCTCGGCGGCCGAGAGGCGCGGCAGGTCCGTGGCCAGGCCGACCCTGGGCGCGCGCCCCACGCGCAGGCGCTCGAGGCCGAGGGCTAGGCGCAGCTCGAGCTCTTCGGCCTCGCGCGGCTCGGCGAACTCGAGCAGCACCTCGCGACTGCCCGCGGTCAGGGTGATGCTGGCCCAGGCCGAGGTGCGCGCCCCGGCGAGGTCGTGGTGGAAGGGACCGAGACCACGGGCGGCGAGCACTGCGCGCGTGTGCTCGTCGGCGACCTCGGGCTCGATGCGCTCGATGGTCAGCTCTAGGCCGGCGTCCTCGCAGGCAGCGAGCAGGGCGCGCGTGCGCCGCTCGAGGTCGCGCAGACCTAGCGGCAGGCGGCCGGAGCGGCTGAACAGGAGCTCGGCGTGGACCTCGCCCCCGGGCACCTCGTCGGCGAGGTCAGCCGCGACGGCTGCCAGGGTCTCTGTCGGGGTGGCGAGCCGCCCCGCGGTCCAGTCCGCCCGGGGCCAGGGCGCGTCGGCGGCCAGGTAGCTGACCGCGAGCAGCACCAGGGCACCGAGGGCCAGCATGGGGTCGGGCAGCAGGCGCGGCAGGCGCGAGCTGGGCGCTCCTCTCTGGCTGGCGGCCGCGACTCGCCTCCGGCGGCGTAGGGCGGCGATCGCCAGGAGCAGCAGCGGCAGGGGCAGGAGCAGCCAAGCGCGCGTCATCCAGCGAGCGCTGGCGGACAGCTCGCCGAGGCGCTCGGGCGGGTCGGGCATGGCGCGCAGCAGCACACGCCGGTCGGCGCGGGTGAAGGAGTCCAAGAGCAGCGCGACCAGGGGCCGGTGGGCGGCGCCGGGGGCCGCCAGGCCGGCGTCTGTGAGCGGCAGGTCGTCGCCGAGCACGACCAGGCGGCCCTCGCGGGGATCGACCGGATCGACGAGCGCGACGAGCCCGCGCTTGGGAGCGCCCTCGTGCTCGGCGCTGCTGGCGAGCTGGCGACCGCTGGCGCCGCGCCGGTCGAGGGCGGCGGCATCGAATTCCAGGCTGACCGGCGCTGCGAACAGGAGCGAGCCGTCGGGCTGGCCCTCGAGCAGGCGGAAGTCCTGGTTGGGCGCGATCGACGTGACCAGGTCGGGCGCGCCGTCGAGGTCCGCGTCGAAGTCGGCGGGTGGGCTCGGCCCGAGCCGCAGCCCGAGGCCGGCGAGCAGCACCGGCGCAGCTGCCGGCGCGGCGAGCACGAGCGCGCGCCCGGACTCGAGGTAGCGGTCGACGCCGGGACCCGCGGACGTGGCCTCGTCGGTGGGCTGGACCCAGATCGTCAGGTCGGCCCACAGAGCGCCTTGTTCGCCCGCCCGCTCGGCCCAATGCGGATCGCTGGTCGTGCGCACCTCGGCGCGCTCGGCCAGCAGCCCCTCGAGGGCGTCGAGGCTGGCGGGGTGCTCGGGGCCCGCGGCGAGGGCCTCGGGCCGGACCACGAGCACGCGCGGCAGGGTCGGGCTGGCGGACTCGCGCAGGCGCTCGAGCAGGAGCGCCTGGAGGATCGGCAGGTGCTCGGGGCCGAGGTGCTCGAGGCGCGCGGGTCGGGCGAGCCCGCGCTCGAGCAGCAGGGTGGCGTGGACCTCGTGGCTGGAGCTCTGGTCCCCGCGCACGCCCTCGGCCCGGAAGGAGGCCACGCCCCGGCGCGCGGCGTAGCGCGCGAGGTCCGGGTCCTTGGCCGGGTCGGCGCGGGCGAAGTCGAGCTTGCCCGGGGCGGCGGCGCGCAGGCGACCGAGCAGCTCGGTGACCTGGCCCGCGAAGCCGCGGCGCGAGGCCGGAGCCTCGGCCTCGTCGGTCACGAACCAGGTCACGTGCAGGGGCTCCTCGGCGGCGCGCAGGTGCGCGACGAGCTCGGGGTCGGGCTCGATCAGGCGCGTGGCGCCGAGCTCGACCGCCCGCGCGGGCAGGTGCCCTGCCAGGCGTCCGATCCCGATGGCCGCCGCGAGGCCGAGGGCCAGGGCCAGGCCGGTGGCGAGTCGCTTCATGCGCGGCCGCGGTCGACCACGCGCGTGGCGGCCCAGAGGAAGAAGGCGGTGAAGGCGACGAGGTGCACCAGGCTCTCGAGGGCCACCACGCCGCCGACGAAGGTCTCGAAGGCGGGCGTCGGCGACAGGAGCGCTGCGAGGTCGCTGCCGAGGGCGCGACCGGGGTCGTCGCCGAGGCCGTCGAGCACGCTGGTCACGCGCGGGTCGCCCAAGAGGACGAGCGCGGCGCCGGGCACGGCGGCGGCGACGAAGGCCACGAGCTGGTCGCTGGTCAAGGCCGAGGCGAACAGGCCCAGGGCCAAGAGCTCGGCGCCGAGCAGACCCAGGCCGAGGTACCCGGCCAGGATCGCGCCGACGTCGGGCGAGCCGAGGTAGGCGAGCAGCAGCGGGATCGGCAGGGTGCCGACCAGGAACAGGCCGAACAGGCAGGCGGCGGCGAGGAACTTGCCGAGCACCGCGTCGCGCGCGCGGATCGGCAGGGAGAACAGCAGCTCGATCGTGCGCTGCTTGCGCTCCTCGGCGAACAGGCGCATCGAGAGGGCCGGCAGGAGCACCGCGAGGAACAGCGGCATGCTGGCGAAGAAGCTGGTCATCTCCAGGCGGCCGCCGAGGAAGAAGCCGTTCATGAAGGCGGTGTTGACCAGCAGCACCGACGCGACCAGGGAGGCCCAGGCGACGGGCGTGTCGAAGGCGGCGCCGAGCTCGCGGCGGCAGATCAGGCGCGCGAGGCGCAGGTCGACCAGGCCCCTCACGCGCGCACCTCGCGCAGCACCAGCTCCTCGAGCTCGACACCCTCGCGGGCGGCGCGCTGGACCAGCTCGGCCGTGGGCTGGTCGAAGACCAGCTTGCCGGCCTGGATCATCAGGATGCGGTCGGAGATGGCGGTCACCTCGGCCAGGATGTGGCTCGAGAAGAGCACGGCCTTCTCGGCGCCGGGCTGCTTGGCGACCTCGCGCACGAAGTCGCGGAAGGCGACGACCTGCAGGGGATCGAGCCCGTGGGTCGGCTCGTCGAGGATCAGCACCGGCGGGTCGTGGATCAGGGCCGCGGCGACGCCGATGCGCTGGCGGAAGCCCTTGGAACACTGGTGGATGCGCTTGTGCAGGACGGCGCCGAGCTCGCAGCGCTCGACGACCCAGGCGGCGCGCTCGGCCAGGCGCGCGGCGCCCAGCCCGTGGACGCGGCCGATGAAGCCCAGGTAGTCGTCGACCAGCATGTTCTCCCACTGGGCGTTGTGCTCGGGCAGGTAGCCGAGGCGGCGGCGCACCTCGAGGGGCTCGGCGCGCGTGTCGAAGCCGGCGACCTTGACGGTCCCCGAGTCGGGGCCGTGCCAGGTGGCGATCAGCTTGAGCAGGGTGCTCTTCCCGGCGCCGTTGGGCCCGAGGAAGCCGACGACCTCGCCGGGCTGCACGGTGAAGGTGACGTCGTCGACGGCGGGCACGCCGGCGTAGGACTTGGTGACGGAGGCGACTTCGATCATGGGAGGGGGGGCGGGCAGGGCCTCTTGTACCATGTCGCGACCCTCGGCTCCCGCCTGCGCTAGGCCTGCTTCGGACGCCCGGCTCGATCGATCCACCAGAGTCCGGCCATCAGGATCGGGTAGACGGCGAGGTACACCCAGAGCGGCCGTCCGTCGCCGAGCTCGGGCGCGGCCAGATCGGCGACGCCCATGGTGTGGAGCAGGTACATCGTCCCGGCCGCGGCGCCGAAGGACGTCAGGCACAGGAGCTGGGTCGCGCGGTGGGGAGCGAGGGTCGCGCGCCTGCGCCAGAGCCCGACGCCGATGGCGTTCGCCACCAGGAACAAGCCGAGGATCCCGAGCCCGAGCCGCACGTCCTTGGTGACCAGCAGCCCCCCGAGCAGCGCGATCCAGAGGGTCGCCCCGAACTGGCTACCGAAGTAGCCACCGAAGTTCCACTGCAGGGTCCCAGGGCCAACGCACCCGAGCGGGTCCTTCTGGGCGATGCGCCGCTCGCGGTTCGTGCGCTGCTCTGGGGTGCCTTGCATGGCACCCTTCTACGCGGAGCAGGCCTGAGGCTGCAAGCGATCGTCGAGGATGTTGGGGCCCGTCGCGCGCAGGCCCATGCCCTGCCCGCTTCCCCAGGACCGCCCTGGAGCCTACCCTGGTCCGATGCGATCCCCCCTGCTCCCCAGCCTAGCCCTGGCCTGCTTGGCCCTGGCCTGCACCGCGCCGCCGCGCGCCTCCCTCCTGGCCCCCGACCTCGATGCGCCCCTCGCGGACTGGCGCATCCTCGGCGACGCCCGGTTCACCTACGTCACCGAGGACGGCGCCGAGCTGCTGCATGGGCACGGCGAGAACATGCCGCGCAACTCCTTCCTGGTGAGCGAGGCCGAGTACGGCGACTTCGAGCTCGAGCTCGACGTGCGCATCCAGCCGGGTGGCAACTCCGGCGTGCAGGTCCGCAGCCACGTAGACTGGGCGGCGGACGGCGGCCACGGCCGGCTCTGGGGCTACCAGGTCGAGGTCGACTCGAGCGAGCGCGCCTGGTCGGCGGGCCTGTACGAGGAGGGCCGTCGCGGCTGGCTGGCCGACCTCTCCGAGCGGCCCGAGGCGCGCGCCGCCTTCGTCGTCGGCGAGTGGAACCACTACCGGATCCGCTGCGAAGGTCCGCGCCTGCGCACCTGGGTCAACGGCGTGCCCGCGGTGGACTTCACCGACACCGCGCCCGAGCTGAGCCTGACCGGGCACCTGGCCTTCCAGGTCCACGGCGGGCAGCTCGCCGACGTCGCCTGGCGCAACATCGAGCTGCGCCAGCTGTAGCGGCTAGCGCGCGGCGCGCACGGCCTCGGCCTGGATCAGGCGGCGCCTGTCGCTGGCGAACTCGTCCAGCACATAGGTCAGGACGTCGGCGATCTCGTCGTCGGAGAGGTGTCCCCAGGGCGGCATGACCAGGTCCCAGGCCTGACCCTCGACCTCGATCGGGCCGGAGAGGCCGCCGATCACGAGCTGGGCCAGCTCGGCGTCGGTGCCACCGAGCCAGGCGGGGTCACCGAGGGGCGGCGCGAGGCCCTCGATGCCACGGCCGTCGGGCTGGTGGCAGGCGGCGCAGGTGGTCGCGTAGACGGCGGCGCCGCGCTCGATGGCAGCGGCGAGGGCGAGGGCTTCGGCGTCACGCTCGCTCGGGTCGCGGGCGTCGAAGGTCAGGCGCTGGAGCAGCGTGGTGGCGAGGCCCTGGAGCTCGGCGTCCGGGGCCTCGAGCAGCCGGGCGAGGGCCTCGGGCGCGGGCTCGCGGAAGGGCCCGGGCGCGCGCTGCTTGATGCCCTGGACGAAGCCGCGCAGGAGCTGCAGCCCGGCCGGGCGCGCGAGCTCGTCGCCGGGGAAGGGGAACAGCGGGTTGGCGGTGGCGAGGGGGGCCGGGTAGCTGCGGTCGCCGGCCGAACGGGCGACCGCGCCGGCGGCGTCGGGGAAGGCCGGCAGGGCGGCTAGCTCGAGCAGCCGGGTGAGCTCGGCATGGTCGCCGCGGCGCGCGATGCAGCGGCCGATCTCCTGGGTGGTCTTCGGGAAGTCGAAGGCCGGGCTGTCCAGGTCCCAGGCGACGGCGTTCGGGTCGAGCCAGGTGAACAGGTCGAGCTCGCGGCCGGCGAGGCCCGAGAGCAGGCCCTGGCGCAGGATCGGGTCCGACTCGCGACCGGCGAGCAGCTGTGGGGCGAGGGCCAGGGGGTCGGCGAAGATCGCAGGCCCGTCAAAGACCTCGTGCTCGGGCACGCCGCGCTCGCCGAGGGAGTGGGCCAGCTGCCACAGGACCTGGGGCTCGGCGCGCGCGGTGAGCCGTGCCCATGCGCCGAGGGTCGCGTCGTCCTCGAAGGACTCGGACAGGCGCACGAGGTTGGCGAGCAGGCGCCCATCGGTCTCGTTGGACAGGTAGCCGGCCAGGCGCGCGGGCGTCAGCTGGCCGAGGCCCTCGAGGGTCCAGAGGGCGTGCAGGCGGGCGAGGGGCGAGCCGGTGCGGGCCAGCTCGAGCAGCGCTTCGAGCGTGGCCTCGGCGGAGCGGTGTGCGTCGAGGGCCTGGCCCTCGCCGCGCGCGCTGCGGGCGGCGGCGCGCTGGATCAGGAGCTGCTGGGCGGTGTCGCGGCGCCAGCCGTTGGGGGAGCCGAGCTCGGCGACCAGCTCGAGGTCGCCAAGGTCGGCCAGGTGGGCGGCGGGGTCGGCCTGACCGGGCTGGTCCCCGTCGCCGGTGTGGACGATGCGCCAGATGCGGCCGAGGCCGATCGGCTGGTCCAGCCCGCGCTCCTCGACCTGGCGGCGCAGGAAGCTCGTCATGAAGACGCGGTGCTGCAGGATGCCGCGGTACAGGTCGACGACATACAGGGCGCCGTCGGGCCCGTTGGTCAGGTTGACGGGGCGGAAGCGCTCGTCGGTGCTGGTCAGGAAGTCGAGCGGGCCTGGGTCGGGCACGCCGCGCACGCGGCCGTCCGACTCGCTCATCAGGTTGCGCCGCAGGAGGTTGGCCGAGGGCTCGCACACGAAGCTCGCGCCGCGGTCGACGTCGGCCAGCAGGGTGCCGCGGAAGACCTCGGGCCCGCAGGCGGCCGTGTAGTTGATCAGGTAGCCGTCGGCGTCCAAGGTGCCGCGCTGGTAGCCGCGGTTGACGCCGGGGTTGATGCGACTCGGGCGCACGCTCGGGTCGTCGACGAGCCGCGCGTTGGAGCCGTTGGCCAGGCCCAGGGCGCCGTTGCGCACCAGGTAGTGGGGCGGGACCCGATCGCCATGCAGCGGCGTCGAGTTGTAGTCGAAGACGAAGCGCCCCCAGTCGTCCATGCCCTGGCCCCACTGGCCGCGGCGCGGCACCGGCTGGCGCGTCCAGCCGTCGCCGGTCAGCCGGTAGCGGAAGCCGTGGTTGATCAGGTAGAGCCAGTTGTCGAGGCCGAGGCGCGGGCGGTTCGGGGCGTGCTCGGGGTTGGTCAGGCCGGCTTCGAAGGCGCCTCCCTCGTCGATCGTCTCGACCAGGTCGGCGCGCCCGTCGCCGTCGCGGTCGGCCATCCAGACCAGCCTCGGCGGCAGGATCGCGACGATGCCGCCATAGGCGGGGGTCAGGCCGCGGGGTAGCACCAGGCCGTCGGCGAAGGTGCTGCGCTCGTCGTACGCGCCGTCGCCGTCGGTGTCGGAGAGGACCGCGATCGTGCCGACCGGGTCGAGCTCACCGGTGCCGTCGGCGTCGGGCATCAGGCCGGTCATCTCGACGGCCCACAGGCGGCCGGCGGCGTCGAAGCTGATGTCGACCGGGTCGTCGAGGAGCGCGTCGCCGGCGGCCAGCTCGATCCGGTAGCCGGGCGGCAGGGCGAAGGTGTCGAGTGCCTCCTCGGGGCTCAGCACGGGCGCCGTGGGCACGTCCCAGCTGCGGTCGAGGGCGGGCTGCTCCTCGCCCGGCTTGTCGCCGTTCTGGGCGGAGGCCGTGGCGCAGGCCAGGAGCAGCAGGCAGGCGGCGCGGGTGCTCGGGTGGGGCATGGTGGGGCCGCCGGTGGGGCGGATCAGCCGAAGAGATCGGGGAGGTGGCAGGCGCAGGAGCGCGCACCGACGGCGGTGCTGGCACGGGTCAGGAGCGGGACCTCGACGGAGCAGAGGTCGTTCGGCACGCCGCCGCGCTCGGGGCAGCGCGGGTGGAAGGTGCAGCCCGACGGCGGGTCCAGGGGCGAGGGCACGTCGCCCTCGAGCAGGATCCGCTGGCGGCTGCGCTCGAGCTTCGGGTCCGGGTGCGGGACCGCCGACATGAGCGCGCGCGTGTAGGGATGGGCCGGCTCTTCGTAGAGCTCGTCGCGGCTGGCGATCTCGGCGATGCGGCCGAGGTACATGACGGCCACGCGGTCGCAGATGTGGCGCACGACCGCGAGGTCGTGGGCGATGAACAGGTAGCTCAGCTCGAAGCGCTCCTGCAGCTCCTCGAGCAGGTTGATGATCTGGGCCTGGATCGACACGTCGAGTGCGCTGACCGGCTCGTCGCAGATGATCACGTCGGGCTCGAGCGCCAGGGCGCGGGCGACGCCGATGCGCTGGCGCTGGCCGCCGGAGAACTCGTGCGGGTAGCGATGGATGTGGAGCGGGTTGAGGCCGACCGCGTCGAGCAGCTCCATCGTGCGCAGGCGACGCCAGCGGGGGCGCCCCATGCGGTGG
>JARGPD010000166.1 GCA_029212845.1 Planctomycetota bacterium
CGATCTCGGCGCGCAGGAGCCCGGCTTCGTCGACGGCCTTGGCCTCGGCCTCGGCAGCCTGGACCGTGCCCATGGTCAGCTCGCCGGGGGCGCGCTCGCCGGGGTCTTCGCCTCCGATCAGCTGGGCGGCTCCGAAGCCGAGCAGTAGACCGAAGCCGAGCGAGAGGGGGATCGTGGTCTTGGGGTTGCTCATGGTTCTCTCCGTAGTCCTTGGTACCCCCGGAAGCCGCGGGCGGTAACCGGCGTGAAGTCGAAGTGCTCGCGCAGCACCTCGACCGCCCGGGCGAGTGGGGGCAGGTCGGGGGCCAGGTCGATGATAGCCGAGTCGAGCCAGAGCGGCTCACCGTCCGCTGCGGCGGCCTCGGCCCAGAGGGCGTAATTGCGGGCCTGGGCCTCCAGGTCCGGCATCGGCAGGGCCAGGAACAGACGCATGTTGTCCGCCTGCAGGCCCGCCCAGGAGCGCGACCAGTCCTGCTGGTAGATGTCGGCGGCCAGGAAGACGCCGCGACCTTGGGAGACCTCGCGCAGGCCCGCGACCCACTCAGCGGCCTCGGGCGGGGGCGCGTGGTCCCAGGCGCGCACCCGCAGGAAGGTGGCTGCCAGCTGGAAGCTGAGGCTCACCCCGACGAGGGCCAAGAGGCCGAGGCCCAGGCGGCTGCTGGCGGCGGCGAGGCCCACGCGATGCAGCTCGGCGGCGCCGAGGGCGAGGGCGGGGACGGCCGCCAGGAAGTAGGCGCCGCGCTCGTGGAACTCGGGGCCGGCGAGCAAGACTGCCAGGGGCAGGCACCAGAGGGTCAGGCCCAGGGCCAGGCCACGGCGTGCGGGGCTGCGCCACAGGGCTGCGAGCCCGAGCAGCCCGGGCAGCCAGAGCCAGGCGACGGGGCGCACCACGGCCTCGATCAGGTTGTGCAGGGGCAGCGGCAGGCCGCTCTGGTCCGAGGTCAGCGAGGGGTGCCAGGTGAAGGTCGCCAGGAGGGCGCCGTCCTCGAAGTTGTGGCGCTGGGTGTAGTGGTGGGTCATCCAGGCGCCCGCGGCCAGGGCCAAAAGGGCCAGGGCCGCGCCGGCCAGGAGGATGCGCCGGGTGGCGACACCAGCGGAGCGCAGGCCGACGACCGCGAGGGCCAGCAGACCGGCGCCGGCGGGGGCGTTCATCGGGTGCGTGAGCGCCAGGGCGAGGGCGGCTGTGATGAAGGCCGACACCCGGACGGGCAAGCTCGAGGCGGGGCGCACGACCAGGGCGGCCAGGAGGAAGCCGACGCAAGCGCCGAAGAGCTGCAGGCCGTGGACCTCGATGGTGGTGGCGAAGAAGAAGGCCGAGGGGGTCAGGGCCAGGGCGAGCACGCCGACGCGGGCGCTCGAGCGGGCGTACCCGAGGGTCGTCAGGGCCAGGTGGAAGAGCCCGAGGGCCAGGCCCGCGGGCAGAAAGCTCGCGGCCCGGGCCGCGGAGGCCACGTCGAGGCCGAAAGCGCCAAGGGCTGCGACCAGTTGGAAGTGCAGGGCATGGCCGGTGGCCTCGCCGCGCCGGTAGGAAAGGAGCTGCAAGGGGCCATCGCCGAAGAGCCGGTCCTGGAAGGCCACGGCGAACAGCAGCGTGGCGAGGCCGGCGACGACCACGGCCTCGAGCAGGTCGCGACTTCTTGGACGAGAGGGGGAGCTTGTGGATTGCATCGGAGGCGGGCGGGACCGAAAGTAGCAGCATGGT
This sequence comes from Planctomycetota bacterium, assembly GCA_029212845.1. Taxonomy (GTDB): domain Bacteria; phylum Planctomycetota; class UBA1135; order UBA1135; genus JARGPD01. Next base: position 1,703 of record JARGPD010000166.1, read on the forward strand.
GGACCAGAACGGAGAGCAGGCGGTCGAAAGGGGAGCGGAGATCGCGGCGATCGACCTGGGCTCGAACTCCTTCCACTTGGTCCTCGGCCGCGACGAGGGCGGGCAGGCGCGCGTGCTGGACCGGATCAAGGAGCGCGTCTCCTTGGCGGAGGGGCTGCGCGCCAATGGCACGATCACGCCGGCTGCCAAGGCCCGGGCGCTCGACTGCCTGGCGCGCTTCGGCCAGCGCTTGCAGGGCATGGACCCCAACCGGGTGCGCGCCGCCGGCACCAACACCTTCCGGTCGGCGCGGGACGGCGGGGCCTTCCTGGAGCAGGCCTCCCTGCAGCTCGGCTTCCCGATCGACATCGTCTCGGGCTCCGAGGAGGCGCGCCTCGTGTACACCGGGGTGCGCTTCAGCTCGGGCTTCTACAAGCGCAAGATCCTGTGCGTCGACATCGGCGGCGGCAGCACCGAGCTAGCCCTCGGCCGGGGCCGCAGCCCGCGCCTGACCGAGAGCCTGCGCGTGGGCCACGTCCCGTGGACCGAGCGCTTCTTCCCCGACGGCCGCGTCGACACGGACAACTTCGCCGTGGCCGTGCGCACCGCGCGCTTGGCCATGCGCTCGGTGGCGCGCACCTTCCGCGAGGCCGAGGCGGAGCTGGTCGTCGGGTCCTCGGGCACGGCCCTGGCGATCGCCGCGGTGATCGAAGCCATGGGCTGGGACCGGGGCAGCGACACGGTCAACATCACGGGCCACTTCAGCCGCGGCTCCCTCGAGCGCCTGCGCGACGAGCTGATCGCTTCGGGCGGGAACACCGCGGGTTTCAAGGAGCTGGCCGACAGTCGCCGGGACCGCTTCGCCGCGGGCGTCGCGATCATGCTGGCCGTCTTCGACTCCCTGCGCATCGAGTCGATGGTGGTCAGCGACGGCGCCCTGCGCGAGGGGCTGCTCTCGGAGCTGGTCGGGCGCCTGAACCAGCGCGACGGCCGCGACGCCACCGTGCTGGCCAAGGCCGAGCGCTTCAGCGTGGACATGGAGCAAGCCGGGCGGGTTGCCTCGACCGCGGCGCTCCTGTTCGAGGCCACGCGCAAGCCCTGGGGGTTCCGTCGTGCTCGGGTCGGGCTGCTGCTGCGCTGGGCCGCGCTGCTGCACGAGATCGGGCTCTCGGTCAGCCACGATGCCTACCGACGCCACGGCAACTACCTGATCGCCAACGCCGACCTGCCGGGCTTCTCCCGCAACGAGCAGGAGCGCCTCGGCAAGGTCGTCTACTGCCAGCGCGGTCGTCTGCGTCCGGAGCTGTTCGAAGGCTTCCGCAAGGACCTGCGCGAGGAGCTGGTCGCGGCGGTGCTCTTGCTGCGGGTCGCGCGCATCATGCACCGCTCGCGCTCCAGCAGGCCGCTGCCCGCCTGGGGCCCGGTCGCTTCGCGCGATGGGGAGCAGCTCGGGATCGCGCTCGGGATCCCCGAGGACTGGCGCCGGGCGCACCGGCTCGTGGTCGCCGACCTCGAGCTGGAGCGCGGCCAGTGGGCAGCGCTCGGACACGTGCTCGAGCTCGGCGTCCGTTAGGCCGCGACCGGGTTCAGCTGGACTCGGCCAGCTTCATCAGCAGCTGGTGCTGGCCCGAGCGCTGGTGGCCGCGCTCCTGGGTCACGCGCCGCCAGGAGCCGTCGCTGCGTAGGCTCCAGCTATCGCCACTGAGCTCCTCGTGCACCCCGAAGACCTCGCGCAGGATGCGGCGCTTGTGGCGCCGGTCCTCGATCGGGAAGACCACCTCGACCCGGCCGTGCAGGTTGCGGCCGAGGAGGTCGGCGCTGCCCATGTAGACCAGGTCCTCGCCCCCGGCGTGGAAGCAGTAGGCGCGGCTGTGCTCGAGGAAGCGCCCGACGATCGAGCGCACGCGGATGTTCTCCGAGACGCCCTTGACCCCGGGGCGCACGCAGCAGATGCCCCGCACGACCATCTCGATCTTCACCCCGGCCTGGCTGGCGCGGTAGAGGGCCTGGATGACCTTGGGCTCGTTGATCGAGTTGACCTTGATGCGGATGTGCGCAGGCTCGCCGCGCCGAGCGTGCTCGGCCTCGGCGTCGATCAGCCGGATCAGGGTCTTGCGCAGGCTGAAGGGCGAGGCCAGGAGCTTCTTGAGCCGCACCTTGCTGCCGGTCCCCGTCAGCTGCAGGAACAGCTTCTGCATGTCCTCGCCGATGCGCTCGTCGGCGGTCAAGAGGCCGATGTCGGTGTACAGCCGCGCCGTCCCCGCATGGTAGTTGCCCGTCCCGAGGTGGCAGTAGCGGCGCAGCTTGCGCCCTTCGCGCCGTACGACCATCAGCATCTTCGAGTGGGTCTTGAACCCGACGATGCCGTACACGACCTTGGCGCCGACCTCCTGGAGGCGCGTGGCCAGGTCGATGTTGGCCGCCTCGTCGAAGCGCGCGCGCAGCTCGACGACGCAGGTCACGTCCTTGCCCGCCTGGGCAGCACGCACCAGGGACTTGACCACCGGCGAGTCGCTGCCCGTCCGGTAGAGCGTCATCTTGATCGCTAGCACCGCGGGGTCCGTGGCGGCGCGCTCGAGGAACTCGAGCACCGGCTGGAAGCTCTGGTAGGGATGGTGCAGCAGGACGTTGCCCGTGCGCAGGACCTCGAACAGGTCGCCATCGCCCTTGACCAGGCGCCGCGGCAGGCCCGGCAGGAAGCTCGAGTACTTCAGGTCGGGCCGATCGACCACATCGATCAGCGCTGCGAGCCGGTAGAGGTTGACCGGGCCGTCGACCCGATAGAGGTCGCCCGGGTGCATCTCGAAGCGCTCGAGCAGGAAGTTCGAGATCTTGGCCGGGCACTTGTCGCTGACCTCGAGCCGCACCGCCGCCGAGTAGTGGCGGCTCGACAGCTCGCCACGCAGGGCGTGCAGGAGGTCCTGGACCTCCTCGGGGTCGACCCACAGGTCGCTGTCGCGGGTGACGCGGAACTGGTGGCAGCCGAGCACGGTCAGGCCGCGGAACAGCTCCTCGACGTGCGCGTGAACGATCGACGAGAGCAGCACGAAGCTCTCCTTGTCGGGGCTCAGCTTCTTGGGCAGGGCGATCAGGCGCGGCAGGCTGCGCGCGACCTGGACGATCGCCATCGGGATGTGCCGGCCGAAGCCGTCCTTGCCCTCGAGCTCGACGATGAAGTTGAGGCTCTTGCCGAGGGTCTTGGGGAAGGGGTGCGCGGGATCGAGGCCGATGGGGGAGAGCACCGGCAGCACCTGCTCGTCGAAGTAGCTGCGGATCCAGCGGGCCTGGGGCTCGGTCCACTCCTCGCGGCGCAGGAGCTGGATGCCCTCTTCCTCGAGCGCCGGCAGCAGCTCCTGGTTCAGGATCCGGTACTGCTCGCGGATCAAGCGGCGGGCCTTGGTCGTGACGTCGTGCAGGGTCTCCTGGCTGGTGCTGCCGGAGACGTCGACGCCGCCGGCGCCGTAGTGGATGCGCTGCTTGAGGCCGGAGACGCGGATCTCGAAGAACTCGTCGAGGTTGGTGGCCGTGATCACCAAGAAGCGCAGGCGCTCGAGCAGCGGGACGGTCGTGTCCTGGGACTGGGCCAGGACCCGGCGCTGGAACTCGAGCAGCGAGAGCTCGCGCGGGAGGTAGTACTCCGGAGCGCTGAGGTCGGGCTCGGGCTCGGGCTCTTCTGCCGGTGGGGAGGCCGCAGGGGTGGGCTCGGGGGGCGAGGACGCGTCGCCGGGGCCCTGGGCAGGACCTTCGGGAGGAACCGAGGGATCGTTGGTGGCGGGCATGGATCAGTCGGTGTGGAAGGCCCGCGCCAGGGTCAGGTCTTGACCAAGGTACGAGCGGCCCTCGCGGCCACGACCGTACAGGGCGTCCGGGCGCCCCGCGGCGCGGAAGAAGCGCAGCCGGAAGAACACCTGGCCGTCCTCGACCAAGAAGGGCATGTCGTGGGCGCGCACCTCGAGCACCGCCGGGGTGCCACCCGCGAGCGGCTGGCCGTTCTCGTCCTCGCGCCAGCCGAAGCCGTTGTCGAAGAAGCCCGCATAGTTGTTGCGCAGCTCGCCGAGGCCCGGGTCGACGGGCAGCATCTCGGCGGCGAGGTGCGGGGGGATGCGCAGGTCCTCGCGGCTGGCGAAGATGTAGAAGCGACCGGGCTCCAGGATGCAGTCGCCGCCTTCGGCGTGCACGGGCTGGAAGAACTCCTTGGCGCGGTGACCACCCTCGCAGGAGAAGTCGACCACATCGGTGTAATTCGAGGCGCACCAGCCGGCCGGGTCGCGGCTGGCGAGGCCCAAGCTGAGCGCGATCGAGCCGTCGTCGTGGAAGTTGAGGCGGGACTCGGGCACGGGCTCGCCGCCCTCGAAGCACAGGGGCGTCTCGCGGTGCACGGCGCGCAGCTCCTCCGCGCTCAAGGCCGCGCGGCCCTGCTGCAGCCGGACCTGGGCGAGGCGGTCCCCGCGGCGCAACCGCACCGGGAACGAGAGCGGGCAGACCTCGAGCCAGAGGCGGCCGCGGAAGCCGGCGGGCGCCTCGTCGAAGCGCGGGTGGCCTTCGGCTAGGACGCGCGTGAAGATGTCGCAGCGGCCCGTCGAGCTGCGCGGGTTGAAGCGCGCCGAGGTGTCCTCAGCCAGGTCCAGCTCCTCCTGCAAGGGCACGAGGTAGACGACGCCGCGCTCGAGCACCGCGCCATCACCCGAGAGGTCGAGCTCGCAGGTGGTCAGCTGCTGGAGGCGCTCGTCGATCGAGATCCCTGGGCCGTCGAGACGCCCTCCGGAGGGCAGGAAGCCCGCTCGAATGCGCATGGCCTGGCCCCCGAGCCGCAGATCGAGGCTCGCCGGTTGCACCTGGGTCGGCAGGATCTGGTCGCCGCCGAGGGCGGGACGGATCTCGCCCCCGAGCCGTGCGAGCACCTGGTGGTCGACGAGGATCTCGCCGCTCGGGGCGGCCACGGCCGCGCTGGATGGTTGTCGCATCTCGGAGTTCTTGGTCACGAAAAGGATTGTAGCGGCCCCTGGCTTCCCCCGGGTCGCTCGCAGGCCTTCTTCAAGAGTTGCCCCAGCTTCTCTTCGGATCGTGGGGGGGCTGTTCCAGAGAGGCCCGGAGGACCGTAGAATCCCCCCCTCGTACACCCCCGCAAGGGGCCGGGCGCGTCCCGGTCCAGAGCCACTCCTACATTTTCATGAAGATCCACGAGTTCCAGGCCAAGCAGCTCCTGGCCAAGTACGACGTCGTCGTACCGAAGGGCATCGAGCTGACCGACCCGGAGAAGGCTGGCGAGGCCTTCACCGAGCTGGGCAAGCCGGTCGCCGTCGTCAAGGCACAGATCCACGCCGGCGGCCGCGGCAAGGCCGGCGGCGTCAAGGTCGTCAAGAGCGCCGAGGAGGCCCTCGAGGCCGCCCGGGGCATGTTCGGCCAGACCCTGGTCACCCACCAGACGGGTCCTGAAGGCCAGAAGGTCCGCCGCCTGTGGATCGAGGAGGGCTCCGACATCGAGTCCGAGTTCTACGTCGGCATCGTCGTCGACCGCGCCAAGCAGCGTCCGGTCATGATGATCAGCTCCGAGGGCGGCGTGGACATCGAGAAGGTGGCCGCCGAGACCCCCGAGCTGATCCTCACCGCGACCTTCGACGAGCGTGGCCTGAACGCCATGGACGCCAACCGCCTGGCGTCCAACATCGGCATGGACCAGCAGCTGGTCTCCGACGCTGTCGACATGATCCAGCGCCTCTCGAGCGCCTTCTGGGAGATGGACTGCTCCCTGGCCGAGATCAACCCGATGGTCACGACCCACGATGGTGAGGTCCTGGCCCTGGACGCGAAGATCAACTTCGACGACAACGCCCTCTTCCGTCACCCGGAGCTCGAGCAGCTGCGCGACGAGGACGAAGAGGACCCGAACGAGCTCGAGGCCAGCAAGCACGGCCTCTCGTACATCGCTCTCGACGGCCAGATCGGCTGCATGGTCAACGGCGCCGGCCTGGCGATGGCGACCATGGACGTGATCAAGCTGCACGGCGCCGAGCCGGCCAACTTCCTGGACGTCGGCGGCGGCGCTGACAAGGAGACCGTCGCCAAGGCCTTCCAGATCGTGCTGAGCGATCCGAAGGTGCAGGGCGTGCTGGTCAACATCTTCGGCGGCATCATGAAGTGCGACGTCATCGCCGCCGGCGTGATCGCCGCGGTCAAGGAAGTCGACCTGAACGTTCCCCTCGTGGTGCGCCTCGAGGGCACCAACGTCGAGATCGGCAAGAAGATGCTCGAGGAGTCGGGCCTGCCGATCATCACCGCCTCCGACCTGGACGAGGCTGCTGTCAAGATCTGCCAAGCGATTGGCGTGGAGGCCAAGTCATGAGCATCTGGGTAGGACCTGAGACCAAGCTGATCTGCCAGGGCTTCACCGGCAAGACCGGCAGCTTCCACACCGAGCAGGCCATTGAGTACGGGACCAACGTCGTCGGCGGCGTGACCCCGAAGAAGGGCGGCACCGAGCACCTCGGCAAGCCGGTCTTCAACACCGTCGCCGAGGCCAAGGCCGCCACCGGCGCCAACGCGTCGGTGATCTACGTGCCGCCGCCCTTCGCGGGCGCCGCGATCCTCGAGGCCATCGAGGCCGAGATCCCGCTGATCTGCGCGATCACCGAGGGCGTCCCCGTGCGCGACATGGTCACCGTGGCCAAGGCCCTCGAGGGCTCGAAGTCGCGCCTGATCGGGCCCAACTGCCCGGGCATCATCACGCCCGGCTCGTGCAAGATCGGCATCATGCCCGGCTACATCCACAAGCCGGGTCGCGTGGCCGTGATCTCGCGCTCGGGCACCCTGACCTACGAGGCCGTCTGGCAGCTGACCGTGCGCGGCATCGGCCAGTCGACCTGCGTCGGCATCGGTGGTGACCCGGTCAACGGCACCAACTTCATCGACTGCCTCGAGGCCTTCAACGCCGACCCGGACACCGACGCGATCGTGATGATCGGCGAGATCGGTGGCTCGGCCGAGGAAGAGGCCGCGGAGTACATCGCGGCCAACGTCAAGAAGCCCATGGTCAGCTTCATCGCCGGTGTGACCGCCCCTCCCGGGCGACGCATGGGCCACGCCGGCGCCGTCATCTCCGGCGGCAAGGGCAAGGCCAGCGACCAGATCGAGGCCCTCGAGAAGGCCGGCGTCGCGGTCACCCCGACGCCGTCCAACA
>JARGPD010000167.1 GCA_029212845.1 Planctomycetota bacterium
GGCATGGGGCTCGGGGGGGGGGGGGGGCCCCGGGGGGATCCTGGGGGGGCCACCGGCGATGCACCGGGGGCGGGGCTGCGTGGCCCGTCCGTCCCGCGTTCCTTCGCCTGTTCAGGCGGGCGAGGTAGCCACTGACCCTGGGGTCGAGGTGGACGCCTTGCGATCAGCTGTTCGGCCTTAGAAGCTCCAGCCGAGCGCCAGGACGATGCGGCTGTCGACGCGGTCGTTGGCGCCGTTCGGGGTGTTGTCGTAGTCCATCACGTACTGCAGCGACGAGAACATCGTCTCGGTGAGGCTCAGGCTGAGCTTCGTGTCGAGCTTGGCGGTGACGTCGTCCTTGTTCTCGAGGGAGGGGTAGACCTCGGCGCTGGTGGCCCAGGTCAGGTCCTCGTTGAGCTGCTCGAAGCTGTCGGCGGCGAGGCGCAGGGCCGCGTACTCGTCGCTCTGGCCACCCTCGTAGTCCTCGATGAAGTAGTTCACACCGACCTCGCCCGAGAGCTTGGACTCGGGCTTCTCCCAGAACTGGTAGCCGAGACCACCACCGAACTTGGCGCGCAGGTCGAGGTCGGCGAGGGCGTCGTACTCGGCGCCGGTGTTGGCGAAGAGGTAGGTGGTCTCCGCCTCGTTGACGAAGTAGTCGTACTTGAGGCTGGTGCCCATCTTGCGCTGGGTCAGCGTGCTGGTGCCGCTGGACGAGTCCGTGGCGTAGTTGAGGTAGCTCTTCCAGGTGAAGCGATCCACGTCGCGGCGCAGCACGGCGCCGGCGTCGAAGTTGAAGCTCTCCTGCTCGGTGTTGCCCGAGGTCGTGATGGCGCTCATGGCGACCGATCCCGTCCATTGGGGCGCGGCCTCGGCGTCCTGCATGATGCTGATCAAGGCATCATCGAGAGGAGCGAGGGGGGCAGTGGGCGCCAATTCGGGGGTCGCGGGCGCCAGGGCGATCATCAGTGCGGTAATCATGGGGGCGGAGTATAGGGCCGTGCCCGCTAACATGGGGACCGGTGCGCGACATCGCGCTAGCAGCCCTTCTGCCCTCCCCCCCGATGACGACGCCCTTGATCCTGCTGCGAGACATTGCGAAATCCTTCGGGGCCACCCAAGCGGTGCGCGGACTGAGCCTCGAGGTCGAAGCGGGCGAAGTGCTCGGATTGCTCGGTCCCAACGGCGCAGGCAAGTCTACGAGCCTTCGGATCGCCTCCGGCTGCCTCGACCCGACCAGCGGTAGCGCCCACATCGCCGGCTTCGATCTGAGCGAAAGTCGGCTCGCCGCCCAGGCTCGATTGGGCTACCTGCCCGAGGGTGCGCCGTGCTGGGAGGCGATGAGTCCTAACGATCTTTTCATCTTCCTCGGGCGCGCACGCGGCCTCGACAAGCAGCACCTTCGCGCCCGCAGCGAGGCCGTCGTCGAGCTCGCCGGCCTCGAGGCCGTGCGCCGGCGTCCCTTCGACTCCCTGTCCAAGGGCTTCCGCCGACGCGTGGCCCTCGCAGCGGCGCTGCTGCACGATCCGCCGGCCCTGATCCTGGACGAGCCCACCGATGGGCTCGACCCGAACCAGAAGCGCGGCCTGCGCGCGCGCATCCGCGAGCTGGCCGAGGACAAGGCGATCATCGTCTCGACCCACATCCTCGAGGAGGTGCCGGCGCTGTGCGATCGGATCGTCGTGATCGACCACGGGCGCACCGTGTTCACCGGCACGCCGGCGGGCTTCGTCGAAGGCCACGCCGACCTCGACGCCGCCTTCGCCGCGGTCACCGCTAGCGAGGTCCAGCCGTGAGGGGAGCCCTCGCCGTCGCGCGCCGCGAGCTAGCCGCACTGGCCGCCGCCCCCACCGCGCTGGTCTTCCTCTTGGCCTTCTCGGCCCTGACCAACCTGTCGGTGCTCGGCATGGAGCGCCTCTTCGACCGCGGCCAGGCCGACCTCGAGCCGCTCTTCGCCGTGCTGCCGTGGCTCGGGCTCCTGCTGCTGCCGGCCCTCTCGATGGGCCTCTGGAGCGAGGAGCGCCGCAGCGGGTCCCTCGAGCTGCTCTTGTCCCTGCCGCTGCCGACCGCCTCGCTCGTCGTCGGCAAGTTCCTCGCGTCGCTCGCCTTCGCCGGCCTGGCCCTGGCCGGCACCTTCGGCCTGTGGATCGCCGTCGCCCGCTTCGGCGAGCCCGACCACGGCGCCCTGCTCGCCGGCTACCTGGGCTCCTTGCTGCTCTTCTCGGCCTTCCTCAGCATCGGCAGCTTCGTCTCCGCCCTGACCCGCAGCCAGGCGACCGCCTTCGTCCTGTCGGTCGCGGTCGGCTTCGTGTTCCTCTTCAGCGACGTGCCCGCCATCGGCGCGGTGGTCGAGGAGCTCGGCGGCTCCGGGGCCCCCGCCCTCTTGGCCAGCCTGTCCCTCTCGGCCCACTTCGAGGCGATCACCCGCGGGGTGCTGGGCGCCTCGGACCTGGCCTTCTTCGTCAGCCTGAGCGCCGCCTTCCTCGGCGCCACGGTGCTGTGTGTCGACGGCCGCCGGCGCGACCGCCGGCCACTCGCCGAGCTAAGCCTGTGCCTCGTCGGCCTGGTCGCCTTCAACCTGCTCGCGACCCCGCTGCTCGGCAGGCTGCGCCTCGACTGCACCTCGGACGGCCTCTACACCCTCGATCCCTCCAGCCGCGCGATCGCCCGCAGCCTGCCCGAGGGCACGCGCCTGCAGCTGTACCTCAGCCAGGAGGCGGCCGCCACCAGCCCGCGCTTCTTGGGCTTCGCCGAGTTCGTCGGCGAGGTGCTCGACGACCTCGAGCGCGCCTCGCGCGGGCGCCTGACCATCGAGCGCATCGACCCCGCCCCGCTGACCGACGCCGAGGACCGCGCCCTCGCCGCGGGCCTGACCTTCGTGCCCCTCGGCGTCCACGGCGGCGGGCGCGAGCTGTGCTTCGGCGCCGTCGCCATCGGTCCCGAGGGCGACCAGCGCAGCCTGCCCTTCCTGGCGCCCGAGCGCGAGCAGCACCTCGAGGCCGAGCTCGCCCGGCTGCTGCTCGAGGTGGCGCACCCCGAGCGCAAGCGGGTCGGCGTGCTCGGCTCGGCCGACATCGTGCCCGAGCTCCTGCACGGCGGTCTGCAGGGTCGCGGCTGGCAGGTCGTCGACGCGGCCCGCGCGCGCTTCGACTTCCGCGAGCTGCCGCTCGACACGACCGCGGTGCCCGCCGACATCGACGTGCTCTGGGTCGTGCACCCCGAGCAGCTCGCCGAGCCGACCGCCCGCGCGATCCACCGCTTCGCCCTAGCCGGCGGCGCGCTGCTGCTGCAGGTCGACCCGCTAGCCGAAGCCGATCGCGGTCAGATGACCGGCGAGGACGAGTTCGAGGGCTACATCGCCGAGCGCGAGAGCGGCCTGCCGAACCTGCTGCGCGCCTGGGGCCTCGAGCTGGTCCCGCGCAAGGTCGTCGTCGACCGCACCCTCGGCCGGCGCCTGCCCGCCGGCGCCGGCGGCCTACAGGAGGCTGCGACCAACGTGCACTGGCTCAGCGCTGCCGCCTCGGCCTTTGGCGACAGCCGCCTGCTCGGTGGCCTCGGCGAGCTCGGGCTCTTCACGCCTGGCGAGCTGCGCCCGCTCGCGGACGTCGACCCGCCCAGCGGCCTCGAGCGCGAGCCGCTGCTCTCCTCCAGCGGCGACTCGATGCTGCTCGACGTCAGCGAGGTGCAGGTGCGCGTCGACCCGCGCGAGCTCCTGGCCTCGATCGTCCCCGGCGGCGACCGCCAGGTGCTCGCCTGGCGCGTGCACGGCCTCTCGCCCTGGCCCGAGATCCTCGGCGCCGTCGGCGGCGGCGACCGCTTCCAGTCCTTCCGTGCGGGCAGCGAGGGCCAGCCCGAGGCCGAAGGGACCGAAGCCGATCCGGTGGCGTCGGCCCCCATGACCGCGATCGTCCTGGCCGACGTGGACCTGCTGGCCGACGGCCTCTGGATCAGCGCCGACGAGCGCGACGGTCAGGTGGTCGGCATGCGCCCCTACGCCGACAACGGCCCACTGATCGAGACGCTCTTGGCCGAGCTCGCCGGCGGTGCCGAGCTGGCGTCGGTCGGACCACGCGCCCGCTACACGCGCCCCTTCTCGCGCTTCGTGGAGCTCGAGCGCTCCGCCGAGGAGCGCCTCGCCCGGGAGCTGGGCGCGGCGCGCGCCCTCGAGGCCGAGCTGCAGGCCGCCCTGCTCGCCAGCGAAGAGGCGCTCACCAGCTCCGGCGTGCGCCCCGATCCGGCCGCCGCCAGCGCCCTGCGCGAAGACCTGGCCGTCGCGCGCCGCGACCTGCGCGCCCTGACCCGCGACCGCGACGCCGAGGTGCAAGCCCTCAAGCGCCGCGCCGTGCTCTGGAACGTGCTGGGCTTCCCGCTCTTCGTGCTGCTCGGCGCCGGCCTGCGCGGCCTCACCAGACGCAGCTAGCCCGGGGCCCCGCGCGCGGACCTAGATGTCGTTGTCGGCAGCGAAGGCCTTCACGGCGGGGTGCTCGAGCAGGCGCTCGAAGACCAGCGGCTGCTTGCTCTTGTAGCCGCGCAGGTACTCGGCCGCGCTCGGCATCTTGAGCAGGTAGTCGGCGGCCTCGTCGGACATCGCCTGGTCGCCCGCGCCGATCACGCCGTGCACGAGCCAGGCGATCGCCTTGCCCTCGTCGTTGTTGGTCTCGAACTCGAACTGGGCCTGGAGCATGCGGTCGACGTGGTACTCGTCGCGCTCGCCCTGGAGCTTCAGCTTGTAGTTGCTGGCGACCAGCTTGTCCTCGGCGCTGGCGCCCGCGATGAAGCTGTCCAGGGCGCGAAAGGCCATGGTGTAGTCGCGCGGCTTGGCGTAAGTCAAGGCCTCGGCCTTCCAGGTCACGTCGGCCAGGGTCGGCGGCTGGGAGAGGTCGACGATCGTCTTGAAGCGGCGCTCCTGACGCTCGACCCAGTCGGTCTCCTGGTGCTCGGGCCAGCGCTCGTGGAACTCCTTGCAGCGCTCCAGGAAGACGCGCGCCTTGGCCGGCTCGGGGTCGCCCTCGAGGTACTTCTGGGAGTAGTTGCGCAGCTTCTTCTCGACGAAGACCGTGCCGACGCTGTTGTGCACGTCGAGGGCCGTCTGCTTGTCGCGCTCCTTCAAGAGGGCGCGCAGCTCGTTGATGCGGATGCGCTGCTCGGCGGTCACGCCCGAGTCGGCCTCGGCCTTCTTCAGCTTCGTGTTGACGTCGTTGCTGCTCATGCCGTCGGCCAGGGCCTTCTCGGCGGCGAAGATCATCGTCGAGGCGCTGCTGCCCTTGTTGGTCGAGCTCATGAAGGCCCAGCCGAGGACCGCGAGGCCGACCAAGAGGCCGGCGATGATCAGCCCGGTCGGCGGCCCACCCGAGGAGGGACGACGCACCGGCCGCCGGGCGGGTGCGGGTTCTTCGGTGCGGCGGGCGGAGGTCTTGCGTCGGGCTGAGGCCATGGGGTGTCCCAAGGAGGTGCGGGTCTGGATTCGACCGGGAATGATACGGGCCCCGGCAGCGGAGGGCTACCCGGGGGCTGGGGGCGATCAGCCCAGCTCGGCCGGCCCGAGGGCGGTGCCCGGCGGGCTCAGGGCCACCGCGCGGCGCAGCAGGTTCTCGAGCTCGCGCACGTTGCCCGGCCACTCGCGCCCGGCGAGGGCCGCGACGCCGTCCGCGGTCAGCTCGCGGGCGGGCTCCTTGGACTCGGCCGCAATGCGCCCCAGGAGGAAGCGCGCCAGGGGCTCGAGGTCCTCGGGACGCTCGCGCAGGGCCGGCAGGGACAGGGTGACCACGTTGAGGCGGTAGTAGAGGTCCTCGCGGAAGGCGCCGGTCGCGACCATCGCTGCCAGGTCCCGGTGGCTGGCGGCGACGATGCGAACGTCGACCTTTCGAGCTTTGTTCGAACCCACCGGACGCACCTCGCCCTCCTGCAGGACGCGCAGGATCTTGGCCTGCATCTCGACCGGCATGTCGCCGATCTCGTCGAGGAAGAGCGTGCCGCCGTCGGCCGCCACGAAGGCGCCGTCGCGGTCCCGGGCGGCGTCGGTGAAGGCGCCGCGCACATGCCCGAAGAGCTCGGACTCGAGCAGGGTGGCGGCGACAGCCGCGCAGTTCTCGGCGAGGAAGGGCTGGTCGGCGCGGTGCGAGGCCGTGTGCAGGGCGCGCGCCACGAGCTCCTTGCCCGAGCCGGTCTCGCCCTGGACCAGGACCGGCACGTCGCTCGGAGCGACGCGCTCGATCAGGGCGAAGAGCTTGGCCATCGACGCGCCGACCCCGACCATACCGTAGCGTCCGGGGAAGGCGTCGGCAGCGCCCGCGTCCTTCGGCGCGAGGCTGCGCGCCCGCGCGAGGGTGGCCTCGAGCACGGCCACCAGGCGCGGCAGCTCGCCAGCGCGCTCGGCGGCCTCGAGCCAAGCGCCGAGCTCGGCGGCGGCCGCGTCCTCGCCGGGGTAGCTCATCGCTGGACCTTGAGGTTGGCGTAGGCCAGCAGCAGGGTCTTGCGCCCGGCGGTCCGGAACAGGACGGTCGTGCGCGCGTTGGCGCCGGTGCCGAGCAGCTCCTCGAGCACGCCCGCGCCGAAGTGGTCGTGGTGCACGTGGTCGCCGACCTTGAGGTCGTAGCGGCCGCCGTCGCTGGAGGGGTCGAAGGCGCCCAGCACGGCCTCGGGCTCTTCGTCGGCGAGGACTTCCGCGCCGAAGGCTTCGGGCGGGATCTCGTCGAGGAAGCGCGAGGGCAGGCGTGAGACGGACTCGCCGAAGTGGAAGCGCGTCACGGCGCGGGTCAGGACCAGCTGCTGCATCGCGCGCGTGATCCCGACGTACATCAGGCGGCGCTCCTCCTCGATGCCCTCCTCGGACTGCATCGCGTTGAAGTGCGGCAGGAGCTCGTCCTCGAGGCCGGCGATGAAGACCGCGGGGAACTCGAGGCCCTTGGCGGCGTGCAGGGTCATCAGCGCGACCTGCCCGTCCTCCTCGTCGTAGCCGTCGACCTCGCTGACGAGGCTGACCTCCTGCAGGAAGCCGCGCAGCCCCACGTCGGGGAACTCGCGCTCGAAGGACTCGGCGTGGGCCAAGAGCTCCTCGCAGTTCTCGACGCGCGCGGTCGACTCGGGCGTGTCGTCGTCGAGGTACTCCCAGTAGGCGGTGTCCTCGACCACCTGGCGCAGGGCCGTGCCGGCGCCGAGCTCGGCAAGGGGCTGCCACGCGACCAGGAGCTCGGCGAAGGACGCCAGGCTGTTCTTGGCGCGGCCGCGGATCGTCGAGCGCGCCTCCTCGGAGGCGCAGGCGCGGGTCAGGGGCACGCGCCGGTCCTTGGCCCAGGAGGCCAGCTTCTGGACGCTCTTCTCGCCGATGCCGCGGGGCGGCACGTTGATCACGCGCGCGCAGGCCACGTCGGCCGCGGGGTTCATGATCAGCTGCAAGTAGCTGATCAGGTCGCGCACCTCCCGGCGCTTGTAGAACTCGACGCCGCCGACGACCTGGTACGGGATGCCGGCGATGCGCAGGCCGCGCTCGAGGGCGCGCTGCATGAAGTTGACGCGGTACAGGATCGCGATGTCGCCGTAGCCGAGGCCGCCTCGGCGCATGCCACCGATCGCCGCCGCGATCGCGTCGGCCTCGTCGTTCTCGTCGCCGGCCTCGATCATCCCGAGCAGCGCGCCGTCGCCGGACTCGGTGTAGAGGTCCTTCTCCTTGCGCTGCTGGTTGTTCGCGATGACGGCCTGGGCAGCGCTCAGGATGCGCGCCGTCGAGCGGTAGTTGCGCTCGAGCTTGACGACCTTGGCGCCCGGCCAGTCGGCCTCGAAGTCGAGGATGTTGCGGATGTCGGCGCCGCGCCAGGCGTAGATCGACTGGTCGGGGTCGCCGCAGACGGTCAGGTTGCCGTGGTAGCCCGCGAGGTGGCGGGTGAGGCGGTACTGGATGCGGTTGGTGTCCTGGTACTCGTCGACCAGCACGTAGCGGAAGCGCTGCGAGAACTCGTCGCGCACGCCTGGGTGCTGCTCGAACAGCTCGAGGGTGCGGATCAAGAGGTCGTCGAAGTCGAGCGCGTTGTTGGCGCGCATGGCCTCCTCGTAGCGCCGGCGCGTGCGCAGCAGCACCTCGTCCTCGTAGCCCTGGCTCAGGCCGTCGTCGACGTACTGCCCGGCCTCGGCCATGGCCGTGTTCTTCCACTCGGAGATCCAGCCCGAGACCATCGCCGGGCGGAAGCGCTTGAGGTCGTACTCGAGGTCCTTGAGGATCGACTTGATCAGGCTGTTCTTGTCCGACGTGTCGTAGATCGAGAAGTCGCGCGTGAAGTCGCCCAGGTTCTCGATGCGCATGCGCAGGATGCGGGCGCACATCGAGTGGAAGGTGCTGATCCACAGGCCGCCGCCGGGCACCAGGCCCTCGGCGCGCGCGCGCATCTCCTTGGCGGCCTTGTTGGTGAAGGTGATCGCCAGGATCTCGGCCGGCCGCGCGCGCCCGCTCGCGAGCAGGTGCGCGATGCGCCGTGTGATCACCCGGGTCTTGCCCGAGCCGGCACCGGCGAGGATCGAGAGGGGCCCGTCCCCGTACTCGACCGCCTCGCGCTGGGCCGGGTTGAGGCCCTCCACCAAGGCCGCGAGTCGCGCCGGATCTCCCGCGCTCGGTCCTCCGCCCCAGGGGTCCTCCCCATCGAGGGCCTGCACGTCCATCCAGTCCAACGCCATGGCGGCGATTCTAACGGGGTCTCGGGCGCGATCCAGGTTAGCCTCGGCCCGCGTCGCACCTAGCGGGTCCACGTCGGCCGCCTGGGTGCGCTCCAGGCACCGTGGGCCCACGCTCGCGACGAAATCCATGCAGAGTCAGGACGAGAGCCAGGGAAGTGAAGTCCCGCAGCCGGACCGGGAGGATCGTCCCGGGGCGGAAG
>JARGPD010000168.1:0-2415 GCA_029212845.1 Planctomycetota bacterium
GCGGCGCCGATCACATGGAGCGCCACGTCCCGCCGCCGGACCCGCGCCAGGGCGCCCGGCGCCGCGACGCCCAGCTACAGAGCCGCGGACCTCCCGACGGACCGCCGGTGCAGCTTCCCCGGGTCGAGCGCCGCCGGCGGGGGGCCCGGCCCCCGGCATTCTAAACGAGAGCGCAGGGCTCTCAGCGTGCTATCACTGACCGGAGCCGGGAGTCTTCGGCTGGGGCATCTTGCCGCGGTCGGCCTGGTTGCCATTCTTCAGGGCCTCGAAGAGGTAGCTCGAGCCGGGAGCCTTCTTGGGCTGGATCGTGGCGGTGATCGGCTGGCGGGTGACGTCGCGGATCAGGGGGCCGTCCATGACGAAGACGCGGTGGGCGCCCTGGGCGTAGAGCGGCTTGCCGTCGCCGGTGCGACCGGTGATGACCTGCTTGTCGAAGTAGACCATCTCACCGTCCTTGTCGACCGAGGCCGCGGTGAGCATCTCTTCGTCGAGGTGGGCCCAGCGGGCTTCGAGGCCCTTCTCGACCTTCTTGAGCTCGTCCGGGACCTCGTGCTTGAGGTCAAGGCTCATGGCCTTGTCGCGGCGATCGACGCGATCCTGGACGGTCGCCGTGGGCGAAACGGGCGCGGGGCCAGAGGCCTCGGCTTCGGGACCTTGGAGGGCATACCAGGTGCCGAAGGCGGCGCCGAAGGCGATGATGGCGGTGAGGCCGAGCTTTTGGTTCTTGTGCATGGGAGGAGAGAGTGTTTCCTAGTGACCCGCGGGAAGCGCCCGGCAGGGCGCCTTCGGTGTTGTGCCGCGGGCGACTTGACCTAAGTACGGACGCTATCCATCGGATGTTTGTGCGTTCGAGGCGCAGTCCGGTTTGCCCAAG
Organism: Planctomycetota bacterium; assembly: GCA_029212845.1. Lineage (GTDB taxonomy): Bacteria > Planctomycetota > UBA1135 > UBA1135 > JARGPD01. The sequence goes on from JARGPD010000168.1 coordinate 875, forward strand.
GTGGCGATAACCGTAGAGCCACACTAGGATTATGTCCATGATTTTGTCCCCCCCAGAGAGCCGGATGCGGCTCCTACCCCTGCTGGTCCTGCTCTTCCTGCCGCTCCTGGGCTGCGACGGCGATCCCACCGGCGAATCGACGGCCGTGGCCAGCGTTCGAGCCGAGGGTCTGACGGTGCTCGTGGGCGACAGCGCCGGCGAGGATCCCGAGCGCCCGGGCTACTTCGACTTCGGCACGGTGGACCACGGCGAGCTCGTGCACCACAGCTTCCGGGTGCGGAACGACGAGCCCCGCCCCGTCGTGATCCAGAAGATCGACGTGGGCTGCGGCTGCACGGTCGCGCGCCTCTCGAAGGTGACATCGTCCGGCGAGGTCGTGGGCCCGCGCAGCGACCTACCCAACCACCTCTTGACCCTAGAGCCCGGCGAGGTGGCCGAGCTCGCCCTGCGCGTCGACACGACGATCATCAAGGTCAAGAACATGGACAAGCTGTTCATGGTGCGCGTGATCTCGGACTCGGACCTCACGCCCTACCTGACCCTCGAGTGCCACCTGATCGTGCGCATGGCCTTCCAGGTCTTCCCCGAACAGCTCGAGCTGCGCCACATGCCCGTGGGCGGCGGCGCGGTCAAGCCGATCACGATCAAGTCCCTGAGCACACCCGCCGGCCGACTGACCGGCGTCGGCGAGCTGCCCGAGGGGGTCACAGCCACCCTGCGCCAGAGCGAGATCTCGACGATCGAGAATCCCGTCTGGGTGCTCGACGCGGGCTTCCTTCCCCCGGTGCAGCTTGGGCGTCAGGCCGCGACGATCCTCGTCGAGACCGCGGCCCCCGATGGCACCCCCACCGCCCCGATCGAGATCCAGATCGCGGGCAATGGCGTGCCGGACGTCAACATCTCACCCTCCCGTTTCGTAATGCGACCTGGCCTCGGGGCCGAGTCCGGCAGCGTCGTCGACGGCGAGCTCGAGACCTTCCTCGAGGGCCATCGCTTCCGGGTGACCGCCTTCACCATCCAGGGCGAAGCCGCCGACCACCTCGAGTTCCAGGCCGACCCCGTGCTCCCCGATGCCCGCGGCCAGAGCACCCGCTGGCTCCTGAAGCTCTCGACCCGTGAGCCTGGACCCACCGGAGCCTTCACGGGCACCGTGGTCCTAGAGCTCGACGACCCCCAGTACGCGACCCTCGAAATCCCCTATGTCGGACTCGACTTTTAAGCCCTTCGTGTGGCCGCTCGTGCGCCTCGTGTTGTTCGTGGCCGTCTTCTTTGCCGCCCTCTATCTGAATACCCGGGACGAGCCCGAGCCCGCCGAGGCGGAGACCGCTGTGGGCGTGGCCCTCGAGGACGCGAACCCCAACATCGCGGCCTCGGCCCTGGGGCCCTCCGCGGCCCAGGACGGCGCCGGCTGGAGCGCGGTCGTGCTCGGTCCCGCGCGCGGGCACCTGGAGCCCTGCGGCTGCTCGGGCGGGCAGCTCGGCGGCGTCGACCGGCTGGCGTCGGTGCTGGCGGCGACGGCGCGCACGGCCTCGGGCATGGCG
>JARGPD010000168.1:2425-8807 GCA_029212845.1 Planctomycetota bacterium
TCGCCGCGGGTGGGGTCGTCGGCCCGGAAGCCGCGCCCTACGACGGCTGGGCCCGCGCTCAGCTCGAGAGCATCTGGGAGGCCTACACCATGCTCGGCATCGAGGCCATCGGCCTGGCCGAGACGGACCTGGCCCTCGGGGCCGGCGTCTTCGACCTGGCGGGCATGCTGCTGCCTTCGACGACCCTGATCGCATCGAACCTGAACTGGACCGCAGCCGAGGGCAAGCAAGCTCCCACCTTCGCCAAGCGCTGGCAGCACCCCGCGGGGGTGGGCGTGCTCAGCTTCCTGCCCGACGGCCTCTCGGGCAAGTCCGAGCTCGGCACCTGGACGACGGCCGCGCCGGTCCAGGCCCTGGGCGCCATGATCCATGCGGGTGAGGTCGATGCGACGCGGCCCCACCTGGTCTTCGTCGAGTCCGATCGCGCCGGCGCCGAGCCCCTCGCGCGCATGCTCGGCCCCGACTCGATGGTCTTCCTGGTCACCGACGACTACGAGGCCACCAAGCCGTCCGACCTCGCTGGCCCCGAAGGCGGTGCCCGCATCGCGAACCTGGGCTCGCGCCTGCGCCAGGTCACGCGCATCGACGGCATGGCCCCCGGCGCAGCCCTCGGCTACGACGTGCGCCTGGTGACCGAGGACGTGCCTGGCGATCCGAACCTCGACAGCTACCGCGGGCTCTACCGCCTCTTGCTGCAGGCGTACGACGCGCGCAGTCAGGTCTCGGACACCCGCGGCGAGCCGCGCTGGGGTGGCTACACCGGCTCGGAGTCCTGCGCCGAGTGCCACCAGGAGGCCTACGACATCTGGGCCGAGAGCCTGCACCACCAGGGCATGGAGACCCTGCGCGGTGACCTGCGCGGCGGCGTCGGTGCGGACCAGGACCCGCGCTGCATCCAGTGCCACTCGGTCGGCTTCGGCGAGGTCGGCGGGTACGGCTCGGCCGAGCTCACCCCCGAGCAGCGCTGGGCGGAGTTCGACCACCTCGCGGGCATCGGCTGCGAGTCCTGCCATGGTCCCGGGGTCCAGCACTCCAAGACCGAGTCCAAGGCCGACATCGAGCTGGGCGGGGAGTACACCTGCTTCCAGTGCCACGACTCGGAGAACGACCCGCACTTCCGCTTCGACGAGTATTGGCCCCTGATCGAGCACGGCGTGTCCGGGGATCCAGGCGACCAGGCCGAGGGCCAGTGAGGGCCGCGCGCCTGGCCCTGATCGGGCTGCTTGGCCTGGCTGGCTGCTCGAACTCCGGCGACGACGGGCGCGGGCGTACGATCCTGTTCGTCTCCTTGGACAGCGTGCGGGCCGATGCCCTGACCTTCGACGACCCGCTGGCGACCCCGAACCTGACGGCCCTGGCCGAGTCGGGCACGGTCTTCACGTCCGCCTTCTCGGGCTCGAGCTGGACCCTGCCCGGCCACGCCTCGATGTTCACCGGCATGCCGCCGTCCCTGCATGGCGTCGAGTACGACGACATCGCCCTCGATCCCGCCCACACGACCCTGCCCGAGGTGCTCTCCGAGGCCGGCTGGTTCACCGCCGGCTGGTGGACGGGCTGGTTCCTCGCGGGCGAGTACGGCTTCGCGCGCGGCTTCGACCAGTACACGAACGCGATGACCGGTGGCGCCCAGCTCGAGGCCAGCTACGCGGGTGCCCTCGAGCGCGGGGACACCAGCGGCGCCGGTGCGGCCCTCGGCATGCGCGATGTGGCCAGCCACCAGGACATCACCTCGCCCAACGTGCTCGCGGGCTTCGAGCGGACGGTCACGCGCATCGAGCCCGAGCGCGACTTGTTCCTGTTCGTGCACCTGTTCGACCCCCACTACGACTACATCCCGCCCGCGCCCTTCGACACGCAGTTCGACCCGGACTACACGGGACCTCTCGACGGCCGCGGCTTCTTCACCGACCCGCGCATCTTCGACGCGAGCAAGCAGCCCCCGCGGCAGATCGGCGATCGGGACCTCGACCATGTGCGCGCGCTCTACCAGGGCGAGATCGCCTACACCGAGGCCCAGGTCGCTCGCATGTTCGACGTGCTCGACCAGGCCGGGCGTCTCGACGACGCGCTGATCGTCGTGACCTCCGACCACGGCGAGGAGTTCTTCGAGCACGGCAACCGCGGCCATCGCCAGAGCCTCTACGACGAGGTCCTGCACGTGCCGCTCCTGGTCAGGGCGCCCGGTGCGACGGCTGCGGGTAGCCGCGACGACACCCTCGTCGGGCTCCAGGACCTTCTGCCGACCGTGGTCGAGTTCGCCGGCCTCGAGCCCCCCACCAGCTCGGTCGGTCGCAGCCTCCTGCCGGCGACCCGTAGCGAGCCGCTGGCCGACGAGCCCCAGCTCGGCAGCCTGCTGCAGTACGACCCGGCCCAGGGGCACCTCTTGGTGGACAGCCTGCGCACGCGCGAGCGCAAGCTGATCCGCTACCTCGGTGTGGGCGACGACCGGCGCTTGCACCTCCTGACGGAGCTCACCTTCGAGCTCGCCAGCGATCCCGGCGAGGCCTCGCCGCGTCGCAGCCTGGTCGGCAACCGGGACGACCCACTGTGGGCCACCATGGAGGCCGAGCTTGGGCAGCTGCGCACCCAGTACGCCGCCCTCGGACCAGCACCGCGAGAGGACCGGCAGACCCGCATCGCGGACCTGTTCGCCTCGGAGCTCGGCGACCTCGGCTACTCCGACGGAGCCGATGCCGGCGCCTCTCCGGGCCTGGCCCTGCCCTGGCCTCCGGGTCCTCGGCCGCCCGTCGCGCCAGCGCGCGAGCAGTGAGGCCCCGGGTCAGGCCGGGAGCAGCTTGGCGAAGCGGCGCTTGCCGACGCGCAGGACCACCGCCGCGTCGGGGGCGCCGAGGGTGCGGTTGGCGTCGTCCTGGACCACGTCATCGAGGCGCACGGCGCCCTGCTTGACCAGGCGCCGCGCCTCGGAGCCCGAGGCGGCCAGGCCGAGGCGAGCGATCAGCAGGAACAGGGGCAGCTCCTCGCCGGGGGCAGGCCAGGCGAGCTCGGGGATGTCGTCGGGCTGCTGCTTGTCGCGGAACTGGCGGTCGAAGGCGTTCGAGGCCGCGGCGGCCGCTTCGGCGCCGTGCAGGAAGGTGGTGATCTCGGTGGCGAGGCGCGCCTTGGCGGTGCGAGGGTGTCCGGCCAGGACCGCGTCGATCTCGGCCTGGGAGAGCCGCGTGAGCAGCGGGAACCAGGTCGGCATGGCCGCATCCTCGAGGCTCATCAGCTTGCCGAACATGTCACTCGGCTCGTCGGTCAGCCCGACGTAGTTGTCGTAGCTCTTCGACATCTTGCGACCGTCGAGGCCGTTGATCAGCGGCAGGGTGAAGCAGATCTGCCGCTCCTGGCCCTCCTGCTCCTGGAAGTTGCGACCGACGAGCAGGTTGAACAGCTGGTCGGTGCCGCCGAGCTCGAGGTCGGCCTCGACCATCACCGAGTCCCAGCCCTGCATCAGCGGGTACAGGAACTCGTGGATGCCGATCGGCTCCGCGGCCTTGATGCGGTTCTCGAAGGTGTCGCGCTCGAGCATGCGCGCCACGGTCATGCGGCTGGTCAGCTTGAGCAAGGACGTGAAGTCCATCGCGTCGAACCACTCGGAGTTGTGCCGGATCTCGGTGCGCTCCATGTCGAGCACGAGCCGCGCCTGGTCGATGTACGTGACCAGGTTCTTCTCGACCTCCTTGCGGGTCAGCTGGGGGCGCAGCTTGTTGCGGCCCGAGGGGTCGCCGACCATGGCGGTCGCGTCACCGACGATCAGCACGATCTGGTGGCCGGCCTCCTGCAGGTCGCGCAGCTTCATCAGCTGGACGAGGTGCCCGACATGCAGGTCGGTGGACGAGGGGTCCATGCCGAACTTGACGCGCAGGGGGCGTCCAGCGGCGAGCTTGCGCTCGAGGTCCTCGGGGGTGATGAAGTCGACGCAGTTCGCGAGGAAGACGTCGGCGCTTGGGTTCGTGGGGCTCATGGGGAGGCAGCGTTCAGCGGGACGCCGCAGCATCTCGGACCGACGTGGGAAGATCCAGGGGCGAGGCGGGTTTCCGAGCCCGGAGCAGGTCGCGAGCGGCGAGCCAGCGCTGCCAGCCGAGGGGGTGTCCGTGCAGCAGGGCTGGGTCGAGCAGCTTGCCGTCGATCATCAGCGGGCGCTCCTCCTCGGGCGAGAGGAAGTAGGCCAGGTCCCCGGCGGAGCCGTGGTACTCGCCCCGGGCCCGGGCCTCGCCGGTCAGCCAGGCCAGAGCGGGCACCGCGCGCTGCACGTCGAGCAGGGTCATGTCGAGCACCACAGGGGTGAGCAGGTCGAGGGCTTCGTCGTGGTCCTCGGGAAGGACCCGGACCGCGCGCTCGATGATCGCCTCGAGGTTCGCATCGGGGCGCTCGGCGAGCAGGTCGGCGCACGCGCCGGGGTGCACGGGTCCGAGCTGCAGGTGGGTGGCTAGCAGGTAGCGCTCGAGGGGTTGCACGAAGGGTGCGTTGGTCGGGTAGCGGGTGCCCTCGACCTCGAGGTAGCAGAAGTGCATCTCCAGGGCCCAGCGCTCGCGCATGGCCAGGGCCTGACCGCGGGCCGCCGGCAGATCCAGCACGGGGATGTCGGTCAGGCTGCGGGGCGCGAAGTCGAGGCGCTCGAGGAAGTCGAGGCCGACCTCGTCCGAGGAGCGTCCCCCGTTGCCCGAGGCGTCGATCCAGTCGCGCTCCCAGGCCAGGATCGGCGGGGTCATGTGCAGGCTGACGGCGGACTCACCACCGGCGTTGACACGCAGGACGAGGCGCTTGGTCTGGGTCCCGTCCCGCTCCTCCACCACCGTCACGAGCCGCAGGTCCAGCTGGCGCAGCACGGCGCGCCCCTCGAGCACGCGCCCGACCTCATGGATCCAGGCGGCGGTCTCCGGGTCCGGTCCCCTGGCGCCCATGCGCAGGAGGATCGACTCCGCGAGCTCGTCGTCACCCTCGTCGAGGGCCTCGAGCACGAGCACGGCCGAGTCCAGGAAGTCCCCGGAGACGCGCGCATCGACCTGGGGCTCGAGCGGAGTGGGCAGCAGCATGCAGCCCCCGAGCGGGAGCAGCAGCAACAGCAGGAGTGGGACGAGCTTGCACATGGCTGCTTCGAATATACGAAGAAGGCCGGGCGGCTACGAACCGCCCGGCCTTCCTACAGAGAAGGATCCGCTAGAGGTTACTTGTCCTCAGGCTTCTCCACTTCGGCGGCTTCTTCCGCGGGAGCTTCCTCGGCCGGAGCTTCCTCGGTGGAAGCCTCTTCGACAGGGGCCTCCTCGGCGGGAGCCTCCTCGGCCGCGGGGGCCTCGGCGAGGCCACCCTCGCCAGCGGCTTGGGCCACGGCTGCGCCGAGGTCGATGCCACCACCCTTCGGGCGGTCGGCGGGCTCTTCGGCGGCCGGCTTGGGAGCGACCGGCTTGAGGCTCTCGTTCTCGGAGAAGTCAGCGTGCACGAAGGAGAGACCGATCTTGCGGTCCTCGAGGTCGACGCGGATCACGCGCACCTCGATCTTCATGCCCAGCTGCACGACCTCTTCGGGAGTCTCGATCTTGTGATCGGCGAGCTCCGAGACGTGCAGCAGACCCTCGAGGTCGTCCTCGAGCTTCACGAAGACACCGAAGTTGGTGATCTTGGTGACGAAGCCGGAGAGCAGATCGCCAACGTGGTAGTTGTTGGGGATCATGTCGAGCCACGGGTCGGGGCTGAGCTGCTTGAGGCCCAGGGCGATGCGGCGCTTGTCCACATCGACCGAGAGCACGACACAGGTCAGCTGGTCGCCCTTCTTGACCATCTCGGACGGGTGCGCGACCTTCTTGGTCCAGCTCATGTCCGAGACGTGCAGCAGACCGTCGATGCCCTCTTCGATCTCGACGAAGGCGCCGTAGGTCGTGAGGTTGCGGACGCGACCCTCGATGACCGTACCCTGCGGGTAGTGCTCCTGCGCGAGGTCCCAGGGGTTCTGCTCGGCCTGCTTCATGCCGAGCGAGATCTCCTGCTTCTCGAGGTCGAGCGCCAGGACGACCACCTCCACTTCCTCGCCGGCGGTGACCAGCTCGGAGGGGTGGTTGATGCGGCGGGTCCAGGACATCTCGGAGATGTGCACCAGGCCTTCCACGCCGTCCTCGAGCTTCACGAAGGCACCGTAGGACATGATGTTGACCACCTCGCCCTTCGCCTTCATGCCCACACCGTAGCGGGCTTCGATGCCGTCCCACGGGGACTCGGACTTCTGCTTGATGCCGAGCGCGATGCGCTCGCGGTCGCGGTCGACGCGCAGCACCATGACCTCGAGCTCGTCGCCGATGGCGACCATCTCGGAGGGGTGCTTGAGGCGACCCCAGGACATGTCGGTGATGTGCAGCAGGCCGTCGATGCCGCCGAGGTCGACGAACAC
>JARGPD010000169.1:0-912 GCA_029212845.1 Planctomycetota bacterium
CGGGCGGCGGCGGCCATCTGTTCTCCATGCGCGTCGTCCGCGTTGACAACTGCGTGCGAGTCCGGGCCGAGCGAGCGGAAGAAGCTCGCCTTCACGGCGGCGTACTCCTCCAGGCTGCCGTGGTAGTCCAGGTGATCGCGGGTGAGGTTGGTGAAGACGCCGACGTCGAAGGCCAGGCCTGCGACGCGCGACTGGTGCACGGCGTGGGAGCTGACCTCCAACACCGCCGCGCGTGAACCGGCCGCGGCCGCGCGGGCCAGGGCTCGGTGGAGGTAGGTGGCCTCGGGCGTCGTCGTGCGCGCGACCTCGGCCGGCATGCCGTGGACGCTGTGCTGGACCGTGCCGAACAGGGACGGCGCTAGGCCGCCGAGCTCGAGCAGCTGGTGCACGAGGTGCGCCACCGAGGTCTTGCCGTTGGTGCCGGTGATGCCGACGGTGTAGGTCGCCGAGGAGGGCGAGCCGTGCACGAGGTCGGCCGCCAGGCCCGTGATGCGGCGCGGGTTCGGGTGCAGCCAGAGGGCGCTGGTCGCGACCCGCAGGCCGCCGCCGTCGCGCTCGGCCGCGCGCCAGCCGCGGGCCAGCTCGGGTAGGTCCGCGAGGTCGTCGCACAAGACCGCCGCCGCGCCACGCCCGAGGGCCGGCCGCAGGAAGCGCCGCCCATCGGTCGCGCTGCCGCGCAGGGCGCAGAACAGCGAGCCGGCAGCCACGGTGCGGCTGTCGAGGTCGACGTCCTGGATGTCCGGGTCGCCGGCCCACCCATCCTGGGCGCGCTGCACCAGCTCGCCACCGAAGCGTGCCACCAGTCGAGAGAGGCGCACCATTACCGTCCCGCCTCCCCGGTCACGAAGCGGGACCAAGGCGCGTCCGCTGCCTCGGGGAGCTCCCCGACATTGGCAGCGGACGCGGACCCCT
>JARGPD010000169.1:922-8743 GCA_029212845.1 Planctomycetota bacterium
GCTCCCCCGCTTCGTACCCCCACCTCCCCTCCTCACGCGGACCCCTCAGGTGCCTCTTCGTCGTACGCTCCGAGGACCACCGGCTCGGCGCCGAACTCGGTCAGGCCGAGGGCCTCGGACAGGATCTTCATCGCGGTCGGACCCGCCACGCGGCTGCCGAACTTCTCGCGCTTGCGGGGCTCTTCGATCGTCACGTAGACCAGCACCTCGCGCTCCCAGCCCAGGTCGACCCCGGTCTCGGCGTCGTACTCCGGCAGGTGCCCGACGACCACGATGGACGAGGTGTACAGGCCGCCGTCGGACGGGTTCTGGACCTTGAGCTGCTTGCGGCGCTCGAGCCACTCGGCCGTCGTCAGCTGCTCGCCGGACGCGATGATCTCCTCGATCGCCGCCAGCTCGACGTGGGTCGAGAGGGAGTTCCTCTCCTTCTCGGTCGTGCCGGTCTTGGAGCCCATCTCGATGTCGCGGCGCACGATCTTCTCGCCGGTGCCCTCGCGAGCGCCGAGCGTCATCATCGCGCGCACCTTGGCCGACGTGTCCTCGCTGAAGACCCGGCGCGGCTTGCCCCGCCCGAGGGCGCTCGGATCGACCGCCTCGGCGAGCTCGCCCTGGCGCACCTCCTTGACCAAGGTCAGGGGCTTCCAGGTGCCGCCGCGCAGGATGCAGGACAGGGCCTCGGCCTGCTGCCACATGCTGACCATGACCTGGTGACCGAAGGACATCGACACCTGGTGCTCGCGCATCTTCCAGTCGTCGAGGCCGGCCACCGGGAAGAAGTTCTCGGCGCCCAGGCCTGCGCCTGGCTTCTGGCCGTAGCCCAGCTCGATGACCTTCTTGCGGAAGTACTCGGGCGTCAGGCGCAGGCCGATCTGGATCATGCCGGCGTTGCTCGACTGGGCCACGCAGTCGGCCGCTTGGATCACGCCGGACGGTGCGCCGAGGGCCTCGTGGACCGTGCGCTTGCCGATCTCGCGCGGGATCGTGTACGCGCGGCCATCGCCCACGTCGATCGGCTCGGTCGGCGTGACGACGCCCGCCTCGAGCCCCATCGCCATGGTGACCAGCTTGAAGGTCGAGCCCGGGGTGAACAGGTGCGCGACCGGCGCGAAGGTCTGGTTGCGATAGCGCGAGATCGAGTCCAGCGCCAGCACCTCGCCGCTCTCGAGGTCGAGCACGATCGCCATCGCGATGGCCGCGTCGAAGTCGTCGAGGGCTTCGGCCAGGATGCGGTGGGACTCGCCCTGCAGGCGCGCGTCGATGGTCGTGCGCACCGAGACCGGCGCCGAAGGATCGCGCGAGGTCAGGAAGTAGGGGCTGGCGCCCTTGCGCGAGACGTGGTCGGGACGCCAGGCGTAGCCGGCGAGGCTGGTCTCGAGCCAGGGGTAGTCGCCCTCCTCGAGCAGCTGCTTCGCGGTCAGCTCGAGCCCAACGTAGGGCTCAGGCTCCCGCTGGCCGTCCTTGGTGAAGCCCCACTGGCCGAGCACGGTGAACTCCTCGACGGGGTGCTCGCGGTCCGCGCGCGGGTCGAGTCGCATCTGGTGCTGCCCCACCGACTCGGCAACGAGCGCGGCCGAGACGTCCATCGCGACCGCGGGCGAGATGCGCTCGAAGGGACGCGCTTCGACCTCGGGGAGCAGCGCGCGCCACACCCCCGAGCCGTGCTCGCGGTAGTCGTACTTCTTCGGCTCGTCGCCCTCGGCGACAGGGACCTGCAGGGCGGTCCACAGGCCGCGCGCCAGGAAGCGCGTCCAGGTGCGCGCGCCGATGCGCTCGCCATGGCGGTCGCGCTCGGCGGCCGACAGCACGCGGCGCGGCTCCCAGCAGAGGCGCAGGGTGCCGTAGCCGCGCTGGCCCTCGAGGGGCTCGAGCCCGCGCGTGCGGGCCAGGTTGTCGAAGGTGTCCAGGTTCCAGCCCGCGAGCTCCTCCTCGCGCAGGAAGGCGTCGATGCGCTGGGCCTCGGCCACGCTCAGCTCCCACTCCTCGACCACGCGCCAGCCGTCGGGATCGGCGGGCAGCATGGCGGCCTGCAGGGCGGCCAAGAAGCCGGGGTCGCTGCTGCCGACGGCCGCGCCGAGGGCTGCCGCGATGCGCTCGGGCGTGTGGCTCTGCCACATCGCGCGCGGGGACAGCAAGAGGTCGAAGGACGGCACCGAAGCGGCCAGCACGCGGCCCTCGCGGTCCTCCACCATGTAGGCGGGCTGGTCCCCGCGCTCGATGCGCAGGCCGCCGTAGCCCGTGGGCTTCTCGGCGGCGGCGGCCAGACCGTACATCTGCCAGCCGGCCATGCACAGGACGATCGCGACGACGACGTAGGCGCTCATGGGCTTGAGGCCCGAGGCGCTGTCGAAGGTGCCCTCTTTCAATTGCACATGCTCCAGGGAGGGCACCTTCACGGCGTGTACCTCCCGGGAGTGAAAGAAGCGCCAGGACCGGTAGAGGGGCTCCCCCCCAGGCTCGAAGAACCCGAGACCCCGCTACCGTCCTGAACAGCTTGCACGAGAGCGCGCTGCGCGGCCTGTTCGGCCAAGGCGCGCTGGACCGCGCGCGGGTCGCCGGCCACTCGGCCGCGGACCTGCACGCGCATGTTGGTGATCGCCGCGCGACGCAGCTCGCACTCCCGCTGGAGCACGTGCAGGCGCTGGGCGCTGGCGTGGTTCTTGGCGGTCAGCCCCGAGGAAAAGAGGCTGATGCCGAGGCCACCGCAGGCGATCAGGAGAGCGAGGAGCGCGCGCATCAGCGGACACCCCCTTCGCTCGGACTGGCTGCACCACCATCGAGGCGACGCAGGACGCGCAGCTCGGCCGAGCGAGCGCGCGGGTTCTCGCGGCGCTCGGCGGCATCGGCGACGATGGGCTTCTTGTGGACGCGCTCGAAGGCGCCGCGCGACTCGGCCTCGCGGGCCCAGCGCTTGACGACGCGGTTCTCGCCCGGGTGGAACCCGATCACGGCCAAGAGGCCACCGGGCGCCAGCTGGCGCTCGCCGAGCTCGAGGGCCGCGCGCAGCTCGGCGTCCTCGCGATTGACCTCGCGGCGCAGGGCCTGGAAGGTGCGCGTCGCGCCGTGGATGCGTCCCCCACCGACGACGCCCTCGACGAGGTCGGCGAGCAGGCCGGTGCGCTGGATCGGGGAGCGCCGGCGCGCCTCGACGATCGCGGCGGCGACCTGGCGCGAGCGACGCTCGTCGCCCTCGGTGAACAGGAGGTCGGCGAGGTCGTCGGCAGGCCAGGTGTTCACGATGTCGGCGGCGGTCACCTCGCGGCGCAGGTCCATGCGCATGTCGAGGGGCGCGTCGGCCTGGAAGGAGAAGCCGCGCTCGGGCTGGTCGAGGTGCGGGCTGGCGACGCCGACGTCGAACAGCATCGCGGCTGGAGCGCCCTCGAAGGGCACGTCGCCGGCGGCGAACAGCTCCCCGAGCTCGCTGATGCGAGCGCGGGTGGTGACCGCACGGTCGCCGAAGCTGGCGAGGGCCTCCTGGGCTACGGCGAGCATCTGGTCGTCCTGGTCCGTGCCCCAGACCCGGAGGCCCGGGAAGTCGCCGAGCAGCACGCTGCTGTGACCGGCCGCGCCAAGGGTGCCGTCGAGCAGCCAAGCCCCGGTCGCGCCGAGGACATCAGCGAGGGTTCGACGAGTGGCTTCGAGGAGAACGGGAATGTGATGCATCAGATCCATCACCCTCCCCCTCGTCCTCGCCGGAGCCGCTGCGGGTCTCGCAGGCGGGTCCACGGCGGCCTTCTCGGGCTCGGCACTTCATGCGCTGGCCCCGGGCTGATCACTGTCCTGGGTCGACCCGGCGGCGTCGAAGCCCAAGCCCAGGTCGTCGAAGTTGTCGTCGTCATCCACCGCGGCGAGGCGCTCGGCGTTCCAGACCTCGGCGCGGTTCGACACGCCGAGCATGATCACCTCGCCCTCGAGGTCCGCGAACTTGCGGTAGCGCTCGGGGATCAGGAGCCGGCCGGAGCCGTCGAGGGTGAACAGGTGCGTGTTCCGGAAGAAGCGGCGCTGGGCCGTGCGCGTCCGGGGGTCCGCGAAGGTGTCGGTGTTCTGGGTGGCGGTGAGGGCCGCGAAGCCCTCCATCGAGTAGATGCCGAGGCAGCCCTCGAAGCCGAAGGTCAGGACGCCGCAGAGGGCGCCGGCCGCGTCGCGACCGAGGGCGCCTTGGAAGCGCTTGGGCAGGAAGACCCGGCCCTTCTTGTCCATGGCGTGCTTGGACTCGTCAAGGAACAAGGGGCACCTCCACGGTCACGACGAGAGCCTCAGCTGCTCGCTTCGAGGCGACCTCGGTCGCCAGCGCCCGGTCGCGCCATCTGGTGCCATTTGCTGCCACACAGGTGATACTAGGTGCCACCCGACTACACACCAAGGGGATTCTGCGCATGGAGTCCGGACAGAACCGTGGCTGGGAGGGCCGAGGGGCCGAATTGGCACCGGCTGGCTCAGATCGGGGACGGGGCGCCCCCAGGCCGCCCACCAGATGGGGACGCGCGGGGCCCCTCACACCACTACATCTTGTAGGTTTCGGGCCCTGTTAGGCCTCCACGGGGGCCCTCACCCCAAAACCTTGGGGGCCCCAATTTTTCGCCCCAAAAAATCCCCGGGGCTCGCCGAGCGGGGCTCCGGCCCAGCTCAGTCGATCGGATCGGAGCCTGGTTCGTCGGCGTCCGCCGACTGCTCGTCCGCGCCACCCGGTGCCACCGGGCTCTCCTCGGCCTGGCCCGGGGAGGCGTCCAGCTCGGCCGGATCCGCCCCCTCGAAGATGCGCTGCAGGTCGCCGCGCAGCTCCTCGATCTTCTCGGCGTCGAAGTCGAAGACCTCGACCGCCAGCAGCTCGTCCCGGCGCGGGCGCTTGCAGAGGAAGAACTCCCCCGCCACGCCGTCGTGCTCGCGGGCGACCTTGATCACCTTGACCCGGCGCTTGCGCAACAGGATCAGGCACATCAGGTAGCGCAGCTGGGCCAGGCGCTCGGCGGCTGGCCCAACGGTCTTCTCACCGAGGGCCACGAACAGGGCCTCGATCGCCTCGAGGTCCAGCTGCAGCCCCTTGCCCTTGGCTTCCTTGTGGTGGGTGCGCCACCAGAACAGCGCCGCGTCGAGCTCCTCGTCCGAGCGGCACGCCGCGCAGCGGTCGCCACGCGCGAGGCCCTCCTCCCCCACCGCCAGGAACGAGTACAGCGCCTCGCCGTCCTGGAACTCGCGCTCGCAGGTGCCGCAGGTGTTGACCCGCTTCTCGATGCTCCAGCTCGCCATCAGCGCTGGCCTCCGGCCGCTTCGACGGCCTCCTCGTTGGTCTCCCACCAGGCCGCCCAAGCGTCCACGTCGACGCCGAGGTCCTTGCCGGTCAGGGAGCGAATCGTCTTGCCCGCCGCGGACAGGTCGCGCAGGCGCTGGTCGCGGCGCGCGTCCCGGCCGAAGGTCAAGAGGGCCTCGACGGCGCGTCGGTCGCCCAGCAGGCTCAGCCCGCCGATGGCCTCGAGGCGCACGGCCTCGGCGTCGTCGTCGAGGCAGGCCTCGAGGGCCAGGCGGCTGGGTGCGAGGTCGACCTCGGTCAGGTTGCGCCCAGCGGAGGCCCACAGGCCGCGCTCGCCGAGGGCGCGCGTCGCCTGGACACGCACGATCTCGGAGGCGTCGTTCTCGGCGGCGGCTTGCAGTGCCGTGTAGACCTCGGGCTCTTCCAAGCCGGCCGAGGGCAGGCGGCCCAGCATCGAGGCCGCACGGTAGCGCACGAGCGCGCTCGGGGACTGCAGCAGGCCAGCTACGGCGGGCGCGCCGTCGGGGCCCATGTCGGCGAGGATGTCCTTCACGAGGGCGAAGAGGGTGTCGTCGCCGAGGCCCGTGGCGGCGGCGACCGCTTCGGCCGCGACCTTGCCGAGGCGCGGCAGCTCGGCGCGCGCGCGGGCGTAGGCGGCGCGGCGCGCGGCCAGCTGGTCGCCCTGCACCTCGACCTCGGCGTCGCTGGCCCTGGCGGCCTTCGCGATGCCGCGGATCGCCTGGTGCTCCTCGAACACGAGCAGCAGCAGGTTGTCCACGAGGAACGAGGTCAGCGCCGGGTCGGACAGGACGTCGCCGCGCTTGATCGCCCAGGTGAAGCCACCGGTGCGCCAGGCCTCGAGCACCTCGCGGTGCTCCTCGGGCAGCTCATCGACCGACAGGACCTCGGCGTCCGAGCCGGCCCCCGTGCGCACGAGGTCGGGGCGGAAGTCACTGACCGCGAGCTGCTCCTCGGGATCGGCGCCGGTCCCCTTGCTCGGACTGCCGGCACAGGCCGAAGCCACGAGGACGAGGACGAGCGCGCTGCTGTTGGTGGACCACATGGCTGGGGATTCTACCCCTCGGAGCTGCCCCGGTAGTAGCCCAAGAGGGCGTCGACCACCTCGCCGGCATCCGGGAGCTCGGGGCGGCCCGCGGCCAGGCGGTCCCAGAGCCCGGGCTCGTCGGCCAGGCGCTCGAGCTGATCGGCGAGGGCGGCGGCGTCGCCGCGCGGGAAGGTCAGGCCGTCCTCCTCGGCGCGCACGCTCTCGGCCATGCCGCCGAGGTCGGTCACCAGCGGCACGACGCCGGCCAGGTAGGCCTCGCTGATCGTGATCGGGCGGTTCTCGTACCAGATGCTGGGCACCACAAGGACGTCCATGGCAGCGAGCACACGGCCGGCCTCGCCCGAGGCGTAGGGACCCGCGAAGGTCACGGCCAGGCCCGCGGCTCTGCTCTGTAGATCGCCGACGTAGTCCGGGAACCAGTCCAGGTGGCCGCGCACCTCGAGCTCGATCAGGGCCTTGCCGCTGCGGTCTCGAGTCGCCAAGTGGCGGAAGGCCTCGACCAGCACGTGCACGCCCTTGGCCGGGTAGAGCCCTCCGAGGTACCCGACCCGCAGGGGCGCGGCGGCCTCGCGCTGGCGCACCGGCGCGCGCTCGCCGGGGTAGCCATACAGCAGCACGGCGCTGCGCTCGGCGGGCACGTCGAAGCCGGCTAGGGTCAGGCGCTCCAGCAGGTACCGCGAGGGCGAGACGATGAAGTCGACCGAGTGCAGCATCGCCTGGTGCAGGGCGCGGCGCTCGGCGGCGCCGGCCAAGAGGGCCGCCTCGCGCGCCTCATCGTCGAGCCCGTCGGGCAGGAGCTCGGCGGGCAGGCACGCGCCGCAGCGGCCCCGAGCGCCCCCACCGTCGCACAGCTCGGTGCCGTTCAGGAGCACCGAGTTGTGGCACACGAGGAAGAAGTCGTGCAGGGTCAGGACCACCCGCACGCCCTCCTCCTTGGCCACCTTGAGGCAGCGCGCGCCCCAGAAGGCGACGTGGTGGAAGTGCACGACATCGGGAGCGAGGCGCTTGAGCTGGGCGCGGAAGACCTCGGCGAACAGGCTCTGGTTCCAGGTCTCGTCTAGGCGCGGATACTCGCGCTGGTGGATCACCTCGACCGTGCGCACACCCTCGAACTCGCCGTCGGTGAAGTCGCCCTCGGGGCGCGTGATGTCGCGCTCGGTGAACAGCGCCGTGACCTCGTGCCCGCGCGCGAGGAGCTCCTTGGCGACCTGGTGGGCGTGCAACTCCGAGCCACCGGCGTGCTCGGGCAGGTAGTCGTGGATGACGATCAGGACCTTCATGCCAAGCCGAGCTCCTCGGGGGTGTGGGTCGAGAGATTCTGGTCCCAGGCCTCGATCCATGCCGCGCGGGCGGCTTCGAGCTCTGGGTCTTCGGGCACGACCTCGGCCGGGCCCTCGTCGACGGCGCGGCGGTAGACCATCAGGTGCGCGAGGGCCAGGTCCGAAGCCGGGCGGGCGCGGCCGGCGGGCACGCCCTCGGCGACGGCGCGGGCGGCGGCGGCCGCGAGGGC
>JARGPD010000170.1:0-1361 GCA_029212845.1 Planctomycetota bacterium
TGGGAGAGGGGTGCACCGGCGAGCGCCCTCGAGGGATCGCCGCACCCCCTGGCGCAGTTCCACGAGCAGACATGACAACCAAGGCCAGGACCCCTCACTCGTAAAGGATCGTCCTGCCCAACGACGAAGCGCCAGGGGGTGCGGCGACCCGTCGGGCGGCTCGTCCTAGGCGACTTGCGGTTGAGAGCGTTGGCGGGGTTTGGGGGCTTGGGAGAGGGGTGCACCGGCGAGCGCCCTCGAGGGATCGCCGCACCCCCTGGCGCCGTTCCACGAGCAGACATGACAACCAAGGGCAGGACCCCTCACTCGCAAAGGATCGTCCTGCTTAGTCACAGCACGCATCCATGCTTCGCCGTCACCTTGCGCAGTGGTGCTACGCCTTTGCGCGCCGCAGTCGTACTGGGCTGTCGAGTTTCGGAGTCGAGCTCCGCCGTTGTGCTGTCCGGTTGTGCCATGCAGTCGTGGAGCGCCATGGTCACCGGGCCTTGAGCCTGGCCCGGGCCGGCCCGACCTGCATGGCCGCATTGACATCGTCCGACTCAACAGCGCACCCCTGTGTACGAGGCAATCAGGCTGGTACAGGGGGTGCGAAGTCGTGGGGGGTCGCGTGGCGCGACGTGGTGCTACTTCGTGGTGGTGTGAGGAGCTGTCGTCGATCGTTGCGGGCTTGATGGCTTGCCGGGTTGTGCAGCGCTTGGGCTGGGTCGGGTGTTCGATCGGTGGGCAAGACAGAACTCCTTCACCTAGCAAGAGTCGAGCGCCAGCGGTGGAGGGGGCGTGGGGAGGCGGGTCGTTGCGAGGGGGTCAGCGGCGCTTTTCAAAGCCCTCCATAGCCGTCATCATTCCCAAGCAAAGCACCTTCCGCCACCACATCCAACCCGCCCAACGCTCCCAAGTGGGCGCGCCGCAGACCCCCTCGCAGCGACCCGCCTCCCCACGCCCACCTACTGCACAGGCTCGACTCTCACTTGGGGGAGTGCGTACTGCACACGAACCCGCGTCCAGCTTCACTCGGCAGTGGCGAGGGCGAGTATCGAGGTGCCGCGGCAAAGGTCATGCGCCCAGGCAGAGACGCCGACGCGAAGCGGAGACACGAAGTACAGACACGAAGTGCTGCCGCGAGGTGCTGCTCCATCGGGCTGGGACTTGCTGGGCAACCAACAACGGTGGGGCCGTTCCCCACCTCCGCTCTCGCCCGCAAGGTGCAGCGCGTCCCTTTCCCGTCCGCAAGGTGCAGTACGTTCCTTTCGAGCGAGAGGGTCTGTCCTCGGGAGCCCTGGCCCGTTCGTGGAACTGCGCCAGGGGGTGGGGGGGCCCCCCCCGGGCCGCCCCGGCCCACAGCCCGCCCCCCCCCCCCCACC
>JARGPD010000170.1:1371-8725 GCA_029212845.1 Planctomycetota bacterium
CGCTCTCCGTCCCTCTCCACTCCCAAGCCCCTCAACCCCGCCTAGGCCCTCATCCGCCGGCCCCTCAACACGAGCCGCCCGACGGGCCGCCGCACCCCCTGGCGCTTCCACGAGCGGGAGGGCAGCCCGAGCCCAAGGCCCCGAGCGAGGGCCCGCCGCAGGCGCCCGCCCGCCGCAGGCGCTTGCCCCGCGGCAAGAGAGCGCCAAGTCACCCTTTGAAGCAACCCCTGCCGCGCTGGCAATCGTCGGGGGAGACCGGCTCGGCGTCGGGGCCGACGCGCTGCTGGGTCTCCTTGCACCAGCAGTCGTTGCTGGCGTCGAGCAGCTCGTCCTCGGTCAGGGCCGGGCCCTCGAGGAAGTAGAACTTCTTGCTGCGTAAGGACGGGCAGAAGGGGGCGACCGGGAGGCCGGAGCTGGTGGGCTGGTTGGTCATCGGGAGAGCTCCTGGAGGGCGCGGCGGACCAGGCCCTTGGTCAGCGGGATCTTGTAGCCGTTGTGGTCGAGGGGTTCGGCGCCGGTCAGCGCGGCCTCGCCGGCGGCGACGGCCAGGGCGTCGAATTCGGCGCTGCCGTGGGTGGCCAGCTCCTGGCCGATCAGCGCGGCCTCGGCTTCGGCGCTGCGCCAGGGGCGCGGGGCCACGCCGCCCAGAACGACGCGCGCGTCGACGATGCGACGGTCGGCGACGCGCAGGCACATGGCCACGGCCGACAGGGCGAAGTCGAAGCCGTCGCGCTCGCGGAACTTCTGCCACGAGCTGCGCCAGGTGCCGGCCATGCGGTCGACCAGCGGCAGCTGCGTCTCGACCTGGGTCAGGACCTCGGAGGGGGTCAGGACCGTCTCGCGCGTGACGTCGCCCTCGCTGGGCAGGGTGTACAGGTCCGCCAGAGGCAGCTCGCGCGTCGCGCCTCCCGCGCCGGCGATGGTGACCTTCGCGTCCAGGGCGACCAGCGCCGGGGCGAGGTCCGAGGGGTGCACGATGAAGGACGGCCCCCCGCCGAGGATCGCGTTGTACTTGTTGTGGCCGCCGTAGGCGAAGCACTCGTCGCCGCCCTTCTTGAGGCAGATCGCCTCGGGCCGGCGGTAGTACAAGCAGCGCGGCCGCTGGCACAGGTTGCCGCCCAGGGTCGCTTGGCTGCGGATCTGGGGGCTGGCGACCGACAGGGCCGCCGCTGCGAGCAGGCTCGCCACGGGGCCGCGCTCGGCCAGCTCGGCCACGTCGGTCAGCTTGACCAGCGCGCCGATGCGCAGGTTGCCGGAGGGGTCGACCGCGATCGTGTTGTCGGCGCCGGTGGCCTTGAGGTCGACCAGCGAGTCGACCTCGACGATGCCGGTCTTGAGCTCACCGAAGAGGTCCTGGCCGCCGGCGATCGCGCGGCGGCTGACGTTCGACCAGGCCGCGTCGCCCTCGGCCAAAAGCTCGGTCGCCGTGGCGATGCTGTCGGGCTGGATGTATTCGAAGTCCTTCATGATTCCTAGCCGCGCGCGCGCAGCTCCTCCAGGCCCATCAGGACCTTGTCGGGGGTCAGGGGGAGGCTCGCGAGGCGCAGGCCGCAGGCGTTGTGCACCGCGCCGGCGATGGCCGCGGCACCTGGGATCGCCGGGGGCTCGCCGATGCCGATCACGCCGCGCTCGTCCTCGGGATCGAAGAGGACCTTCATGGGCGGGATGGTGGTCGAGTTGGCCAGCTTGTAACTCTCGAAGTTCGGGTTCAGGGCGAGGCCTAGGTCGGCGTCGATCAGGCGCTCCTCGAACAGCGCGTAGCTGAGCGACTGGACCATCGCGCCCTGGACCTGGCTCTTGGCGGCAAGGTGGTTGAGCACGAAGCCGATGTCCTGCATGCAGACCATCTCGAGCACCTCGACGTGGCCGGTCACCAGGTCGACCGCGACCTTGGCGGCCTGGGCGCCGTGCACGCCCGAGTCCTGCAGCTCCCGGACCCAGCTGCCGTGGGTGGTCTCGCCGGTCGCGGCCAGGCGTGAGCAGAGGTCCTTCCAGGCGATGTCCACGCCGCCGCCGGTGACGCGTCCGCCCTCGGCGAAGGCCAGCTCGGCCACGTCGACCCCGGTGGCCTCGGCCGCCTTGGCGAGCAGCACCACGCTCATCTTGTGGGCCGCGTCCTTGACCGCCGGCGCCAGGCTCGCGGTCGTCACGCTGCCGCCGGACATGTTGCCGCGGCCGAGGCGCGTCGAGCCGATGCTCTCGGAGACCTGGCCGGTGTCGAGGCCGAACTCCTCGGCCGTGATCGCGCTGACCAGGGTGCGCGCGCCGGTGCCCAGGTCCTGCGTTCCGACAGCCACGCTGACGCGGCCGTCGCGGTCGACGCGCAGCTCGACCTCGTTGCCGCGCGAGCCGCCGCCGCCCCAGACCGACAGGCCGAAGCCGATGCCGACCACGACCTCGTTCGCGCCCACCACCTCGTGGGGTCCGGGCGCCGTGCGGTGCTCGTGCTCGTACCAGCCGATCTCGCGGGCGACGCGCTCGAGCTGCCGGCGCCAGACGCCGTTCCACTCGTCCTCGGGCAGGTTGGCGAGGCGCGCGGTCAGGGGGTCGACGCCGTTGGCGTAGGCCAGCTCGTCGAGGATGCCCTCCATGCCGAAGCTGGCCTGGGGGTGACCCGGCGCGCGCATGGCGCGGTTGCCATCGGTGTGGGTGTGGACCGAGCGCATCGCACTCTTGCTGTTGGCGACCGTGTAGACGTAGGGCAGGCCGGCGTAGGAGCCGCCCGACAGGCCGCCGAGGCGCAGGGAGTCGCTCTCCATCGCCGTGATGCGCCCGTCGGGGGCCATCGCGGCGGTGACGGTGACGCGGTTGCCGCTGCGGTTGCCCGCGGCATGGAACTCGGTCTCGCGGTCCATGAACAGGTGCACCGGGCGGCCGAGCCGCTTGGACAGCTGGCAGGCCACCCGCCCTTCGACGCCGACGCCGAACTTCGAGCCGAAGCCGCCGCCCATGTGCTCGACGCGGCCGTGCACGACGCTGGGGTCGAGCTCGAGGTACTCGGGCGGACCGTCGTGCATCGCGAAGGTGCCCTGGACCGAGGCCCAGATCGTGGCCTCCTCGCCGCCGGAGTAGTCGACGACCATGCCGTGGGTCTCGAGGCAGGCGTGGTGCTGGACCGGCACTTCGTAGGTGCGCGTGAGCACGACGCCGCCGGCGTCGAGGGCCTCCTGCTTGCCGGCCTCGACGTCGCCTTCGTCGCTGGAGCGGACGCGGCCGACGTTGCCCGAGCGGCGCACCGCGGGGGCGCCCTCGGCCATGGCTTGTTCGATGCTGATCGCGTGGGGCAGGACCGTGACCTCGAGGCCATGCTGGGCGAGGGCGCGCACGCCCTCGGCGGCCGCCTGGGGCGAGACCGCGGCGACGGCGGCGATCGGCTGGCCGAGGTGGACCGTCTTGCCCTCGGCGACGGCCATCGCGTCGACGACGCCGTCGACGGCCAGGGCCGGAGCGAGGTCGAGGGTGAACTCGGCGTTGGGGGTGGTCGAGCAGAGGAACTGCGCGAAGACCAGGTTGGCCGGGCGCTGGTCGTGGCCGTAGCCGGCGCGGCCGGTGGCCTTGGCCGGACCGTCGACGCGCTTGATGTCGCGGCCGAGGACGCGACCCTCGCGCAGGCCGGTCCCAGCGGCGGTCGCCGTCGGCCAGCTCGGGGTGCTGTCCTGGGAGCGGCTCATCGCGCGCCTCCCTTGGCCACGCTGAGCGCGGCCTCGAAGACCTGCGGGTAAGTCCCGCAGCGGCACAGGTTGCCGGCGCAGGCGGCGCGCAGCTGCTCTTCGTTGGCCTTCGGGTTGCGGTCGAGCTCGGCGGTCAGCGACATGATCATGCCGGGGGTGCAGAAGCCGCACATCATCCCGTCGTGGTCGCAGAACGACTGCTGCAGGGGGCTCATCTCTTCGGGCGTACCGAGGCCTTCGATGGTGCGCAGCTCATGGCCGACCGCGTCGAGGGCGAGCAGCATGCAGGCGGCCGCTGGGCGGCCGTCGACGTGCACGGTGCAGGCGCCGCAGTTGCCGCCGTCGCAGACCAGCTTGGTCCCGGTCAGCGGCGGCGAGGCGAAATCCCGCAGGGCGCTCAAGAGGCTGGTCCGCGGCTCGACCTCGACACGCCGGTCGGAGCCGTTGATGCGCAGCACGATCTCGGTCTTGCCCTTGGTCCGACGAGCCCGTCCGGATTCCCCGGTGGAGTCGTCGCTTCGGTCCTGGGCGGCATCCGCGGGTGCGCCGATGGCTGCGGAGCCGAGGCCGACGGCGACGCCGCCTCGGAGGAAGTCGCGACGCGAGAGTCCGCGATCGCCGGATCGTTGGTTGCTCATAACGGCCTTGATAGACCACCCCCGATTGGGTGGGACTTTAGAATGAGGGATCCACCCATTGCACCGCAACGGAATCTCCATCCCACAGACGAACATGTACATCCCCCCCTCCCTCCTGCCCGTCCTCGGCCTGCTCTTCCAGGGCGACGCGGAAAGCGCCGCCGAAGCCGGCACCGAAGCGGTCGCCGGACCGACCCTCATGGAGAGCCTGAAGGCCGACCCCTTCGGCACCCTCTGGCCCTACCTCGAAGGCGTCGTCTTCGCGATCCTGATCTTCGTCATCGGCCGCATCGTCGTGAAGATCCTCACCGGCGTGCTGCGCAAGGTGATGGCCAAGGCGAAGGTGGACGTGATCCTGATCAACTTCCTGGTCTCGATCGCCGCCGGTGTGATGATGCTCTTCGTCATCATCGCGTCCCTCGACAAGCTCGGCGTGCCGACCGGGTCGGCCGTGGCGCTCGTCGGTGCCGCGGGCCTGGCCGTTGGCTTCGCGATGCAGGACAGCCTCAGCAACTTCGCCTCGGGCGTGATGCTGATCATCTTCCGCCCGTTCAAGAACGGGGACTTCATCGAGGCCGGCGGCGTGACCGGCGTGGTCGAGAAGATCCAGATCTTCACCACCATCATGAAGACCGGCGACAACCGCGAGATCATCGTGCCCAACGGCGCGATCTTCGGCGGCGTGATCACCAACTACTCGGCCCGTCCGACGCGTCGCGTCGACATGGTCTTCGGCATCGGCTACGGCGACGACCTGCTGAAGGCCAAGCAGATCCTGACGGACATCATCGCCGCCGACGACCGCATCCTGAAGCAGCCCGCGCCCGCGATCGCGATCAACGACCTCGGCGACAGTAGCGTGAACTTCAAGGTCCGCCCGTGGGTCAACAGCGGCGACTACTGGGATGTCCTCTCCGACATCACCGAGACCGTCAAGCTGACCTTCGACAAGGAAGGCATCTCGATCCCGTTCCCGCAGACCGACGTGCACCTGCACAAGGTCGACTAGGGTCCCTGGACCGACGGCTGCGCGCCTCTGCGTAGCTGGACGAGGCCCCGGCGAGCATGCGCTCGTCGGGGCCTCGTCGCGTTGGCGGCGAGGGGGAAGCGTAGCGCCCGACCGCCCGCTGGTTCGCGCCCGGGCCAAGCCCCCCTCCAAGCTCGCCCCGGGTGCCGTCCGCGATCCAGGGAGGCCTGTCGGGGCTTGCGTCTCGGAGGGTGCCCACCCAGGATGCAGGCATGTCCCAAGCCCCCTCCCGCGCACTCGCCGGCAGCCCGCGTGCCCTGCTCTGGCTGACCCTCTTGGGCGCCGTCGTCTGGACCGTCGCCGACCGCGAGTCCGGGTCCGCCCGAGGTGTCGATGTGGCCGAGGCGACCGCCTTGGCGGCTCCGCCGACCGAGCCCGAGTGGATCTGGCGCGCGGGCGCGGCCCAGGACGACGACGAGCTGTTCTTCGCACGCTCCTTCGAGCTGGCGGTCCCGGCCGAGGTCGCGATGGGCGCCTTCACCGCCGACAATACCTTCGAGCTGCTGCTCGACGGCGAGCTGCTCGCGAGCGGCAACGAGTGGACCGAGCCGGTCGTCTTCGGCGGGAGCTCCGAGGACGAGGCCGCGCGCGTGCTGCCGCCGGGCAGCCACACCGTCGCGGTGCGCGCGACCAATGCGGGCGGCCCCGGCGGGCTGCTCGGGCGGCTGTCGCTGGTCGGCGAGGACGGCTCCCAGACCGACCTGGCCACCGACGCGACCTGGACGCTCTGGGAGGCGCAGCCCGCGGGCTGGCCGCAGCCCTTCGGCGCGGCATCGGATGAGGCCGGCAGCCCGGCGGTCTCCCTCGGCCCGAGCTCGAACCACACAGGTCCCTGGGGCGACGTGATGGCGCCGCGCGAGGCACCGGACCCGGCGACCTTCACCCTGGCCGCTGGCTTCGTGTGCGAGCGGCTGTACTCGGCGCGCAAGGAGGACGGCTCCTGGGCTTCGATGACCTTCGGGCCGGTGGACGCGGAGGGCGGCGTGCGCCTGTTCGTCTCGCCCGAGCGCGGCAAGCTGCTGGCCTTCGACCTGCCCGCGGAGCTCGTCGGCGGCGCGCCGGCGGACCTGCGCTACGCCTCGCCATCCGGCGGGTCCCACGCGGGCGGGCTCGGCGACCCGCGCGTGATCGACCTGCCGGTGCATGGGGCCCAGGGGCTGGAGTGGGCCCATGACAGCCTGTACGTGAGCGTGTCGGCGAAGGTCGAGGACGGCGGCGGGCTGTGGCGGCTGCGCGATGGGGCCGGCGGCGAAGGTGGCGGCGGCGATGCCAGCGGGCAACATGCGCGCCTCGCCACGGCCGAGCAGCTCGTGGCCTTCGAGCCCTACTCCGAGCACGGCGCCCACGGCGTGCGGCTCGCGCCCGACGGCTCGCTGTACCTGGTCCTGGTAAACTCCGCAAGCGGGCCGTTGCCAATGGGGGGTCGTCCCGCGCCCGTGCTCGACCTGACGCCGACGGCGCACGTGCAAGAGGACGTGCTGCTGCCGCGCATCTGGGACCCGCGCGGCCACGCCCACGGGATCATGGCGCCCGGCGGCGAGCTCTGGAAGTTCGACGCGGACGGCACGCACTGGACTCGCGTGAGCGTCGGCATGCGCAACGCCTACGACATCGCCGTGTCGAAGTCGGGCGACGTCTTCACCTACGACTCGGACATGGAGTGGGACCACGGCCTGCCCTGGTACCGCTCGCCCGCGGTCTTGCACCTGGTGCCCGGCGCCGACTTCGGCTGGCGCAGCGGCTCGGCCAAGTGGCCGCGCGAGTACCCCGACACGCTGCCGGCTGTGGTCGAGACCGACCTGGCCTCGCCGACCGGCGTCGAGCTGGGCGAGTCCGGGACCTGGGGCGCGCCCTTTGACCAGGTCCTGTTCCTGGGCGACTGGGCCTGGGGCCGCATCACCGCAGCGCACCTCACTCCCCAAGGCGCGAGCTACACCGGCACCACCGAGACCTTCCTCGAAGGCCGCGGCGTTACGATCACCGACCTCGAGTTCGGCCCCGACGGCAACCTCTGGTTC
>JARGPD010000007.1 GCA_029212845.1 Planctomycetota bacterium
CCCCCCCCCCCCCCCCCCCCCCCCCCCCCCCCCCCCCCCCCCCCCCCCGGCCGCGCCGCCCCCCCCCCCCCCGCGCCGCCCCCCCCCCCCCCGCCCGCTTCCACGAGCGGGCAGCGAGGAGCCGCGATCAGGGACCCGAGCGAAAGCCGACCGCAGGTCACAAGCATGGCCGCTCGACTGCCAGCACCGGACCATCGCAAGGCGCCAACAGAGCGACCTCGAGAGCACGCCGCAGGCGCTTGCCCAGCGGCAACAGAGCGCTACTTCAACTCGGCGTCGCGGGGGAGCCGCGATCAGGGACCCGAGCGAAAGCCGACCGCAGGTCACAAGCATGGCCGCTCGACTGCCAGCACCGGACCATCGCAAGGCGCCAACAGAGCGACCTCGAGAGCACGCCGCAGGCGCTTGCCCAGCGGCAACAGAGCGCTACTTCAACTCGGCGTCGCGGGGGAGGTCCTTGAGCTTGGCGAGGCCGAAGCGGTCGAGGAACTCCTTGGTCGTCGCGTAGAGCAGGGGCGAGCCGGGCTGGTCGGCGCGGCCGGCGACCTTGACGAGCCCGCGGTCGATCAGCTGGCGCAGCATCGGGCCGGCTTGGACGCCGCGGATGGCCTCGACCTCGGCCTTGGTGGTCGGCTGGCGGTAGGCGACGATCGAGAGGGTCTCGAGGGCGGCCGGGGTGACCTGCTCGGCCTTGCGCGCCTTGGCCAGGCGGGCGACGACCTCGGCGACCTCGGGGGCGCTGAAGAGCCGGTAGCCGCCGGCGATCGCCTTGAGGACGAGCGGCAGGCCGCTGGCCTCGACCAGCTGCTCGACCGCGGTCAAGCCCTCGCGCACGTGGGCCGTGGGCGACTCGGTCAGGTCCTTGAGGCGACCGAGCGAGAGGGGGTCGGGAGACGCGAAGAGCAGCGCGAAGAGCGCCTGGCCGAGGGCGGCTCGGGCCTCGTCGGTGAGCGGCGGCAGCTCCTCCTCGACCTCGGCGGCTTCGCCATCTGCGGCCTCGAGGGATCCCGCGTTGGAGGCCTGCTGGCCCTCGCTGCCGTCCGGGGACGCGGCCTCGGGCCGATCCTGCCCATGCGCCTGCGGTTCGTCGCTCGACTCGTCTCCAGAGCCACCTTCGGCCTCGGTGGGGTCGAGCACAGCTCCAGGCGCTTCGGGCGCGTCGAGCCCCTCACCCGGGGCCGCGGGAGCCCCCTGCGGCAGCTCGGCCGTCTCGGCGCGCTCACCGGGCTCGCCCGCGGCAGGGACCGGGTCGGAATCCCCGGTCTTGCGGGAGGATTCGGACGCCGGGGCGGCGGTGGCCTCGGGGCTGGTCACGGGGACCTCGGGCGCCTCGGCGCTGGCTTCGGGGATGCTCATGTCACCGCCAAGCATCGCGATGGGCGGGGGCCGGGTCAAGCGCGGAGGCACCCGATGGGCTCCGAAGTCGCCGCCCCCCCCACCGAATCAACCGTAGCGGCCTTCGATGTAGTCAGCCGTCGCCTGGTTCTCGGGGGTCAGGAACATGTCCTCGGTCTTCGTGTGCTCGATGACCTTGCCCATCAGCATGAAGATGCACTCGTCGCTGGCGCGCCGGGCCTGGGCCATGTTGTGGGTCACGATCAGGATGCTGTACTCGCCGCGCAGCTCCCAGATCAGGTCCTCGACGGCCGCGGTGGCCTTGGGATCGAGCGCCGAGCAGGGCTCGTCCATCAGCAGCACGCTGGGCTTCAGGGGCAGGAGCCGGGCGATGCACAGCTTCTGCTGCTCCTCGAGGGAGAGGCTGGTGGCCACATCGCCGAGCCGGTCCTTGACCTGATCCCAGAGCAGCACGCGCTTGAGCGACTCCTCGATCAGGTTATCCCGCTCGAAGCGCGAGGGCTTGGCCGCGGTGTGCAGCTCGTAGCCGAACATCACGTTGTCGGCGATCGAGATCGGCAGGGCGTTCGGGCGCTGGAACACCATCCCGACCTGGCGGCGGACCTGGACGAGCTCGACGTCCTCGCCCATCACGTCCTCGCCGAAGACCTCGACCGTGCCCTCCGTGCGCACGTAGCTGTGGCGCTCGTTGATGCGATTGATCGACCGCAGGAAGGTCGACTTGCCGCAGCCCGAAGGTCCGATCAAGGACGTGATCTTGCCCTCGCGGATCTTGAGGTCGACGTCGAAGAGGGCCTGGAAGTCGCCGTACCAGAGGCTCAGCCCCTTGCTCTCGATCGCCAAGCGGCGCGGTTGCTTGCTAGCCAAAGCGACCCTCCAGGTAGTCGGTGGTGCGCGAGTCCTTGACCTCGCCGGTGAAGAGCGCCTCGGTCTCGCCGACCTCGACGAGCTCGCCGCCGAGGAAGAAGGCCGTCCGGTCCGCGAGGCGTCGGGCCTGGCGCACGAGGTTGCTGACGAGCACGATGGTGAGCTCCTGCTTGAGGTCCTTGAGCACGTCCTCGATGCGCATCGTCGTCACGGGGTCGACGGCGATCGAGAACTCGTCGAGCAGCAGCAGCTCGGGGTCCTGGGACAGGGCACGCGCGATCGTCAGGCGCTGCTGCTGCCCGCCGGACAGCAGGCTGCCGAGGCTATCGAGCCGATCCTTGACCTCGTCGAACAGGGCCGCGCGAGTCAGGCACTGCTCGACGATCGTGTCCAGCTCGGCGCGGCTCTTGATGCCCCGCAGGCGCGGCGACAGGGCCACGTTGTCGTAGATCGAGAGGGGCAGGCCGACCGGCAGGGGGAAGACCACGCCGATCCGCGAGCGCAGGGCATAGACGTCGCGCCAGTCGCGCACGTCGGTGCCGTCGAAGCGCACGACGCCGTCCACGGTCATGCCGGTCGTCATCTCGTTCATGCGGTTCAGCGCCCGCAGGAACGACGTCTTGCCGCTGTTGGCAGGACCGATGATGCCGAAGATCTCGTTCTCGAAGACCTTGAAGCTGGCCGAGTCGAGGGCGACGGTGTCGCCGTATCGAATCGTCAGGTCCTCGATCGCGAGCTTCTCCACCCGCTCGGTGGTTGGGTTGGCCGTTACCACTTCTTCTTGCCTCGCAGGTAGGTCCGGAAGGCGATCGACACGGAGTTGAGCACCATCACGATCAGGATCAAGGTCAGGGCCACGCCATAGGGCAGGCCCTCGGGCACGTGGGGCACCTGGGTCGAGATGACGTACAGGTGCAGGGACATCGCCATCGTCTGGTCGAAGACGCTGCTCGGCAGGAAGGGCAGGAAGAAGGCCGCGCCGGTGAACATGATCGGGGCGGTCTCACCGACCGTCCGCGAGACCTCGAGGATCACGCCGGTCAGGATCCCGCTGATCGAGTTCGGGAGCACGATGCGCCAGATCGTCTGCCAGCGCGTGGCGCCCATGCTCCAGCAGGCCTCGCGGAAGGACTGCGGCACCGCCTGGAGCGACTCGCGGGTCGAGACGATCACCACCGGGAGGGTCATCACCGCCATCGTCAGGCTTGCGGCCAGGATGCTGGTGCCGAAGTTGAAGAACAGGACGAAGGCGCCGACGCCGAAGAGCGCGTGCACGATCGAGGGCACGCCAGCGAGGTTGATGATCGCCAGGTTGATCAGGCGCGTCAGCCAGTTGTCCTTGGCGTACTCGCTCAGGTAGATCGCCGCAGCGACGCCGAGCGGCACCGACGCGATCAAGGCGACGGCTACCAACCACAGGGTGCCGACGAGGGCCGGGAAGATGCCCCCCTCGGTCATGCCGTTGGTGGGGTCCTCGGTGAAGAAGGCCCAGGTCAGGGTGCCCTCGCTCTTCACGATGAGCGTGCCGATGATGATCACCACCGGCAGGATCAGGGTCGCCGTGATCAGCCCGAAGAGCAGCTTGAAGAGCCGCTCGTTGCGCTGGTTCCTGACGTTCAGGTCGGTCGTCGAGAAGGAGGAGCTCATTTGCGCTTGCCCTTCAGCTTGAAGCCACCGCGCACGAAGACGTCTGCGGCCATGTTGATCACGAAGGTCACGAGGAACAGCATGATGCCGATCGAGAACAGCACCTGGTAATGGGGCGAGCCCTGGGCCGTCTCGCCCAGCTCCGCCGCGATGGTCGCCGTCATGGCGCGCACCGAGTCGAAGGGACTCGTCGGGATGTTGACCGAGTGACCGGTCGCCATGAGCACGGCCATCGTCTCGCCGAAGCCGCGACCGACGCCCAGCAAGATCGCCGCGACGAGGCCGTTCTTGGCCGAGGGCAGGACGACCTTGAAGATCACCTGCCAGCGCGTCGCGCCGAGCGCCTCGGCTGCCTCGCGGTAGCCATCGGGCACGGCCTTGAGAGCGTCCTCGGCGATGGTCGTCATGATCGGAGCGGCCATCAGACCGAGGATCACGCCGGCGTTGAGCACGCTCAAGCCCACCGGCACGTCGAACACGTCGATGATCAGCGGGTTCATGATCGAGAGGCCGATGAAGCCCCAGACCACCGAAGGGATCGCGGCGAGCAGCTCGACGAGGACCTTGAGGACCTCGCGTGTTCGACCCGTCGCGAATTCGCCGATGTAGATCGCCGCGCCCAAGGAGAAGGGCACCGCGATCAGCATGGCGAGGCCCGTCACGCTGGCCGTACCGGCCATCAACGCCAGGATGCCGTACTCGGGCTCGTCGGAGGTCGGCCTCCACGCGGGCGAGGTGAAGAACTCCACCAGGTCCAGGTCCTTGAGGAGGAAGCCGAGTCCCTCCTGGGCCACGAAGATGAAGATCGCCAGGATCAGGACGATCGCCGACACGCCGCCGATCAGGACGAGGCCTTGGGCGACCTTGTCCTGCCACCAGGCTGCGCTCCGACGCTGGACGTCGGGCAGGGCTCCACGGTCCGCCATGCCTACGTCTCGTCCTCTTCG
Organism: Planctomycetota bacterium; assembly: GCA_029212845.1. Lineage (GTDB taxonomy): Bacteria > Planctomycetota > UBA1135 > UBA1135 > JARGPD01. Next base: position 4,818 of record JARGPD010000007.1, read on the forward strand.
TCGCCGCGGAGGATGTGCATCAGGTCAGCCATGCGCTCGACCAGCTGCCCATAGACCGTCTCGGGCTCATCTCGGTCATCGAGCTGCCAGCTCAAGAGCGTCGTGTGGAACGGCACCTTGGTGACGTGCTCGCGCACTCCCCCCGCGAGGTCGATGATCAGGTCGTACTCGCGCAGCTCGCGGCGTCGGCCACCGAACTGGCGCGGCTCCTCGTTGACGAGGTCGAGGCCGACCGTCTGCCCGAACTCGATGAACTTGGGGTCGAGGGCCTCGACCGCATCCCAGCCAGCACTCTCGAAGGTGCCGGCTTCGGGGTAGGCCTTCCTCGCGAAGTGCTCCGCGAGCACGCTAGCGCCGGCGTTGCGGCTGTCCACGAAGAGGATGTCGAAGGTCTTCTCGGGCTTGCCCTCTCCGGTGACGGCGAAGACGGTCTGCTGACAGATGTTCTTGGCCTGGTGCAGCACGCGCTCGAGTCGGTTGAAGATGGCCATCAACCCGAACAGGTCCTCGACGGGGCGGGTGTGCTCCTCGCCCTCACGGACGAGGTCGAAGAACACCTTGTCGAAGATCGTGCCGTAGCTCGACACCGACTGGTGCGTCGCCTTGGCTTCGTCGGCGTCCCCGTCCTGGAAGGCCCGCATGGCGCGCCGCAGGGTCTTGGTGGCGTACTCCCCCATCAGCTCGATGTCGCGCTGGGTGCTCTCGGGGGCCGGCCCCGAGAGGGACAGGGCCGCACGCGAGATCGTCTCGGCGTAGTCGCCGATCCGCTCGAGCGTCTGGTTGAGGCGCATCACCGCCGAGATGTAACGCAGGTGCCCCGCGCTCGGCAGGTGCCGGGCGACGAACACGTGGCAGCGGTGGTCGAGCTCCTGGGACAGGCGGTTCATCGGCAGGTCGCCGAGGATCGTCTCGGTGGCCAGCTCCGTGTCCCGCTTGAGCGCCGCTTCGACGCTGTTCTCGACAGAGGCCGTGACGGCCTTGCCCATCTTCCGCACTCGCTTCGCGATGCGCTTCAGGTCCTTCTGAAGTCGCTCCTCGTAGACACCCATGGACGTTACCGATAGAAAAGGGGGGGATGGTCCCCTGCGCAGGCGAGCGCAGGGGGCCGTTCTCGATCCAGGTTACTTGGCGGGCGCGTAGCCCTTCTTGGCGATGATCGCCTGGCCTGCATCGCTGAGGATCCAGTCCATGTAGTCCTTGATGTCACCCACCGGCTCGCCGGCGGTGTACATGAAGAGCGGGCGCGCGATCGGGTAGCTGCCGTCGGACGCGGTCGCGACGGTCGGCATCACCGGCGTGCCGTCGGCGTTGACGACGGGCACCAACTTGACGTGGTCCGTCTTGTAGGCGAGGCCGCTGTAGCCGATCGCACCCGGGGTCTTCTCGCAGGTGTCGACGACATCCTTCGAGCCGTGCAGGTCGCGGGAGCCCAGCTTGAACTTGCCCTTCTTGCCCAGCACCGCCTCGCGGAAGTAGGCGTAGGTGCCGGAGTTGTTCTGGCGGCTGACGCGCACGATCTCGTCGTCGTTCAGGCCGGGGATCGTGATGCCCATGTCGCTCCAGTTGTTGACCGTGCCGTCGTTGCCGTAGATCGCGGCCAGCTGCTCGATGCTGATCGACTCGATCGGGTTGGACGGGTGCACGAACACGGCGAGGGCATCGAAACCGACGATGTGCTCGATCGGCACGTGGCCGTTCGCAGTCGCATCATCGATCTCGCTCGGCTTCATGGCACGGCTCGAGTTGGCGATGTCCACGGTGCCGTTGATCATCGCGCTGATGCCGGTGCCCGAGCCGCCGCCACTGACGACGACCACGGTGTCCGGGTTCACTTCGCGGTACTGCTCGGCCCAGGCCTGGGCGACGTTGACGAGGGTGTCCGACCCCTTGTTCTGGATCATGTTGCGACCGCCGCCTTCGGCGCGGCCACAGGACATGGCGAGTAGGGGGAGCAGGAGCGCTGCGGCTGCGGTGGTCAGAATCTTCATCGGGAGTTCTCTTGGTCGTCTTTGGTCTCGGGGACTCAGTGCGACCACGATCGGGGCCGCTCAACGCCGGAGATGGTGCCCGCCCATTGTGAAGATCCCGTGAAGGGCGTGCACCAATTGATCGCCGGGCCCACACGACTCTCACCTCTCCCCCTCACACAGCTTCGCTAGGGAGTGCCAGCCCGCGCGGCTATTGCGCCAGGCGGGGCTCCCCGGTCAGGTCCAGCAGTGGCCCGAGGTCGATCAGATAGCGCCGCCCCATGGCCGCACGCCACTGCCAGTACTCGGGGTCCTGGATCGGGGTCAAGGCCAGGTCTGCCTCCACAGCCGGGCCCACCACGCTCCAGGGACCCACCACGGGACTCGGACGCCCGTCGATGCGCAGCAGCAGCCACCCGTCCTTCTGCTCCACCGGTCCGGCCAAGGAGCCGACCTCGGTGTGGAACGCCAGCCGCGCCAGGGGGGCCATCTCGTTGCGCAGGATCGGCGGCAGGCGCCCCCCGTCCTCATAGGAGGGGTCCGTCGAGTGCTCCCGCGCCAGGTCGGCGAAGGACTCGCCGGCGTCCAGCCTGGCCCGCAGAGCGGCCGACTCTTCCTGGGTCTCGCTCAGGATCACCGACAGCTCGCAGCGCTCCGAGGCCAGGGTGAAGGCCCGCATGGCGCGCTCGGCCAGCAGCTCCTCCACCACCTCGTCCCGCAGCACCTGGAAGTAGCGCGTCGGGTCCAAGCCCAGGTTCTCCATCAGCCAGCGGTCCAGCTCGGTGCCTTCGAGACCGATGCCGGCCTCGAGGGCGCTGACGGCCTCGGTCATCGAGGCGTCCACCGTGCCCGGGTCCAGGAGGATGCCGAGGCGCTCGCTCTCGGCCAGGGCCAGGCGTGCGGAGACCAGCCGGTCGACGGTGTCGAAGACCAGGCGGCTCTCGCGGTGCATGAGCCGCGTCAGCAGCGCGGCCGTGCTGATCGGCTCGCCGGCGACGACGGCTACGTCGACCGAAGCCTCGTCGGGCGTCGCGCCGAGCGAGCCCAGGTCGACGCCGACGTCCAGCCCCGGCGCCGGCCGGGGTGGCTTCGGCTGATCCCGGTCGGTGGGACCGCCGTCGGGTCCGACGGTCGCCACCTGGCAGGCGGCGAAGAGGAGCATCGACGCCAGCGGCGCGAACAACGAGGGGGAGGGCTTCAAGTCGGATGCGGCTAGGTCAGCGGAAGGAGACCTTGCGGATCACGCCGACGTGGTGGCACGTCGGGCAGCTGACGAGGCGCGTCGAGCCTTCGGAGCCCTCCCGGGCGCTGCCGAGGTTGACCACCTCGCGCGCGCCGGTGCCACCGCACTCGCGGCAGTTGGCGAACTGGGCGCGGTGCAGCCGCATGTCGCCGCTGAACTCGGCGTAGTAGGCCAGGATCCAGTTCGAGCGCGCGTTGAGGCTGTAGGACTTCCAGAAGTCCTCGGGCGACATGTCGTCCTCGGACCCGCTCGACGAGCGCACCGAGGATTGGTGCTCGATGTAGCGCTTGATCTTGTCCTCGAGGGCCTTCCGGGCGGCGTCCTGCTCACCCTGGGGGCTGGCCTCTTCGGTCTTCTCGATGCCGGCGCGGGCCTTGTCCTCGCCGAGCAGCCAGGTGCCGTTGCCGTAGGAGGCCTTGCGGAAGCGGCCGCCCTCGCGCTCGGCGAAGAGCACCGCGACCTCCTCCTGGCTGATGTCCGCCTTCAAATCGCCGAGGTCGGTCGCGACCGCCACGAGGATCTCCTGACCCATGCGCTCCTCGAGGAAGGCCATCACCTCGCCGTAGGTCTCGTAGCGCGCGGCGGCCTTCGACATCTTCACGGCGGCGGCGTGCCAGCGCGTGCTGACCTGGTCGCGCAGGGCCTTGAGCTGGGCTTTCTGGGTGCGGTCGCGCTGCTCGTTCCACTCCTCCATCAGGGGCGAGTCCGGGTACTTCGACACGAAGGCGGCCAGCATCTGCAGGGCCTTGTCGAAGTTCTTGCGGCGCGTCAGGCGCTCGACCTCGCCGAGGTAGTCGACCTGGGCCTGGGCTGCCGCCTTACGGCCGGTGCGCTCGAGGGCCGGCTGCAGCTCGGACAGGGGCCAGCTCGAGTCGATCGTAGGCACCAGCTGGTAGTGCATCAGGGCGCGCTGGAAGTCGCGGATGCCCTCGCACCAGCCGGCCAGGTCGTAGTGGGCCTGGGCCTGCTCGCCCTTCGTGCCCGCCGCGAGTCGGTCGCCGAAGGAGGCCAGCTTCATCTGGTAGCGCTCCTCCCGGGTGTAGATCTCGGAGGCCGGCACCTGGGTCGCCACGGCCTGGCCCGCGATGCGGTGCAGGGGCAGGCTGATCACGGCGGTTTCGTTCTTGACCATCAGGCTGTCCTCGGTGCGCCCGACGATGACCCCGACGAGCTCCGTCCCGTCGATCAAGGGGATGCGGTCCGCCTGGACCAGCTCCTCCTCGTAGTCGGCCTCGATGTAGCCGTAGCCCAGCTTGAGCTCACGCTCCTGGAGCGGATCGACAAACCCCCAGCCGAGGGCCACGCGGCCGCCGGTGTCGATGCGATGGAACTGCAGCTCGTCGGGGCCGTGGCCTGTGATGTGGCCCCAGAGCAGGCCGCCGTCGCGCAGCTTCAGCATCATCGGCGGTCCCTCGAGCGCCGCGTCCTGGGCGGCCGGAGCGCCGATCGAGGCCGGCGCGAGAAGCGCCAAGGAGAGCAGGAGGCTGGTGAGGATCTTCATGGTGGGAGAATCCAGGGTCAGTTCGCGAGGAGCTCCCGCAGCCGGGTGCCGAAGGGCACCTCGCGCGGGATCAGGATGGAGAAGCCACGGGCCTTCGACTCGCCACGCGAGCGCCAGGTCATGTTGACGTCGACACGGTAGAGGATCGGGCCGGCATCGAAGCGGACCCCCGGTTCGCCGGCGCGGTCGAGCTCGTCGAGCCGCGCGGGATCCGGGGTCGCCACAGCGTCGTAGAACAAGTCGTCGTAGCCGGCTACAGCGCGCCCTTGTATCACGACCGGCTCGAGCACCTCGCCCGCCTCGCCGAGGGGGAACAGGCCCTCCTCGAGGTCGGCGACCACGGCCTCGACGGCGCCGGCGGACTCGGCCCGCAATTGGGCGTTGCGGGACATGCCAGCCCCGAAGGTGAACAGGGTCAGGATGACCGACAGGCCGAGCATCAAGATGCCCATGGCCAGCACGACCTCGATGATCGTGAAACCTGCGTTCGGGTTGGTGGATCTCACAGGTTCCAGTCCTCCCGCGAGAGGCCGATCGGGACCTCGCGCACGGTGCGCCAGCCGAACTGGATGGGCGCGCTCGCCTTGTGCGGCGTGCCCAAGGTGCCGCGCTGGCCGCGCTGGACCGTCACGCGATCTCCGGTCTTGGAGAGCAGCTGCATCCACTCCTCGTCGACCAGGAAGTGGCCGCCCTCGGGCGGCAGGCGCTCGCCGTCCGCGACCGAGAAGCTGGTCTCGTCATGGTCGATCGGCGCGCGCAGCACGGTGCGCAGATCCTTGGGTCGCTGGATCTCGAAGGCGACGCGCACGCGCCTGGGCAGCAGCGGCGTCGCGCCCGGCCGTGCCGGGTCGAGGTCGGGCATGCCAGCCCCCGGCTCGTTCAAGCTCGAGATGCTCAGGTCGGGACGGTCCAGGTTCCAAGCGTCCCAGCTCGAAGCCCCGTCGCTGATGCGCTCGCCGACCTTCCACTGGAAGCTCTCGACCCCCGGAACGAGCACCGTGTCGGTCTGGGTCGTCTGGGTCGCTAGGGCCGGCTCCATCCAGAGCACGCCACGCAGCAGCTCCTCGGTCAGACCGGCGATGGGCCGACCGCTGAGCGAGGTCACCGGCAGGAAGCGCGGGTCGAAGAAGGACAAACGGTCGGGGTCGTCGAGGAAGCGCTCGCCGCGCAGCAGCACGCCTTCGAAGGTCGGCGCCTCGCCGGCGGTCAGGGGACGCTCGGCGGAGGCGAGCACCCAGGCGACCTCGACCAGGCCGCGGTCGACCCGCGACCAGTCGGCGGGCGCGGGCTCGCCGTCCTCCACGACCGGCGTGGCCGGGTCCACGGGCGGCGTCAGCTGGAAGCGCAGCCGGGCGACCTCGGCGGGCGAGGCGCGCCGCACGAAGCGCAGCCGGGCCACGCGCAGGCCGGCGACCCCGTTCTTGTCGACGTCGACCGCCCCCCAGTCCACGAGCAGGTCGCCCTCGGGCCCCGCCTCGAGGGTCGAGAGGTCGCGCGCCAGGCGATCGCTGAGCGCGCCCGAGACCTCGGTCTCGTCGCGCCGTGCATCGACCTGCTTCCAGAGGCTCGTGCTGGTGTCGAGCAGCTGCAGCAGCCCGACCAAGAGGAGCGAGAACAGCCCGAGCGAGAGCATCAGCTCGATCAGGGTGAAGCCGGCGCTGCCGTTCACCTTTGCGCTCATCGCCAGACCCTCGTCAAGACCGAGCTCGGAGCCAGGAATTCGAAGCCGAACAGCTCGAGGCGCGGCGCGATCTTCCAGCCGTGGGAGAGTCCCTCGACCGCGTCGTAGGCGCCCGGCTGGTAGCGGGTGAACAGGCGCACCTCGACGCGGTCCGACTGGAAGTTCAGCGGGTTGCCTTCGGACTCGATGCGCCCGGACGTGAACTCGTACAGCCCCTTGGTCGTCGCCGGGTCGGAGTCCCACGGCACGGTCGGGTCGGTGCGCACCAGGCAGCCGATCGTGGCGCCGTCGACCTCGCCGCTCGTGCTCCAGAAGAGCCGCTGCCAGAAGGCGTCCTCCTGCTGGGGAGAGAAGCCGAAGTAGCTCAGCTCGGGCGCGTCGGCGCCGTCGCTCCAGCGGTCCCAGTAGCGGAAAGGGAAGAGGATCACGATCGCGCCGCCGCTGTGGCCCGAGGGCGTCGTGCCGTAGCGCCCGCGGAAGAGGCCGCCGCCGTTCTCGGCGCGAGCGCCCGGGGTCTCGGAGCGCTCGGGCATCTCGAGACGGCTGCCCACGCGGCGCGTGAAGTGGATCAGCTCCTCGTCGATCAGGACCGTGCCTTCGCCGGGGAAGCCGCCCGCGTCGACGAGGTCGATGCTGGACTCGTCCGCATCGATCGGCCCCGACAGCAGGGTCACGGTGAAGGCCTCGAGGAAGGTCACCGACTCGCCGGTGGCGTGGTCCTGCTCGCGGGTGCCGAGCAGGCCGCGGCCGTTGTTGGCTACCGACAGCGTGCCGGCCTGCGAGTCGTAGCTCTGGTAGCAGACGATCTCGGAGCCGATGCGCAGGAGGCCCGCGTCGTCGGGCAGCTCGTCGAGCAGCGGCGTCGAAGAGCTGATGTTGCCGCCCGCATGGCGCAGGCTCGCCGGCTGCACGAAGATCGTAGTGCTGCCGCTACCGAGCTCCTGGCGTAGGTAGAGCGAGCCGCCGAGGGCCGGCTCACCGGCGCCGGTGGACAGGCCGAAGGGGCTCGACAGGAAGCCCGCCTCGTCGATGCGCGCGCGGGTCGTCGTGGGCGTCTCGATGCTGTCGCCGACGAAGACCCGGTCGATCTCGCGCGGCAGCTCGCCCGAGGGGAACATCACCAGGCGCGCGGTCTCGCGGATGTCGTAGACGGTCTGGCCCGAGATCTGGGTCTGGACACCGGGCGAGATCGGGATCGGCGCCGGACCGTTCAGGGCGACGAAGATGTCGCCGGTGGCGAAGTTGGCCTCGGCGAGCACGATCGGCGGGCCGCTGGGGATCGCCTCCAGCGGCTGCTCCTCGCTGTCGGGGGCCCGCTCCCAGCCGGTCGCGACGTACTGCAGGGGGCGGTAGCTGCGGTGCACGGTCACGGGCCAGCCCGGTGACGTGCGGCTGTAGTCCATCAGGAAGGCCTGGTCGTGGCGACCGGGCCAGCCCGCGTCGGGGCCCGAGTCCCGCACCCGGAAGACCGGCATGACCGGCGTGCCCTGGCTGTGCTTGTGGTGGTAGGTCCCCATCACACCGCGGAACTGGAACTGGCTCTGGACGGCGGCCGACAGGGCCCAGTCGCCGTACTCCTCGAAGCCCATGGTCTCGTCCCAGTACGGCCCGATGGCCGCGGGCTGGGTTGCGGCCGGTGCGGCGGCCACCGTTGGCATGGAGGGCTCAGGGGGCGCGGGCGAGAGCACCATCTCGAAGATGCCCGCGCCCGCGGGTGCGACGGACTCGCCCGTCTCGGGGGGCGGCTCTTGCACGTCCTCGCCCGTCACGCCGCCGAGCAGCACGTTCGACAGGACGTTGAGGGCGGTCGGCGAGCTGCGCACCAGCTGGTCGTTCACGACCTCGTCGTAGCGGACCCACTCGGTCAGCTGGGTCTCCGACGCGATGCGGGTCAGCTGGGCAAACTCGCTCGAGCCGGTGACCGGCGTCGGGAAGCCGATCCCGGCCGCGGCGCCATTGACGGGGATCGAGATCGGCACCACGAAGGTCTGCCAGTTGAGCAGGTTCATGATCTGCTCGCCCCCGTTGGCCACGGTCCAGTTGGGGTACCAGTTGAAGACGAAGGCGTGGCGATCGAGGAAGTTGAAGGTCGGCCCGGCGGGCAGCTGCAGCTCGGTGCAGGCGTCCCCGCGCTTGTCGATCTGCAGCTCGTTCCCCTGCCAGCCGGAGTAGTGCACGATCTCCATCTGGAAGATCGGCGTCCCCTCGAAGGTCGTCTCGACGTCCTCGGTTCCGATGCGCGTGCCGTTCGCGAGCTGCACGATCGCCGCGTACCCGCCCACCGGCGAGAAGGCGCTCATCACCTCGCTGACGTCGCGGCCCGCATCGGCGGGCTCGAGCACGATGGCGGTCACGTTCGAGGAGTCGCCCTCCATCCCGAGCCCCAGGTTGAGGGTGCCCGGGATCGCCAAGGGGTCCCACACGACGGCGTCGCCCTGGGGGCTCTGCCCACCGACCGCGCCGACGGCGCGGGCGACGGCGAATGGCCCGAGGTCGCCGCCGAGCGTCCCCACCGTCGAGCTCACGTTGGAGGTCAGGGGCACCGAGTAGCCGTACAGCCCCACCGGCGTGCCGGCGCCGTAGTTGATCGTCTTGCCCAGTCCGCCGTTGATCATCGGCAGGTTCCCGCCGGGCGCGCTGAAGCGCTCGCGCGCGATGCGCCCACCGAAGCCCGCGTCCTCGCCGACGTCCATGTGGGTCGCCTCGAAGGTGGTCGAGTTCACGACCCGCGCTTCGATCAGCTCCTCGCCGATGCGCAGCACGCAGGGGTCGGGGAAGCCCTCGGTGGACTCGACCAGGATCGTGTTGTCGCTCGAGCTCATCGAGGTGGCGAGGCGCGTCAGGCCGGGCGTGTCCGTCGCCGGGCGCGCGTCGACCATCAGCAGCATCTGGTCCGGGCGGTTGCCGCGCACGTCGACCAGCACGTGGGTCCACACGTCGGGCGGCAGGCCGGGGGGCTCGGCGAGGGAGTGGCGCACCTCGGCGACCTCCTCGAAGACCGTCGCGGGGTGGTCCCCCGCGCCATCGAGCACGCGCAGCACGAGGTCCGTGCCGTCGACGAACAGGCTGACCCGGTCGGTGTCGAAGTAGTTGCCACCTAGGTCCAGGTAGTAGCCGGTGTTGGTCGTGCGCGGCTTGATCCAGGCCGAGAAGGTCATCGGCCGGGCGAGCTCGCGGGAGCCCGTGGCCCAGCCGACCCGCGGGTCGTCGACCTGCAGGGCCATGGGGCGCTCGGCGAGGTCACGCCCCTCGTTGTCCTCGGGCTCCCAGTCGAAGTGGAACAGGCGGCCGGCATAGGGGGCCTCGTCGGCCTGGCGCGAGGGCATCAGGCGCGCGAAGCCCTCCTCCGAGGAAGGCGCCACGCGCTCGATGGCCGGGCGCACGCCGCTGGCATCGGGGCGGAAGGCAAAGGCGCCGAGGTGCGCGGGAGCCCGCGGCGGTGGGCTGCTACCAAGGAAGCCGTCGGGCCGCGAGGTCGGCTCGGGGCCGGTGTTCCAGAGCTTGCCCGAGCGCGACAGGCGCAGCTCCTCGTCGAAGTCGGCCTGGTTCGACCACAGGCGCAGGAGCTCGCCCCCCGGAGCGATCTGCTGGACCTCTTCGCGCCGGCGCTCGAGCCGCTGCACGCCGGCCGAGGCGGTCACCGACACGCGCAGGTCCAAGCGGTAGACGTCCTGCGAGGTGAAGCGCAAGGGCATCGTCGAGTAGCTCAGCTCGGTGTCGTTGGCGTTCAGCGCGTTGCGGTAGAGCGCGATCGCGTCGTCCTCGTCGAGGAAGCCACCGAGGGACTCCGCGTCGTCGGACACGAAGGCTTCGGGGACCACGGGGGAGTCGGCGGGCAGGGGCTCGAAGCCCGCGGCCGGCAGCACGACGCGCTCGAGGAAGTCGTCGAAGCCGAGGAAGGGTCGCGACTCGACGATCACCTCGACCAGGGTGCGGGCCTCGTCGCGGGTGATGCGCGAGTTGCGGCCGGCGAGCTGCAGGTTGACGAAGAGGGCCTCGAGCACCGCGGGAGAGGCCGTGTTCACGTTGACCGCCCGGCGCGCCATCGGCTCGGCCACCGCGCGGTAGGCGCTGTGCTCGACGAACAGCGGACGGTCGAGGTAGAGCAGACCGGTGCGCGAGTTGACCGCGCGCACGAGGGCCAGCTCCGAGGCTCCCCCACCGTGGATTCGGACCGTCGTGCCGGGGTTGAACCAGCGCGTGTCCTCGACCTGGATCTCGTTGGTCTCGCCCGAGATGATCGGCCGGGTGATGCGCGTCGGCGCCAGCCAGCGCGGGCCCGCGCCGTACTCGGCCCAGGCACTGCCCTCGGCCACCAGCGGCTGCAGGAGGTCCAGGTCCCAGTCGCCATCGAGCACGAAGTCGGCCACCTGGGCCAGGCGGTCGGAGGAGCCAAGCTGGCGCGGCTCGTACAGTCCGTGGGCGTCGGGCTCGATGCCCACCAGGCGCCACTTGGCCAGGGCCCAGGCGCGCTGGTCGTGCACCGTCGCGCCGGCGACCGCGTTGCGCGCGGGCAGGGGCCCGGCCACGGGCTTGTCGTCCTCGTACTGGGCGCCGAGGCCACGCTGGAGCTGCTGGAAGGCGCCGTCCTTGATCTCCTTGTACTGGATCAGCTCGCCGGCGACCCACAGCACTCCGCTCTCGGGGAAGCGGTCCGTGCTGGCTACTGCGATCTCCTTGTCCCCCACTCCGAGCGGCTTGACCAGCCGGGTCGAGAAGCCCAGCAGGTTGGCCAGCATGTGCGGCGGGGCCGAGTCCAGGTCGACGCGCCCAGCCAAGTCCTGGACCTCGAGGTCCCAGCGCGCGCCGCCGTCCTGGCCCGCGGGCCCGGCGAAGTCCGCAGCAAGGTCGTTGCGCACATCGAGCTCCTCGGCGGAGTCCGCCAAGGGGGTCGCGTCCACGCCCTGGTGGCTGGCGCCCAGGCGCGCACGCGCGAGCCGCGCGGCGTTGTCCAGGCCGAGGTTCGCCTCGACGAGGTCCGCCCGGCGCTGGCTGGTCTTGTCGGCATTGCGCACCGTCGCCAAGAAGGGCGTCACCAACATCAACAGCGCCATCAGCACCAGCAGCACCGCCAGGACGGCGTAGCCGCTGCGGTCAGCATGGCCGACACGCGGCCTCGGGCGACGTGGGACCAGCATCACTCCACCGTTCCGAAGGGGTTCACGAAGACGCTCTCCTCACGGCCATCCGCGAAGCGCACGACGACCTCGACCCCGCGGTCGTGGACGCGGGGATCGAGACCACCGCCGCCCTCGAAGACCACCAGCGGCGGCGTCGGGGCGACGAAGGTCGCCTGGTCGGGGAGCTCGATCGCCTCACCTTGATCCAGGGCGGCGACGACGAGCTTGTCGATCTCGCCGCGGAAGCCCTCGTCGGCGGTGCTCGAGACGGTCATCGGCCCCACCAGCTGGCGCACCGGCAGGGCGCACTCAAGCTGGTCGACGGGCACACCATCGACCGTCAGGACCAGGCGCCGCCGGTCGTACTCGAGGCGCACGAGGCTCCAGTTCCCCGGCAGCACGAGGCCGTCCGGGGACTCGGTGAACAGGTGGGTCGCGCGGTTGGCGTCGCCGCCTTGAGCAGCCCGGGCGGTGCGGTCTTCCTCGGCATGGTCGGGGGTGAACCAGCCCCGCACGCCGCCCTTGGCGGTCAGGTCGAGGCCGATCACCCGCCCGATGTTCAGCACCCGTCCGCCCCTGCCGGAGTTGTCGCGGATCGCCACCTCGAGGGCGAAGCCGTCCGCGAGGTCGAAGCCCGCATCGTCCTGGACCCGGAAGCGTACCTCGCTGCCGACCTGGGCCACGGAAAGGGCGCGGCCGATGTAGCCGTCGTCCACGAGCCGGTGGGCGACGCCGTCGCCGAACAACCCGAAGGCCCCGCGCAGGGCGTCCTCCTCGAAGTGCCAGGTGCCGACGACGGCGACCTCGGCGGGCCAGATGCGCGCGAGGTCGGGGTCGCTGGAGTCGAAGCCCACGCGCGTCGTGGTCTGGTGCGCGACGGCCTGGTTCGACGCCGCGCGCAGCACGCTCTGGACCAATCCCATGGTCTGGCGCCCGGGGGTCTCGAGGCGCGAGAAGGCGCCGAGCCCGAGGCCGAAGACGATGCCCATGATGCCCATCACCAGCATCAGCTCGATCAGCGTCAGACCACGCCGCGCGAGAGCGGGCATGGCCTTCGGGTGCGAGCTGCTGGCGCGCGGGATCAGCATGGTTCGTCGGACTACTCTTGGATGTCGAAATTGGCCAGGTCGTCGGACGTGCCGAAGATGCCGTCGGAGCCTGCCGAGAGCAGCTGGAAGGTCTTGCGGTTCGCCCAGCGCCCGGTGCGCGGGTGCTTGCGCGCCTCGACCTGGTTCTCGACCTCGTTGCCCGCCTCGTCGATGGTCAGGTAGACGTGCTTCTGCCCGTAGTCGGACCGGTGGAAGTAGGCCAGCGGGTTCTCCCACATGTCCACCAGCTCGAACAGGGGCTGGCCCGAGGCCTGGTCCCCGTCGGTGTTGAACAGGAAGTCGTCGTCCAGTCCGAACCCGTCGTGGGGCTCGCTCCACATGGCCTTGACGAGCGCCTCGATGCCCGTGTTGAAGGCCGAGCCGGAGCCCGCGAGGCCATCGTCCTGGCTGCTCGAGGGGTAGTCGCCGGTGACGCCCTCGAAGTTGCCGATCGCGGCCGCGATGTTCGCGATGCGCGTCTCGGTCAGCTTCTCGTTGGCCGTCTCGCGCGCTCCGAACATCGTCGTCAGGAGGAAGGTCGTGAGGATCCCGAGGATCAGGATCACGGCCAACATCTCGATCAGGGTGAAGCCGGCGGCGCGGCCCTTGGGGTGGCTCATGACTGCCTCCGGACGATCTCGACGTTGTCCACCTCGAGGCGCACCCGGCGGCCGGACTCGCCCTCCACGAAGAAGCCGAGGGCCACGTCGGACATGGTCTTGCCGAAGCTCGACATGGGCGCGCCCACCAGCACCGGGGTGCCGTCGACATAGACGTTGATGGTGGCCGCGGTCTCGGGGCCGTCGCGCTCGATGCGCAGGCGCACGGGCTCTCCGGTCGGGAAGCTGAGCCAGGTCACGTCCTGGGGACCGAGGTCCGGGCGACCGGCGCGCAGGAGGTGGGTCTGCAGGCTGCCGTCCTTGTGGCGCATGACGCGCACCATCGCGCTGGTCGTGCGCGAGCCCTTTCGATCCTGCTCGCGAGCAACGAACAGGCCCGCGCGTCCTGCGGTGCTCGCGTCCACGGTCACGTCGGCCTCGAGGCTGACGAAGGCGGCAGCTGGCACCTGACGGAAGACCCGCACACCGTCGTTGCGGTTGAACTGCCCCTCGATCACGAGGCGCTCGTCCTGGAGGCTCACCAGCGGACCGGCGCCCTCCTCGACCAGCCAGTCGTTGCGCAGGCTCTTGCGGTCGAAGACGTCGACCCAGCGACGCTTCTCGAGGTGGTCCTCGATGCGCTCCTTCTGCTCCATCGACCAGGCGCGCCAGGGGTCTTCGTCGCCATAGGTCCGGCGCGCGTCGTCCAGGGTCGCCAGGAGGTTCAAGGCCTCGGTCGAGCGACCGGCCAGGTACTCGCACCAGGCGAGGCCGCCGAGGGCTACCGGGTCACGGTCGGCCAGGGCGCGGGCGCCTTCGAAGCGCTCCCTTGCGATCGCCTGCTGGCCGAGGAACAGGGCGTTCAGGCCCCGGCGCACCTCGACGTCGAGACGCTCGGACTCGAGCCGCCGGACGCGGTCGAAGTAGCGCTCGGCGTCGTTGTGGCGCCCCTCTTCCATGGCCAGGTCACCCAGGGCCAGGACCGCGTCCACGAAGTCCACGTCGACGGCCAGGGCCGCGCTGAAGCTCGCCTCGGCACCCTCCAGGTCGTCGCGCTTCACGAGCAGACGGCCGCGCTGGTAGAGGGCCCAGGGGTCCTTCGGGGAGACCTCGAGCGCCCGCTCGACGTACTCCATCGCCTCCTCGTCGTAGCCGGTGGCCTCGGCGAGGCGCGACAGGGCCGAGAGGGGCCGGTGGGCTCTCACGGGACCAGCCACCACCGCGGCCTCGAGGTCCGAGCGGGCCGCCTTGTAGTCGCCAGCCTCGAGGGCCAACAGCCCGCGGGCCGAGAGCAGCTCTGGGCCGAGGCCCTGCAGGTCGAACGGCAGCTTGCGCGGCTTCGGCTGCTCTCCGGCGAGCAGGCGCAGGTAGTCGCAGGCAAAGAGGCCGGCCATCGCAGCCTGGTGCTTGGCGTCGGCGCTGAGCGCCGCGCTGAAGGCGGACTCGGCCGCGGCGACGTCGCCGACGGCCAGGTGCGCCGCGCCGAGGTCGGCGCGGATCTCGGCGCGCAGCCGGGCGTCCTCGGGGGTGTCCGGGGCGAAGCGCCCGGCCAGGACCAGGGAGTCGCGCGCCTCAGTCAGGACCTTGGCGGAGGTGCCGTGCCGAAGCAGGAAGGTGCCCAGGGCCCAGTGGCCCACGTAGGAGCCGCGGTCGAAGCGCACCGCGTCGCGCAGGCGCGCCTCGGCTGCATCCAGGGACAGGAAGCGCTCCTCCAGGGAGGCCAGGCGCGCGGCCACGGCGGCGCTCTTGGGGTAGGTCTCTGCCAGGGCGCGGTACTCGGTGAAGGCCTCCTCGAACTGGAAGCCCGCCTCGAGGCAGGCGCCCAGGCCCAGGCGCGGCTCGGGATCCGACGGGTCGAACAGGGCGGCGCGCTCGTACAGGTCGCGGGCGACCTCGAGGGCGCGCGGCGCGTCGTGGCGGCGATCGACGCACCAAGCCGCGAAGGCCAGGCGCTCGGACAGGTTGCCGCGGGTGATCGGGACCTCGCGGGCGATCGCCCCGAGCTCGATCGCGTTGACGACGGTGTCGGCGAAGCCGAACTCGGTCACGCGAGCCCGCGGATACTCGACCGAGCCTGCGCCGAGGTAGCGCGCCTGGCCGGTCGAGGGGTCGACCTCGGTGAACTGGACCGCCTCGCCCGGACGCTCGCCCAGGCGGTAGCGCATGCGGTTGTCGATCGAGCCGAAGTGGTAGTCGAACTCGTCGAGCCGGATCCAGTCGTACAGCTGCTTGTAGCTCTCGATGCGCGCGGCGCGGTCCGGCTCCTCGACCAACAGCTCGACCTCGTCGGGCACGTAGCCCAGGTCCCGCAGGATCGAGAGGGTGTCGCCGGGCAGCTCGGCCTCGAAGTCGAGCTCTGCGCTGGTGAAGTCGTCGGAGGCTCCGCGCTCATCGAAGAGGCCCGGGGCAGAGCCCAGGGACAGGTCCTGGCGGAGCGTGGCGCCGAACCCATGGGCCGCGGGCCCGGGCATCGGTGGAGCCGCCAGGGACGGCAGGGCGAGCAGCGGCGGGGCCACGAAGGCCAGGGCTGGCATCGGCCGCGCGTTGGTCGGCTCCTTGAAGAGGTCGCGGGCGAAGCTGCCCGGCGTGGCCGACGAGCGTGGCAGCACGCGGGCCGTCTCCGGCACGACGACCGGCTCGAGCTCGAGGGCCTGGGCGGGCCTTGGTGCGCGCTTGGAGTCGCTGCCCGAGGTCGCCACGAGGGCGCCGCAGGCCACGAGGACCACGGCAAAGACGATCTGTTCCTGTCGAATGGCCATCAGCGCTGCTCCTCCTCGTCCTCATCTTCGTCGGGCAGCTCCGCGAGCCGCACCACCAGGAAGCTCACCGCCGCCTCGCTCTCGAGGGAGCGCTTGGCCGGCTTCATGTCGACCTCGCCCAGCATGAGCGCTTGCCCGCCGAGCACCTTCCCGGGCTCCTGGGCCCGTCGCAGGAGCTCGAGGATCGCGGCACCGCTGCCGCCGAACTGGAACTCGACCCGCGTGCGCTCGATCGCGCCGACCCCGTCCTTGGAGCGCAGCCCCGAGTCGAGCACCACGTGGATGTCCTCCACCCGCGCGAGCTGCTGATCGATCGCCAGGCTCACGACGCGCTCGACCAGGTCGAGGGCCTCGAGGTAGCGCACGATCTCCTCTTCCCGGGTGGGCGAGAGGTCGGGCTGGCCGAGGTCGCGATCCAGGATCAGGTTCGCGCGCCCAGCGACCGGCAGCAGCCGATCGCGCAGGTCCGCGAGCACGCGGTGGTAGCGCGAGCTGGGGGAGATCGCGCCCTCGAGCGTGAACTCGCCACGCGCCTTGAAGGCGACCGCCGCTTCCAGGTCATCGAGCACCACCTCGAGGGCCTCGTTCTGGCGCTTGGCCTCGTCCCGCGCGCGGCTGTCGTACATCGCCGTGCGCAGCTTGCCCTCGGTGCTGTTCAAGGTGCGACGCGCGGACTGCACGCCCTCGCCCAGGGTCCCGCCGATCACGGCGTAGGCGATCATGAAGACCACCAGCCCCGCGAACACGATGCCCACGAAGCGCTTGTTCTCCTGCCAATATTCGTCGAAGTCCATGTCGTCCTCGGCTACTCGCCGGCCTCCTCGTCATCGACCGCGACCGGCGCGCCTTCGTCGCCCGGCACGAGCGTCGACAGCTCGATCACGAAGCGCTCGCCGCCCGGGGACAGGCTGCGCTTCATCTTGAGTCCGTCGAGGTCTGACTCGATCGCCGCGACCAGCTCGTCGAAGCGCTCGTTGACGCGCTCGGTGCCCTCGCGGGTGCGGCCCTCGACGCGCAGCAGCGGCCGACGCGTGTCGCGCGGGATGCCGAGGTCGTCGTCGGTCGCCACCTCGCTGACGAGGCGCGTGATCCAGAAGTCCTTCGGCATGTGACCGTCGACGATGTCCGCGAGGCGACCGAATTGCTCGCCAGCACCGGCGATGGCGAAGAGCTCGACCGCGCGCTCGGTGAGCACCTCGTTCTCTTCCACGTAGCTCGCCGCCTGGGTGTGCGCGCGGTTCGCGGTCTTGAACTTGTTCTCGGCGCGCTCGATCTTCGTCTCGAGCTCGCCGAGCTCGGACTGGTAGCCCATGGCGTACCAGCCGAGATACAGGGAGCCGATCACGCCGGCCAGGATCAAGAACAGCGCACCCCCGACGAACTCGCGCTTCTTGGCGATGCCCGCGGGCAGGAGCTCGACGGCGTAGGCCTCGGGATCGGAGGCCGAGGTGGCCAGCCCGAGGGCGACGACCGCTTCGAGCTTGTGCTCTTCGAGCTCGGCGGCACGGTCGGGGTCGAGCCCCGACAGATCCACCACCTGGAAGGCGTCGAACTCTTCGCACGACACGCCGAGTCCCTTGGAGACGTAGCGCGAGAAGCCCTTGAGGGCTGCGCCGCCGCCGCAGATCATCACGCGGTCGAGCTCGAGGCCGGCCAGCTTCACCTGGCTCTTGCAGAACATGACCGTCGACGACAGCAGACCGACCAGCTGGCCCGCCGGGCCCATGCAGGCGCGGCTGGCCTTCTCCTGCTCGGGGCTGCGGTAGTGGATGTCCGGGGTCAGGTCGACGAGCGACTGCTTGAGCTCCTCGGCCTTGGCCTCGGAGATGCCGAGGCGCGCGGAGATGGCCTCATCGAACAGCTTCGAGCCGCCGCCGAGGCTACGCGCGAAGAGCAGGTCCTGGCCCCGCGCGATGATCACATCGATGTTCTGGTGGCCGATGTTGGCGACCAGCACCGTGTCCTCCATCAGCACGCCGTAGCGCAGCCAAGCGTTGTAGAGGGCGATCGCGTTGGGCGTGCCGGAGTCGAAGCTGCCGCCCACCGCGGCCACGCCATCGACGTGGTCGGCGAGCAGGGACTCCTTGGCCATCGCCAGGAGCACGACGTCCTCGCCCTCGATCTCGGGCAATTCTGGCAGCACGTTGAAGTCGCTGGCGACCTCGGCACCCGAGGTGCCGCCGACCTCCTCGACCTCGAAGCGCATCAGCTTGCGCAGCTGCCAGTCGGGCACGCGCGGCACCCGGGTGTAGCGCATGTTGACCTCGGGCCCGGTCAGGCCCACGCGCGTCAAGCCAGGCTTGAAGTCGATCGCGGCGGAGAGGGCGGACCAGCTCGCGCGCGTGCCAGCGACCTTGCCCGGCGGCAGGGTGCCGACGGAGAAGTCGGTCACGGCGAAGCTGTTGCCCTTGACGCTGCCCTTGAGGGCCAGGGCCGTGCGGGATCCGATGTCGATCCCGGTCGCGGTACGTGCCATCAGTCGTTCCCCTTCAGGGTGGAGGAGGCGCCATCCCTAGCGCGCAGGTGGTCGGCCAGCTTCTTGCTGCCGGTGCTGTCGATCAGCTCGAGCACCGCGGCTCGGGCGGCTGCGAGCTCATCGACGTCCGCCCCGACCGCGGCCTTGGCCTCCCCAGCCAAGCGCTCGCCGAGGCTGCTCGCTACGGTCTCGACCTCGCTGCCCGCGTAGCGAGCGCCGACGTCGGCGATCCCCGCGAGGCACTGGTCGAACAGGTCCGGGATGCCGAAGAAGCGGGCGCGCTCGAAGTCGTCCTGGAGCTCGTCGAGCTCGGCCAGGCCCGCTGCGATGAGTCGCGCTCGCCCGGCCTCTGCGGCCAGCACGAGCTCGGCGTCGAAGGGCACCTCGTCGAGCAGCTTGCCCCAGGCCCCGAGGGCCATGGACAGGTCGCCGTCGCGCTCGGCGTTCTGGGCGCGGGTGTGCAGGCGGGCCGCCTGGGCGCGCTCCTCGGCGAAGCCCAGCTCGAGCTCGAGCGAGCTGCTCTGCAGCTTGGCGCTGAGCCGGAAACCCTGGGCCAGGGGCCGGCCGACGAGGGTCGTCGGCGCGCCGAGGTCGAGGCGCATCTGGTGCACCCCCTGCCCCAGCACGATCGAGGTCACGCCCTCGTCCTCGAAGGCGTCGCCGTGGGGCTGGTAGCCGCCGGTGCCGAGCGTCGCGAGGCCCTCGGCGAAGAAGCCTGGGTCCAGCACCAGCTCGAGGTCGCGACCGCCGAGCTCGACCGCCAGGCCGCCCTCGCTCACCCGGACGCTGGCGCTGCCACCGGCGCCGAGCTTGACGATCAGCGGCCGGTCCGCGTGGGAGATGGTCAGCTGCCCGCTGCCGAGCTCGAGGCCCGTGAAGCCCTCCGCCTGGGCGGCGGGCTGGCCGGGCTGGTCGACCAGGAAGATGTCGTCGAATGCTGCCGAGCCCGCGCCGCCGGTCGCCGAGGCGCGCAGCAGCACGCGGACCGACTCGTAGCCGGGCGGCGCGACGACCGCGAGCTCGAGCTCGGAGTCGCCCGAGGCCTCGGTCATGGGAGCGGTCCAGGCGCGCGCCGGAGGATGGTCGCCCTGGTCGTCGAGGAACGCCAGACCAAGCTGGATCGAAGCGGAGCCCTCGGCCCACGCCGTCGCCCCAAGGCGCATGCCGCGTGAGCGACTGATCAGGACGGGCTTGGAGCGCACCAGGGCCCACTCGCCGTCCTCCAGGTCGCAGCCCAGGCCCAGCTCGCCGCCGGCGCGCCAGGCGTCTGCGACCCAGGGGCTGACCGGGGCGGTCTCGTCGAGCTGCCAGGCCGCCCCCTCGCCGCCGAGGTCGTCGCCCTCGAACGAGGGATCGGCCAGCAGGTTGCCGGGCACCTTGGCGACCGCGCGCTGGGGCGTGTCGTCGCCGGCGCCACCGGGCAAGCCGGGCATGCCCGCGAAGTACCAGCCGGCTCCGCCGAGGGCCACCACCGCGGCCAGCACCAGGGGCAGGAGCCCAGGGCCCTTGCCCGCTCGGCCCAGGTCCGCCGCGTCGATCTGGTGGACCTCGTCGTCGAAGTCGTCGTCGAGGTTCCCGGGGGCACCGGGTTCCGCCGAGTCCTCGAGCTCGAGATCCAGATCGTCCTCGAGGTCCAGCTCGGGCTCGGGCTCGGGCCGGGGAGGCGGTGAGGCGGCCGGCATGGCGGCCGGAGCAGCCGCTGGGGCTGCTGCCACCGCCGGCGGCTCGCCCGCGTGGACGCTCACGTCGACCTTGCCGAAGCGCAGGCTGGTGCCCGGGTCCAGGGGGCTGTCCTCGACCCGCTCGCCGTCGACGAAGGTGCCGTTGGTGCTGCCGAAATCGACGACCATGATGCGGCCGGCCTCGATAGAGAGCCGAGCGTGACGCCCCGAGACCGAAGGGTCATGGAGCACGAGATCGTTCCCGGGGCGACGACCAACCGTGAGCCCGCTGCCCTCGAGGGCATGGGTCTCACCGGCCTGGTCGCCACTCTCGATCCTGAGCGAGAAGCTGGCGGGCATCCTGACGTGACAGAGGTCGGGGGGGACTTGGAAGGGCGCGGAGACGCAGACATACCCCGCGGGGGGGCCGCACTCTACTTAATTGGCCCTCGAAACCGCCAGGAACGATGCGGGTCCCTGGACTCCTGGGGGGAGTTCGTACGCTCAGCCCCTCGGGGATTGCCCGGCCGATCCCAGGCGAGGTGCCGGATGACGGCGTGGTTAACCGTTATAGGGAGCACCTGCTGCCGCTGAGGCTCGGGCCGACTCGGGCCCTGGTCGTACGCCTCACCCTAGCTCCATGCGCTCCCGGAGCGAGGTCCAGGAGCCGTCACCGAGGACCACATGGTCGAGCAGCGGGATCCCCAGCAGCCGGCCCGTCTCGGCCAGGCGGCGGGTGACCTCGAGGTCCTCCGAGGAGGGCTCGGGGTCGCCGGAGGGGTGGTTGTGGGCCACGACGATGGCCGCGGCGGCCTCACGAACGGCGGGCCGGAAGACCTCCCGCGGGTGGACCAGGCTGCTGGTCAGCGTGCCCTGGCTGACCGCGTGCACCGAGACCAGCCTGTGCTTGCCGTCGAGCAGGAGCACCTGGAAGAGCTCGCGCTCCAGGCCCCGCACCGAGGGGGCCAGGTGGCGGAAGACCGCCTCGGCCGAGCGCAGGGTCGGGCGTGGTCGGCGCCGGGAGCGCTCGACCCTTCGACCGAGGGCGAAGACCGCCGCCAGGCGCAGGGCCAGGCCCGCCGGGAGCCCGGCCTCGGACTGCAGCACCCCGACCGAAGCCCGGGACCAGGTCCCGAGGTCGTGCTCCAGGGGCGCCGGGGGCCGACGCCCCACGACCAGGGCCACCAGCTCGCCAGGACCCAGGGAGTCGACCCCCTCATCGAGCGCCCTCCCGGTCAGTTCCTCCCGCTCACCCCGCTCCAGGGCCCGGGTCGTCTTTTGCGCGACTCCCATGCCTCGAAGGACGCTCCGGGCCGGCCCGGGTGACGGTCGACCTCGGGGAAGTTCGAGCCCCCGCCCCGGGGTTCGCGTCCCATCCGCGAGACCTGCCCCCCAAAATGCCCCGTTGGCGGGCACGGCGGCCGTGACCCTCGCCGATGGAATGCTATGAGTAGGGAACCCCGCGAGAAGCATCCCATGATTCCTGGAACCCTATTGTCCTTCGTCATTCTCCTCGCGGGTCTCTGGATGGGCCAACTCCTGCTCATCCTTCTGAGCTACAGGAGATGCGCTCGGGCCGAGAGCGTCTCCAATCCCGCCGAGCGATCCTAGGCCTCCGGGTCGGATCCGAAGCGAGATCCTGTAGGGGTCGATGTCAGCCCTCCGGACCCTCGGGTTCGGGGGGCTGTCACTTTCTACGGGGCCAGCCTCCCCCCCGGCGCTCAGTCCGTGGCGTCCACGTAGCTAGCCGCGAGCTCTTCCTGCAGCTCCAGCAGGCTCCAGGCCGAGACCTGCTCGAAGTGGTCGAGGATGCCCTGGTTCCCGCCCTCACGCGCCGCAGCGCAGAGCTCGACCAGGATCCGGTCGCCGTAGCGACCCCCGATGCCGTCTACGAGCACCAGGGACTGGCTGTAGGCCTTGGCGACCTTGGTGCGGTCGGTCCAGCGCGCGAAGCTGCCCCCGAGCTCGTCGAGGGTCACGAAGCCCGTCGACAGGATCGAGGCCGCTCGCTCGAGCCCGACCTCGCGCTCGCCGGAGAGGTACTGGGCCAGGCCCTCGTTGAACCAGCCCGGGACGGCCTTGCCGCCGACCGCCTCGACGAAGGCGTGCACGAGCTCGTGCTTGAGCAGCGGCTTCATGCCGTGCAGCTCGACCGCGAGGTTGCGCACCGGGAGGCGGATCGTGCCGTCGAAGGCCCCGCCGGCCCAGGAGTGCAGGCCGGTGACCTGCTCGAAGGTCTCACGGCGATACAGGACGACCCGGTAGCGACGCCCGGTGTCGAAGACCGGGTCGGCGCCGAAGACGTCGCGCAGGTCGGCATAGGAGTCCTCGAGCAGGTCCAGCACGTCCTGGTAGCCGGTGACGAGGTCCTCGTGGCGGGTGTCGTAGGACAGCTCGAAGTGCTGGGAGGTGTCCTGGTAGAAGTCCGCCTCGACGGAGTGCTCGCGGTTCCAGCGCTCGAGGAGCTGCTTGAGGTCGCCGCGCTGCTCGCCCATCGGCAGGCCCGCGGCCAGCTCGATGGCCTCCTCGAGGTCGAGGATCGCGTCGTCCCGGTCGCCCTGCTCCCAGAGCCCGCGGGCGTAGCGAGCGAGCACCTCGACCAGGTTGCGGCGGTAGGTGTCGTTGTCTGGATCGTGCTCGAAGCAAGCGCGCAGCTCGACGAGCGCCTCGGGCAGGTCGCCCGCATCGAGGGCCTGCAACGCGGCGTTGTTGCGCGCCACCCAGGCCTCGTCCACGGCCTTCTTGGCCTGGGCGGCGGCGGCCTGCTTGGCGGCGAGGATCTCAGCCTCGGTGCGGTGTGCGAGGTCGCGCGGCTTGGTGCCCACGGCGTCGGGATCGAAGCCCGGGCCCTGGGCCGGGTCCAGGCTCCACTCCGGCCGCACGTACCAAGCCGCGCCCAAGCCGATGGCTCCGGCGACGACGAGCAGGACGAGCGTGACGAGGAGGGAGCGCATGGGGTGGGCCTAGGCGGGACTCGAATCACCGGGCCCAGGGGCCATCATCGAGCCCGATGGGGATCGAACCGTAGCCTGAGGGGCGCTTTGGCGGAAGCCTCCAGCAGGGCGGACCGGCGGGCGAGGTCCCCGATCGGCCCCTGGCTGCGCGGCCAGTCGAGGCGCTCGATCAAGGCCTCGAGCGCCCCCAGTGCGTCCTCCAGGGCCGGCGCCGAGGCCTCGGAGGTGCCCGCAGCCGCTTCTGTGCGGACACGGCAGGCCAGAGGACGCCGCTCCGGAGCGCCGCAGCGGTCCCCCTCGCGGGCGGGGCAGAAGCTCGAGCCGGTCGGCGCCACGCCTGCGGTCAAGCAGGTCAGCTCGAGCCCGCTGACGTGGGGGCCCGGGCCGCTCGGATCGAAGGGGCAGGCAGTCGCCGCGCCACCCGGTAGGTCGGCCAGGCTGTCCGCCCAGAGCCGCGCGGCCTCGGCTCGGCGCGCGGGGCCGGGCAGCTCCTCGATGCCGGGGCAGGTCTGCCGGGCCCGCGCGAAGCCGGCCGGATCGTCCAGCACGCTGTCCCAGTGCGGGAACTCGCGACACTGCCGCGGGCGCGCCTCGTAGGCCCCGCAGGTTGCCTGGCCCTCGAGCAAGGCGCAGGCGCCGTCGGGCCGATCCCGGAGCGCCCCCACGCGCTCGCCGGTCCCTGGGTGCGTCACCTCGCGCACAAAGCGCTGCTCGAAGGCCTCGACGGTCAGCTCGAGGTGCGCCGCCAAGGCCGCGACCTCGCCGTCGTCGACGAAGGCGAAGCCCCCGGGCAGGCTGCAGCAGCGGCCCGAACGACGGCAGCTGAAGACGAAGGTCGAGCCCTCCGCGTCCCGGTCCCGATCCACGGGGCTCAGCGTCCCCGCCCGCGCGGGCCCCGGCGTGAGCTGCCGCTGGTCCCCGGGCGCCCGCGCCCGCCGCGGCCGCGGCGCTCGCCCCCACCGCTGCGGAAGTCGAGGTCGTCGCGCCCCTCGAGCTGACCGGCGATGTCCTCGATCAGCTCGGCGAAGCTCTGGTACCGGTCCCCGGCCTCCTTCGACATCATCTTCTCGATGAAGTACTGCAGGTGCGGGCTGAAGCCGCGGCCCTTGAGCTCGGGGCTCTGCAGGGACTCCATCACCTGCATGCGCAGCACCTCGCGGTCGTCGCTCGAGTCGAAGGGCAGGCGCCCGACGGCCAGCTGGAAGAGCGACACGCCGAGCGAGTAGATGTCCGAGCGCGCGTCCGCCGCCGCGCCGCCCTGGGCCTGCTCGGGCGAGAGGTAGGCGACCGTGCCGGCGGTGCTGTCCGCCTTGCCGGCCGCGCCGGCGACCGCCGCGAAGCCCAGGTCGATCAGGACCACGCGGCCCTCGCCGCTGGGCTTGGGCGCGCCCGATCGTGTGCCCCCCGAAGCGCTGTCCTCGGTGATCATGATGTTGCCCGGCTTGATGTCGCGATGAACGATGCCGCTCTGCTCGAGGTGCTCGAGCGCGCGCGCCACCTCGAGCACGATCGCGAGGGCCGCCTGCTCGTCGAAGGGCGAGTCGCCGACCTCGACCGCGTCGAGCCGCTCGAGCAGCGTACGCCCGGGAATCAGCTCGAGCCGGTTGAAGATCGTGCTGCCCGAGCGCGCCACGCCATAGCTCTTGACCAGCCCCGGGTGGTCGAGGCCCCCGAGCAGCTTGGCCTCTTCGACGAAGGCCTTGAGCTCGCTCGGCTTGGCCGCGATCTCCGGCTTGAGCACCTTGAGCGCCAGCTCCCGCCCGGTCTTCTTCTCGGTCGCCGCCCAGACCGTCGCGGTCCCGCCGACCCCGAGCCGCTCGCCGATCGCGAAGCCGGCGATCTCGGGGATCTCGCCCGCGTTGGTGCGCCGCATGCGCGCGACCCAGTCCTCCTCGCGCCCGCAGCGGGTCACCAGGAGCTCGTCGAGCGAGCCCCCCGCCTGCAGCTCGGCCACCAGCCCCTCGGCCTCGGTCGCGGTCGCGTGGCCTCGATGAACGAGGGCCGCCAGGAAGCGCAGCTCGTCCTTGGTGTCTGGGGGGGGTGGAACCATGCCGACAACCTAGGACGCGGGACTGCCCAAGACCAGGGGCGAGGTGCCGCTTGCGCCGCATCTCTCGGCTCCCCGACCCAACTTCCCCCAGGCTCCACGCCCTGCTTCCCGGGACCCCCGTAGCCCAGCCCCGCCAAGACGCTAACCTCTTGTCCCCTGCGACCGACCTTAGCACGACATGCACCTCATCACCGAACTCACTCGCCTCCTCGCCATCCTGCCCCTGGCCTTCGCCCCGGCCCTCGCCCAGGTGGACGAGCCCGCACCCGAAGCTCCCGCCGCCGAGGCCCCCGCCGAGGCCCCCGCCGTCCCGACCTTCGAGCCGCTGCCCGAGGGCATCGCCGCCCGCGCGGGCGACGTGCTGGTGCCGATGGAGACGCTCGACGAGCTGCTCCTGACGCGCCACGGCAAGCGCGCCGAGGGCCTGGACGTGCTCAACCGGCTCTTGACCAACGCGGTGCTGCGCGAGGTCTCGGCCGCCAAGGGAGTCGCGATCAGCAGCGAGCAGCTGAACGCACGCATCGCCCTCTTGGACAAGCGCCTGCGCGAGAGCGGCATCGAGGGCGGCCTGGCCTCCCAGCTCGAGGTCGGCGACGTGAACCCCGACGTCTTCCGCGAGACCCTGGCCCTGGCGATGGCGCTCGAGGAGCTGACGCGGCTGGCCCTCGGCCTGCCCGAGGGCGAGGAGCCGACCCCCGGCCAGCAGAACACCTGGATGGACGAGCTGCTGAAGTCGCGCGGCATCGAGGCCTTCATGGACCCCTTCCCCGAGGACCGCTCGGCCGTCGTGGCCACCGCCGGCGAGACCGTGGTCACCATGGAGCAGTTCTACGAGCGCCTGCGCCACGAGCTGCCGCGCCCGATGATCGAGCAGGCCTGTAGCCAGCTGGTGCTGCTCGGCACCCTGCGCCGGATGGCGGGTCCGGTCGACGAGGTGGAGTGGAAGGCAGCCGTGGACGCCGAGCTCGGGGCGCGCCGCGCCAAGCACATGGCCGACCCGGAGAAGCAGGGCATCAGCTACGAAGCGCTGCTCGAGGCCCAGGGACTGTCGCTCGCGGTCATGGCCCAGGATCCTTCGGTCGAGGTGACCGCGCTCACGATCGTGATCGCCAAGCGCCAGGCGCTCGAGGCCGCCCCCGCCGAGCTGGCCGACGCCCCGATCGAAGAGCGCATCGACGCCGGGCTGCGCAGCCTCTACGAGGCCGACAAGGAGACCTACGACGGCTACTTCGGCGAGCGGCTCTTCCTGCGCGTCTGCCTGCAGCGCGCCTCGGAGACGCCCAACGAGCTGGTCTCGAAGACCGTCGAGCAGTCGATGGCCTTCTTCGAGCGCCTCGTGCCCGGCATCCCCGACGAGGAGGGCTTCATCGCCATCGTCCAGCAGCTCGCCGACGACCCGGCGATGAAGAAGACCGGCGGCGAGCTCGGCTGGTTCGGCAAGGGTGACGAGCGCCTACCGAAGAACCTGCGGCTCTTGGCCTTCGACCACTGGGCGACCGAGGGGGCGCCCGGGGTCGCGGGCCCGATCCAGGTCACCGGCGGGGTCGCGATCCTGTGGGTCGGCGCCCACCAGCCCGCGCCCGAGTGGGCCGAGATGTCGCGCTTCGTGCTGCGCGAGCAGCAGAGCGGCGTGCTCGGTGACGCGACCCCCAAGGCCGGCATCCAGATCTACCTCGACCCGCCGCCGCGCTTCGCCGAGCCGGAAGCGGCCGCCGAGACGGAAGCCCCCCCCCAGCCGGCGCCTGCCGAAGGCCAGTAGCGCGGAATCCGGGGCCGAAGGCGGACCCTCCTAGCGCCCCTCACGCCCTCCGCGCTAGACTGCGCGGCCCCGCCGGACTCCCTCCGGCCTCCCCGGCCTCCCCCACGCCCCCATGTTGATCGCCAAAGTCGTCGGCAGCGTTGTCGCCTCCCAGAAGGACGAGAAGCTCGAGAACCTCAAGCTGCTCGTGCTCCAGGTCCACGGCCACGAGAACGTCCCCAAGGACCAGTACGTCGTCGCGGTCGACTCGGTCCAGGCCGGCGTCGGCGACATGGTGCTGTACGCCACCGGCTCCAGCGCGCGCCAGACGCGGCTGACCGACGGCAAGCCCTGCGACGCGGTCGTGATGGCCGTGGTCGATTCCTGGGACGTGGGCGGGGACAACGTCTACGAGAAGTGGGCTGGCTGATGTACCTCTGCCGCGTCATCGGCCGGGTCGTGGCCACCGAGCGCTACGAGGGACTGGAAGGGGTCTCGCTCCAGATCGTCCAGCCGCTCGACGAGGACGGCAACGACCTCGGCGGGAGCCAGGTCGCCGCGGTCGCCACGTCCGAGATCAGCACGGGCCCCGGGGACTTCGTCACCTGCGTCGACGGCCGCGAGGCTGCGCTCGTGCTGCCCGAGACCTACGTGCCCGTCGACGTGGCGATCATCGGCTTCGTCGAAGAGGCCACCAACCGCGGCGCGCTCGTGCGCCCGGCCGCGGAGGGCGCCTGATGTTCCTCGCCGACGTGATCGGCACGGTCGTGACGCCCGTGCAGCACCCCAGCCTCGAGAGCAAGCGGCTGCTGCACCTGCGCTGCCTCAACCCCGACGGCACCCCGACCGGCAAGGCCCGCGTGGGCATCGACGGCTGCGGCGCCGGCGAGGGCGATCGCGTGATCGTGCTCGACGAGGGCAATGGCGGCCGCCAGCTGGTCGGCATCCCGAATGCCCCGATCAAGACCATCGTGGTCGGCGTGGTCGACTACCTCGAGACCGAGTCCGGCGACCTCGCCTACAGCCACACCCAGCGCGAGCCCCTCGGCTCGCTGAACGACTAGGAGCGCCAGGCCGATGAACGACTATGGGAACCCAGGTGCCTCCGGCGACACGCGCGGCCTCTTCCGTCCCGGCCAGGGCCACGCCCACGAGCCCAGGCAGGCCCACCCCGAGGAGGAGGCGCGCCTGCGCAAGGCGCTCTGCGAGATCGGGCGCCTGTGCTACGACCGCAACCTGATCGTCGGCGCCGACGGCAACCTCTCCGCGCGCCTGTCCGACGACACGATCCTGATCACGCCAGCCGGCGCGATGAAGGGCTTCATGGAGCCCTCGCACATCACCAAGGTCGACATGGAGGGCCGGGTGCTCGGCGGCGGCGCGCGCGCCTCGACCGAGACCGGCATCCACGTCACGTCCTACCAGGCGCGCCCGGAGATGCGGGCCGTGGTCCACGCCCACCCGCCCCACGCGGTGGCGATGACGATCGCGGGCATCGACCTGCAGATGCCGGTGATCCCCGAGGTCGTCGTCACGATCGGCGGCATCCCAACAGCGCCCTACGCGACCCCAGGCACCCACGAGCTGCCCGACTCGATCCGCGAGCTCCTGCGCTGCTCGGACACCGTGATGATGAAGATGCACGGCTCGATCAGCCTCGGCACGAACCTGATGGATGCCTTCAAGAAGCTCGACATGCTCGAGCACACGGCGAAGATCCTGTACCTCGCCCACACCCTGCGCGGCGGGCTCGATCCCCTGCCGCCCGAGGCCGTCGAGCGCCTCCTGCAGACCCGCAAGCTGCTCGGCATCGACACGAAGAACACCTTCGAGACCCGCTGCGGACTGTAGCCCCGCCGCGCCGGCCCGCGTGCGTGATCCCGGCCCTAGTCGGCCTGTCCGCGGACCATGCCTACGTGGTCCTCGACCCGCTGAGCCTGGACGCGACCGGGGCCAGCCACCCGGTCTCGGTCTCCGTCGCTCCGTAAGGACCGACCAAAGGATCCGGCCCCAGCACGGCCCCCGCGACCCGACCTGGGCTGCGGGGGCCGTGCCCATAGGTGGCCCTCCCCCACCCAAGAAGTCGCCCTGGAATGCGAATGCGGGTGAAAGGCCCCGCGTAGAAAACCCAACAAGGACCTGGGAGCCGCCTCCATGGCCCCTGCCTCGCCACCCTCACCCAACCGCCACCGTGAACCTGCCCCTCTACATCATTCGCCTGCTCGTCCTGGTCTTCATCCTTGGGATCGGCCTCTCGGCCTGCAACATCGAGGCGAACACCAACGAGCTGTCCAGCCACGGCCTGGGGGAGATGGAGGGCGAGCGCTGCACGGTGCAGCTGCGACGGGACTACCTGGGGGCCGAGACCAGCCTGCCGATCCCGCCGACCACGGACGTCTTCAATGGCGCGCAGGTGTCGATCGAAGGGCGCCTGGAAGAGGTGGGGCACTACGGGCTGCTGCTGCGCTCGGACGGTCGCGACCTCTGGATCCCCATGGAAGCGATCCTGCTGGTCGACTTCGCCCCGCCCTCTTACGTGCCTGACGGGGCCCAGCTCAGCCACGCCAAGGGCACCGAAGGGGTGCCGGCCAAGGCCAAGTGACACCCGGAGGCCGATCTGCGGAGGGAGGAATCTCCTTGGATCCCACGGAAGCCCCCGGAATAGGCCTTCCCTGAAGAGCCCTGGTCAGTAGATTCCCCCTATGTTGTGGATCATCGGAATCGCTGTGGTGGCCGTCGCGGCCCTCATCCTCGCCTTCAAGATTTGGGGTCGGTCTGCCGACGACTTCTGGGGAGACATCCAGGAGCGCGCCAACGAGCGCGATCAGGAGGCCGCTGAGCAGAAGGCGCGCGCGCGTGCCGAGAAAAAGAAGCTCGCCGAGGAGCGCGCCGCCCGCCGCGCGGCCGAAGCCGCCGGCGAGGAGTACGTGCCGCCCGCCGCTCCGGAACCCGAGCCCGCCGCCGAGCAGGCCCCCGCGAGCTTTACCGAGCTCTCCCCCGCAGACGCGACGGCCATGCTTGCCGAGCGCTCCGACGTGACCTTGCTGGACGTGCGCACGCCTGGCGAGTGCATGGCCGGTGTCATCGAAGGCGCGGTGCTGATCCCCATGGACCAGATCCAAGGACGTGTCGCCGAGCTGCCCGAAGGTCCGCTCCTGGTCTACTGCGCCGTTGGTGCCCGCTCCGCCGCCGTGTGTGACTTCCTGACCAGCCTCGGCCGCAAGGAGGTCTTCAACCTCGACGGGGGCATCACGAGCTGGCCGGGTAAGGTGGTCCGCCCGGTCAACTGACCCCCCGCCTCCCCCGGGGGGCTGCCATGCCCAAGCTCCCCCTGCCACCCTTGCTGCGTCCGAAGGAGGAGGCCGGCGACCTCGCCGCCCTGCGCCAGACCGCCTTCCAGCTCTGGCTGGTCAACGTGGCCTTCGGCGTGGTGCTGACCGCGGGCCAGCTGCAGTTCGTGCCCGAGGGCGGCGGCGTCAAGCTGTGGATCTACGCCAGCCTGGCGCTGATCTCGACGATCGCCCTGTTGTCGGTTCCGCCCGGGCTCCTGTGCCTGTTCACCGCCCGCTGGAGCGGCCGCCTGCGCCTGCCGCACGTCTTCCAGGCCCTGGTCTGGACGATCTTCCTGATCCTCTTGTTCGTCGACAAGAGCATCTACAACCTCTTCCGCTACCACTTCAGCTCCCAGGTCTGGGACCTGTTCTACACGCGCGGGAGCGAGGACGCGGTGCACCTCGGCTGGCAGGTCTGGACCGCGATCCTGACCGGCCTCGTGGCGGCCTCTGGGATCCAGGCCTGGCTCTGGGGGCGGCTCTTTGAGCGCAGCAAGCGCGACCCCGACAACCTCCCGCACCTGTTGCTGCGGCCGGGCATCGTCTGGGCTGGGGTGATCGTCTCGGCCTTCTTCCTCGAGAAGATGATCTACGTGCAGGCCGACCTCGGGCGCGACAAGCAGGTCACCGAGCTGGCCAAGCTGTTCCCGCTCTACCCGCGGCTGCCCTACAGCGAGTGGGCCAGCGAGTTCGGCGTCGAGGTCACCGAGCGCGCGGCCCGGCTCGAGTTCGAGAGCCTCGAGCTGGACTACCCCCTGGTCGCCCCCGACATCGACCCCGCGGGCCGGCGCCCGAACATCCTGATCCTGGCGATCGACTGCTGGCGCGAGGACATGCTCAACGGGGTCAACTCGCCACGCATCGCGAGCTACGCCGAGGACGCGCGCGTCTTCCGGGACCACATCTCGACCGGCAACGCCACGCGCTTCGGCGTCTTCGGGATGCTCTACGGACTGTACGGGCCCTACTGGTTCCCGATCCTCAGGGAGCGCACCTCGCCCGTGCTGGTCGAGACCTTGATCGAGCTCGGCTACGACATCGAGATCTTCTCCAGCGCCTCCCAGAACTACCCCGAGCTGCGCTCGACCGCCTGGGCCAGCCTGCCCGAGAGCGTCCACGACGACCACGAGTCCGAGTTCCCCTGGCGCCGCGACGAGCTGGCCGCCGAGATGTGCATCGAGTGGTGGGAGCGCCGCGTCGAGGAGGGCTCAAAGAGCCCCTTCTTCTCCTTCATCCTGCTCGACGCACCGCACCAGAAGTACAGCCACCCCCCGGACCAGGCGCCCTTCCAGCCCTCGCTCCCCGACCTCAATTACCTCACGATGTCGGCCACCGTCGAGGGACCCGATCCGGAGGAGCGCATGGCGATCAAGAACAAGTACCAGAACGCCGTGCTGCATGCCGACGCGGTGGCCGGCCAGCTGCTCGCGACCCTCGAGCGCCTCGACCTCGATGACGACACGCTCGTGATCCTCACCGGCGACCACGGCGAGGAGTTCTGGGAGACCGGCCTCTTCGGGCACACGTCCAGCTTCTCCCCACCCCAGGTGCGCGTGCCCTTCCTGATGAAGGGGCCGGGGGTGGAGCCGGGCATCGAGAACAGCCCGACCAGCCACCTGGACCTGCCGGCCACGATCCTCGAGCTGCTCGGGGCGGACCCGACCCAGCGCCACGGCTGGACCCTGGGCAACAACCTGCTCGAGCCCCAGTCGCCCTCGCGCCAGCGAGTCGTCTCGGGCTGGGACAAGCTCGGCCTGTGGACCGCTGACGGCATCCTCGAGGTGCCCCTGGCGGGCGACTTCACCGGCTTCGACATCCAGCTCTACGACTACGAGTGGAAGCTGCAGCTCGTGGACGAGGAGGTCATCGGCCGCCACGAGCGCTCGCTCCGGCGCTTGGCGGAGGGCTGCAATCGCTTCCGCGCCGTGCCCAACGACGCCCAGCTCGATCCCGATGCCAGCTCGGTCGACGAAAACGAAAACGGAACGTAGCCGAGTTCAAACAAGGCCGCCTTGTCGGGATAAGTCGCAGAGGGGATAATGCCGCCCCTCGTCTTCCACCGCCACCGACCCACCCCCTGGGTCACGACCCCCACCCACGATGGCTGCTCTCCGCATCGCTTCGGGCCTGCTCTTGCTCTCCCTGCCGTTCCTCGGCGTCGCCTCCTGCGGGGGCGGTGAAGAGCCTGCACCCACCGGATCCGTGCCAAAATCTGCCGCGGAAGGCGAAGCGGGCGAGGCCGCACCCCAGGTCGAGATCCCCATGGTCCAGTACCAGTGGGACCCGATGGCCGGCGACGAGAGCATCCCCGCCGCCATGGGTGGCCCCGGGTTCACCGGCGAGGGCTGGGACACGAACATGGAGTTCCTCGCGATCGGCAGCGCCGACGCGGTCAAGGGCGGCACCATGCGTCGCTACACGACCGACTGGCCGGCGACCCTGCGCCAGCACGGCAAGGACTGGAACTCGTCGATCAACTACATGGTCAACGACCTGTGCTACGAGAGCCTCCTGATGCCGCACCCGAGCACGCTGGAGTACATCCCGCGCCTCGCGACCCACTGGAAGATCAGCGAGGACCGGTCGGTGTACACCTTCCGGATCAACCCGGCCGCCCGCTGGAGCGATGGCAGCGAGGTCACCGCGAACGACGTCGTCGCCAGCTGGAAGCTGCGCATGGACCCCAAGTGCCTCGACCCCTCGAGCATGGGCACCTACGGCAAGCTGGACGAGCCCGTGGCGGTCTCGAAGTACATCGTCGAGGTGAAGTGCAACCAGCCCAACTGGCGCAACTTCCTGTACTTCTCCGGCATGGGCATCTTCCCAGCCGCCGAGGTCTCGATCCCCGGTGACGAGTACCTCGACAAGTTCCAGAACGCCTACACGGCCAACAGCGGACCCTACATCGTCCCCCCCGAGGGCATCGTGATGGGCGCTTCGATCGAGCTGCAGCGCCGCGAGGACTGGTGGGACATCGACAACCCCGCCTGGACCGGCATGTACAACATCGACACGTACAAGTACGACATCGTGCTGGACCCGAACCTGGCCTTCGAGAAGGTCAAGAAGGGCGAGCTCGACTACTACCTCGTGCCGCGCGCCCAGTGGTGGGCCCAGGACATCCCGACCCTCGACCAGGTCGAGCGCGGCCTCCTGGTGATGCGCAAGTTCTACACCGACGCCCCGACCGGCACGAGCGGCATCGCGATCAACACCCAGCGCGCACCGCTCGACGACCTGCGCATGCGCCAGGTGCTGCAGGCGCTGTACGACCGCGAGCTGTTCATCGACAAGCTCTACTACAACGAGTACGAGCCGCTGCAGAGCTACTACCAGGGTGGCACCTACCAGAACCAGGACAACGAGCTGTTCGAGTACGACCCCTACCTCGCCGAGGACCTGCTCATCGAGATGGGCTACACCGAGAAGGACAACGAGGGCTACCTCGTCCGGGACGGCCAGCGCCTCTCCTTCAGCCTGACCTACTCGAGCACCTTCACGCAGAACCTCACGATCTTCCAAGAGAACTGCAAGGACGCCGGCATCGAGATCGAGCTCAAGTACGAGACGCCTGCCGCCCGCTGGAAGACGATGCGCCAGAAGAAGTTCGACCTGACGAGCACCGCCTGGGGCGCGCTGGTCTTCCCGAACCCCGAGACGAGCTTCCACGGCAAGTACGCGGACCAGGTCGACAACAACAACGTCACCTCCTTCAGCGACCCGCGCGTCGATGAGCTCTGCACGGCCTACGACGAGGAGTACGACGTCGAGGTCCGCCGCGAGATCATCCGCGAGATCGACGGCATCATCTACGGCCAGATGCCCTACGTGCTCGGCTGGTACAACCCGGCCCAGCGGATGCTCTTCTGGAACAAGTTCTCGATGCCCGAGTGGGGCGGCTACCGCACCGCCGACTACGACGCCCTGCACTACGTCTGGTGGGTCGATCCCGCCAAGGAGGCTGCCCTCGAGGCCGCCCTCAAGGACCCGGCCGCCAAGATGGAGGCCGGCTCCCGCGAGAACCGCTTCTGGAAGCACTGGGCCAAGTCCCAGGGCTAGTCGGCGCCCCTCCCCCCCATGGCAGCCTACTTCGCGAGGAGGTTCCTCCTCCTGATCCCGACATTCCTGGGCATCACCTTCCTGGTGTTCACGATCACGCAGTTCGTCCCCGGTGGGCCGATCGAGCAGATGATCATGAACATGCAGGCGTCCGGTGGTGAGGGCGGTGCCGGCGGCGGCGGCGCCGCCGTCGAGATCCCGCCCGCGGCCATGGAGGCCTTGCGCGAGCACTTCAACCTCGACAAGCCCTTCTTCGTCGCCTACGGCATCTGGCTGTGGGACCTCCTGCACCTCGATCTCGGGGTGTCCTTCAAGTACAACCAGCCCGTCATCGACGTGATCACGTCGCGCTTCCCGATCAGCATCTACTTCGGGCTGATCGGGTTCTTCCTGGCGTACTCGATCTGCATCCCGCTCGGGGTCTTCAAGGCGATCAAGCACGGCTCGGCCTTCGACATCGGCACGAGCATGACCGTCTTCGCGGGCTACTCGATCCCGGGCTGGGCCCTCGGCGGCCTCTTGCTGGTGCTGCTCGGCGGAGGCAGCTTCTTCGACGTGTTCCCGCTCGGGGGCTTCCGCTCCGAGGGCTGGGAGGACTTCGGCATCTGGCACAAGATGACCGACCAGGTGCACCACACGCTGCTGCCGGTCTTGGCCTACATGGTCGGCTCCTTCGCGTCGCTGACGATCCTGATGAAGAACTCCCTGATGGAGAACCTCGGTCAGGACTACGTGCGCACCGCCTTCGCGAAGGGCCTGTCCGAGCGCACCGTCATCTTCGGTCACACCCTGCGCAACTCGCTGATCCCGATCTGCACCGGCCTCGGCCACGCGATCGGCATCATCATGGCGGGCAGCTACCTGATCGAGAAGGTCTTCAACATCAACGGCATCGGGTACCTCGGGTACACCTCGATCGTCGACCGTGACTACGCCGTGGTCATGGGCATCCTGGTGATCAACACCCTGCTGGTGCTGGTCGGGAACATCCTCTCCGACGTGCTCTACGTCCTGGTCGACCCGCGCATCCGCTTCTCCTGAGCCATGGCTAACGACACGACCCAGGTCGAAGCGAAGCCGCTCTCGATCCTCCAGCGCCGGTGGCGCAAATTCAAGACGCTCAAGCGCGGCTGGTACAGCTTCCTGGCCCTGGTCGGGCTCTACCTGCTGTCCTTCCTGCTGCCGATCCTGATCAACAGCAAGGCCCTGGTGGTCAGCTACGAGGGCGAGCTCTACTTCCCCGCCGTCGCCGACCTGCTGCCCTTCACCGAGGGCCACTACTCCGCCGAGGAGCTCGGGCTCTATGACCCGCGTCGCCCCGACCGCCTGATGCGCGGCGAGGCGCGCTACCGCCTGCTCCAGGAGCAGTACGAGGCCTCCGACGAGGGCAACTGGGTGCTGCTGGCGCCCTACCCCTACCACCCCAACGAGAGCCTGCTCAAGGAGGCGTCCTTCACCGGACACCCGCCGACCAAGCCCGACGCGAGGAACTGGCTCGGCACCGACGACCGCGGTCGCGACGTGCTCGCCCGGCTGGCCTACGGCTTTCGGATCTCGATCACCTTCGCGCTGCTGGTCGTCGCCATCTCGTACCTGATCGGCATGTCGATCGGCGCGACCCTGGGCTTCTTCGGTGGACGCGTGGACATCTTCGGCCAGCGCCTGGTCGAGATCTGGGCCGCGATGCCGTTCCTCTACACGGTCATCATCATCAGCTCGATCGTCCAGCCGAACCTCAAGATCCTGGTCGCGATCCTGGCGATCTTCTACTGGATCGGGATCAGCTTCTACATGCGCGGAGAGTTCCTCCGCGAGAAGTCCAAGGACTACGTCGCCGGCGCCATCTCCATCGGGGAGTCCAACGCCGCGATCATGTTCAAGCACATCCTGCCCAACGCCCTGACGCCGGTCATCTCATTCGCCCCCTTCGCGATCGTCGGTGGCATCAGCTCGCTGGTCTCCCTCGACTACCTCGGCTTCGGTCTGCCGCACCCGACCCCCTCCTGGGGTGAGCTCGTCGGCCAGGGCCTCGCGAACATCCCGGCCGGCGCCTGGCACCTGGTCGTGTTCCCCCTCGGAGCCCTGTTCGGGACGCTCTTGATGGTCGTCTTCATCGGGGAGGCCATCCGCGAGGCCTTCGACCCCAAGGTCTTCTCCCGCCTCCGCTGAGCCATGAGCGACATCAACCAAGCCCCGCTGCTGGAGGTCAAGGACCTCCACACCTACTTCGACATCGAGGGCAACAAGGCCTGGGCCTCGGCCGGGGTCTCCTTCCAGGTGCGCCCCAACGAGTTCCTCGGCATCGTCGGCGAGTCCGGGTCCGGCAAGTCGGTGACGGCCCTGTCGATCATGCGCCTGATCCCCGACCCTCCCGGCCGCATCGACTCCGGCCAGGTGCTGTTCGAAGGGCGCGACCTCCTGCAGATCCCGATCAAGGAGATGCGCAAGGTGCGCGGCAAGGACATCGCGATGATCTTCCAGGAGCCGATGACCTCCCTGAACCCGGTGCTCACCATCGGGCGCCAGGTCACCGAGTCGGTGCTGCTGCACGAGGACATCACGGACGAGGAGGGCCGCCAGCGCGCGATCGACGTGCTGACCCAGGTCGGCATCCCCGACGCCGAGAAGCGCCTGAACGACTACCCCCACCAGTTCTCGGGCGGCATGCGCCAGCGCGTGATGATCGCCATGGCCCTGATCTGCCACCCGAAATTGCTGATCGCCGACGAGCCGACCACGGCCCTCGACGTCACGATCCAGGCCCAGATCCTGGACCTGATGCAGGCCCTGCAGAACAAGCGCGAGGGCAGCTCGACGATCCTGATCACCCACGACCTCGCCGTCGTGGCCGAGACCTGCGACCGCGTCATCGTCATGTACGGCGGCAAGATCCAGGAGAGCGCCTCGACCAAGGAGCTCTTCGACGACCCGCAGCACCCCTACACGCGCGGGCTGATCGGCTCGATCCCGCACGAGTCCTCGAAGGGCAAGCCGCTCTACACCATCCCGGGCAACGTCCCCTCGATCATGGACTTCCCTACCGGCTGTCGCTTCAGCACGCGCTGCGAGCTCGTCGAGGAGCGCTGCCGCACCGAGGAGCCCGAGCTGATCCAGATCGCCCCGGGCCGCGAGGTCCGCTGCCACCTGGTGGAGGCCCCCAAATGAGCACCCAGAACGAGCGCCCCCTGCTCGAGGTGGACAAGCTCCACGTCCACTTCCCGATCTACGGCGGCATCCTGCGCCACAAGGTCGCTACGGTGAAGGCCGTCGACGGCATCTCGATGTCGATCGGCCGCGGCCAGACCATCGGGCTAGTCGGCGAGTCGGGCTCGGGCAAGACCACCGTCGGTCGCGCGATCTGCAACCTGCACCGCGCCATGACCCCGGACGTCGAGCTCGACGGTCGCATCCTGTTCGAGTCCAGCTCCGGCCAGGTCGATGTCAACGGGCTAGGCCGGGCCGAGATGCTGCCCCACCGCGCGGAGATCTCGATGATCTTCCAGGACCCCTTCTCGTCCCTGAATCCGCGCATGACGGTCCAGCAGATCGTCGAGGGACCGCTGCGCATCCACCGCCCCGAGATGAGCTCGGCCCAGCTCGTCGAGCACGTGGGCAAGCTGCTCGACCGCGTCGGCCTGCAGCCCAAGTACGCCGCCCGCTACCCGCACGAGTTCTCCGGCGGGCAGCGCCAGCGCATCGGCATCGCGCGCTCGCTCGCCACCAACCCGGCCCTGATCGTCGCCGACGAGCCGGTCAGCGCCCTCGACGTGTCGGTCCAAGCCCAGGTCGTCAACCTGATGCAGGAGCTGCAGGCCGAGTTCGGCCTGACCTACCTGTTCATCGCCCACGACCTCTCGATCGTCTACCACATCGCCGACCGCATCGCCGTGATGTACCTCGGCAGCCTGGTCGAGTACGGCACCGCCGAGCAGGTCTACAAGAGCCCGCGCCATCCCTACTCGAAGGCCCTGATCTCGGCCGTGCCCCAGCCCAACCCGGACCGCGACCGCCACGGCCGGACGATCCTCGAGGGCGACATCCCAACGCCGCTCGCCAAGCCCTCTGGCTGCGGCTTCCGCACGCGCTGCCCGATCGCCAAGCCCGAGTGCGCGAAGGACGTGCCCCAGATGCGCGACCTCGGCGCCGGCCACCTGGTGGCCTGCCCCTTTGTGGACTCGCTGCGACCGGACGCCCAGGGCACCACAGACGCGAACCGGGCCCCGGCGCGAGTGACGCTCCGGGGCCCGGTTCGCTTGCTAGGTGCCCAGGGTCCGGAGGCGCGCTCCGGATCCAGGCCGGCCCTAGCGGGCCAGGTTGACGTCGATGTCGAAGCGCAGGCGCATCGGATCGTCCGTGCCGTCGTCACCCTGGATCGCCCAGACGCGCAGGGTCACGTTGTCCCGGTACCAGTAGCGCCAGCCGGCGACGAAGCCCGACAGGCCGTCCGCTGCGCTCGCGCTGATCGGGACGTCGTCCTGGCCGACGCTCCAGAGCGAGGCGTTCGCGTCGAAGTCGAAGAAGCTGGCCGAGAACTGGCTCGCTCCCTGCTTGCCGCCGGCGCCGTACTTGGCACCGAAGGCCAGGCCGGTGTCGTCGCCGGTGTCGTCGTCGAGGTTCTGGATGAACTCGACGCTGCCGATGAGCTCATCCACCTGGGCGGACAGCACGGTGTCCCAGACGAGGTAGTCGGGGCCGAAGCCGACCGGGGCGATCGAGCTCTCGCTCGACCAGCTCCAGAGGCTGCTGCTGATGTCCCAGTCGAAGCTGTCGGTGTCGTCGCCGAGGTTGACCTGCAAGATCGTCATCGCGGGGTCCGCCGTCGCGCCGACGCCGCCGTTCTCCTCGTCGTAGATGAAGTGGGCGAGGCGCACGTCGAAGTCGAAGTCGCCACCGGCCTCCCAGATGCCGGCGATGCCAGCCGGCTGGATGTCGCCGTCCCAGATCCACTCGCCGTAGACCGGGTTGGCCTTGAGCGGGTTGCCCATCTTGCCGGCCACGAGGGTGACCGAGTCGCTCGCCACCCAGGCCAGGTTGATGCGGTCGATGACCAAGTCCGCCCCCGAGACCGTGTCGGTGCCGTTGCTGCCGCCCATGTCCCAGTGCGGGTTGTTGGCGACGCCCGAGGCGGTGCTCATGCGCACCTCGGCGCGCAGGTCGTCGGAGATCTGGAACCTGGCGCCGGCGCGGAAGCGCATGCGGCCACGGGTTCGGTCGGTGTCACCCGGCTGGTCGAGGGTGTGCTCGAGGCGCAGGCGCATGTTGCCGTAGAAGTCGATCCACTCGGGGATCACGCTCGGCTCGGGAGCCATCGGGACGACCGAGGTGAGCACGGTCAGGATGGGGGAGATCATGGTGTGAGTCTTGGGGTTGCTTGGGATGGACCGGTCCAACAGAAGCCGAACCGGTGCGCCCATGAATCACGGACGCAGCCTCCCGGGGGGGAGGACTGCACGAGTATCGGACCTGCTTATCCCCCGTCCAGCGAAAACTGGAGCTCTTGGGTTCGAGCCTGGAAACCCTCAGACGGTGCGCGACTCGCCGCTCACCGAGCCCTCGATCTCCGCCCGGCGCTCTTCGTAACCGGCGCGGCCCATCAAGGCGTAGGCGGCCAGCTTGCCGGCCTCGACGCCCGGCTGGTCGAAGGCGTCCACGTCGTAGAGCTCCCCCATCAGGGCCACCGAGAGCTCGAGCAGGTAGATGAACTGGCCGACGCTGCGCGCGGTGACCGACTCGAAGTGCAGGGTCGCGTTGGGCCGGCCGGCGTCGGTCAGCGCGATCCGGGTGCCGTCGCGCTCGGCGCGGAAGAGCTCGCCGAGGGTGCGGCCGCCGAGGTAGTCGACGCCCTCGAGGTCCGCGAAGGCGGCCGGGGTGCGCGGGATCGGGACCTCGTGGTCCCCGGTCCCTACGGTCAGCATGGTGAACCACTTGTCGAAGGGGCCCTCGGTGTACAGCTGCACCTGGCTGTGCTGGTCCGTGACGCCGACCGCGCGCACCGGCGTCGGCCCGCGGAAGACGTCCTCGCCAGAGCGGCCCTTGCGCTTGCCGATCGACTCGGCCAGCAGCTGGGCGTACCAGTCGGCCATGTCCGCGAGGCGGTGGCTGTAGGGGAACATCACGGCGATCGGCTTGCCGTGCTGCTCGTGCAGGAGGTGCTGGACCACCGCGTGCAACATGGCGGGGTTCTCGAACAGCTCCGTCGTGCGGCAGCGCTGGTCCATCTCGGCGGCACCGAGCAAGAGCCCCTTCACGTCGATGCCCACGAGCGCGGAGGACAGGAGTCCGACCGGCGACAGCACGCTGAAGCGACCGCCAACGCCGTCCGGGACGACGAAGGACTCGTAGCCCTCGCGCTGGACGATCTCGCGCAGCACGCCGTTCTTCTCGTCGGTGGTCACGACGATGTGGTCGCGGTGGCCCTCCTCGCCGAGCAGCTCGACGAGGCGCCCGCGGAAGATCAGGAACTGGCTCATGGTCTCCGCGGTCCCGCCGGACTTGGAGATCACGTTGAAGACGGTCTCGCTCGGGTCGACGAGGTCGAGGAACTCGCCCACGAGGTCCGGGTCGATGTTGTCGAGCACGAACAGGCGCGCCATCCCGGGCGGCGGCTCGACGTTGTGGAAGGGGCTGCCGAGGGCCGACTGCAGGGCGATGTTGCCGAGGGCGGAGCCGCCGATGCCCAGCACGACCACGTTGCGGAAGCGGCCGGCGACCGACGAGGCGTAGTCCAGGATCGAGTCGAGGACCTCGTCCTGGTACGGCAGGTCCAGCCAGCGCAGGTCCTTGGTGCGGCGGGCGAGCACGGCCTCGAGGGCGGCCCGGGCGGCGGGCGCCGCGGCCTCCAGCTCGGCCTGGGTCAGCCCGTGCTCGGGGCCGACGCGGTCGGAGAGGACGTTGGTGTAGTCGAAGTGGATCTGGCTCACGGCAGGCTCCGCAGGAGGGGGGATGGCGGACGTTGGGGGCGCCCAGGATAGCCTGCCCTCGACGCCCCCGCCACCGCCCCCGGGCCGTGAAGGGGTCCGGACTAGCGGTTCGAGTTCGAGACCCGCGCGAGCAAGGCCAAGAGCTGCAGGATCGAAGCCGCCGCCGCGGCGAAGTAGGTCAAGGCTGCCGCATCGAGCACCTTGGCGACCCCGGCGGCCTCCTCCTCGGTCGAGACGATGCCCGTCGAGGCCAGCACGGCCTTGGCCCGGCGCGAGGCGTCGACCTCGACCGGCAGGGTCATCACCTGGAAGACGACCACCAGGGCGAACAGGCCGACCCCGATCTGCATCAGGGCCGGACCCAGGAACGACTCGCTGTACTGCAGGAAGACGCCGATCAGGAAGACGAAGTACCAGGCGCCGGACCCGAACTTGGTCACCGGCACCATCGCCGAGCGGAAGCCCAGCGGCGCGTAGTCCGTCGCGTCCTGGATCGAGTGGCCGGCCTCGTGGGCAGCCACCGCGATCGAGGAGATCGAGCGCCCGTCATAGACGTCCGGCGAGAGGCGCAGGGCCTTGGCCCCAGGGTCGTAGTGATCGCTGAGGAAGCCCTGGGAGCGCTCGATGGTGACCCCCGTGACGCCCCCGGCCCGGCAGAC
The DNA here is from genome assembly GCA_029212845.1 of Planctomycetota bacterium. Classification (GTDB taxonomy): domain Bacteria; phylum Planctomycetota; class UBA1135; order UBA1135; genus JARGPD01. The sequence goes on from JARGPD010000007.1 coordinate 46,625, forward strand.
CGCGGCGGCGGCCTCGGCCCCGGTCATCCCGGACCGGACCCCGACGTTCGCGAAGCGCCGGAAGGTCGACTTGACCCGCGCCTGGGCCAGCATGGACAGGCCGAAGCCCACCAGGGTGGCGATCAGGAACAGGGGGTGGGCCGTGACCGGGTCGAAGAGGTAGTAGCTGAGCATGGCTGGTTCTGGGGACGTTGGGCTCCCAAGCCTTACGAAAGGGTAAGATTACTGGTGTGTGGGATCGTGGAAGAATCTGCGGTCTCCCCACGCTTCCGACATGCCCCAAGCGGGACCTGCACCGAGCACTATCGTGGACAAGAAGGACCTCCTCAAGATCGGCGACTTCGCCGCCCTCGCCGGCACGAACCTGCGAACCCTGCGCTACTACGAGGAGCTTGGGCTGCTCGAGCCCACGATGCGCAGCCAAGGCGGCTTCCGGTACTACCGCAAGACCGACGTCAACCGGATGGACATGATCCGCCGCCTGCAGGACCTCGGGCTCCAGCTCGACGAGATCCGCGGCCTACTCGGGAGCCGTGACGAGGTCTTCGTTCGGGAGAACTTCATCGCCCGGGTGCGCGGCGCCCTCGAGACCCAGGACGCCCTCTTGGCCGAGCGCATGAAGGAGCTCGGAGAGGCGCGCATGCGCCTGGCGCGGGCCCTCGAGAAGGTCACCGAGTGCTCGACCTGCGCAGCTGCACCGAACGCCCTGAACAACTTCTGCGAGCCGTGCCAGGCCAGCGGCACGCCCCTGCCGAAGTCCATCAGCGCGCTCTTCTAGCGAGCGCGCGAGACCCCCGTGCCTCCCTCCGCCGCAGGCCCGAGCGCGTACCTCGACAACAACGCCACCACGCCGGTGGCCGAGGAGGTCCTGGTCGCCATGCTGCCCTGGTTCCGCGACGAGCCGGGCAACCCCTCCAGCCTGCACGCCTCCGGGGAGCGCGCCAACGCGGCCCTCGCCGCCGCCCGGACCAAGGTCGCGCGCCTGTTCGGCGCCGGTCGCCCCGCCGAGGTGACCTTCACCTCCGGCGCGACCGAGGCCACCAACCTCGCCATCCACGCCGTGCTGCAGGCCGACCCGCGCCGCCGCGTCGTCACCAGCGCGGTCGAGCACCCCGCCACGTCCGAGTGCCTCGGGGCCCTGGACCTCGACCTCGTCACGGTCGGCGTCGATGGTGCCGGCGGCCTCTTGCTCGACGACGCCCTCGCAGCGATCGACGAGCAAACGGCCCTCTGCACCCTGATCCTGGCCAACAACGAGACCGGCCGCCTGCTCGAGCCCCGGGCCCTCACCGCCCTCGCCGCCCGCTGCCGCGAGGTCGGCGCCCGCCTGCACCTCGACGCGGTCCAAGCCGCGGGCAAGCTGCCCCTGGAGCTCGCCGCCTGGGGCGCGGACCTGGCCTCGCTCAGCGCCCACAAGCTGCACGGCCCCAAGGGCGTCGGCGCCCTGTGGGTGCGCGAGGGCTGCCTGGGCGAGGTCGCCCCGCTGCTGCGCGGCGGCCCCCAGGAGCGCGGTCGGCGCGCCGGCACCGAGAACCTGCCCGGCATCGTCGGCTTCGGCGCGGCCGCCGAGCTGGCCTGCCGGCGCTGCGCGGACCCTAGCGAGCTCCGCGAGCTGCGCGACCGCCTGGAAGCCGGGATCCTGGCCGCCGTCCCCGATGCGGTCGTCGCCGCCGCCGGCGCGCCCCGGGTCGCCGGAACCAGCTGCATCGAGTTCCACGGCATCGACGGCGAGGCCGCCCTGCTGATGCTGTCCCACCTCGGGGTCGAGGTATCGACCGGTTCCGCCTGCGGATCCAGCCACCACGCCCCCTCCCACGTCCTCCTGGCCATGGGCCGCAGCGAGGCCGAAGCGGCCTCGTCGCTCCGGCTCTCCCTCTCGCACGAGACCTCCGCGGAGGAGGTCGACCACTGCCTCGCGACGCTCCCCGGCGTGATCTCCGCCCTGCGCAGCCTCGCCCCGCGATAGCCCGTTCGCCAGCGAATTGCTCTACTTGCCCCCCTCATCGCGCCGATAGGCCCACCTCACGCCGAGGGCGCGTTAGACTTCCTGCGCCAGTCCACCCCCTCCTGCAGGCGCCACCCCCACCCCCCACGATGGCCGAGACTCCCAAAAAGGTCAGCCCGAAGGCCCCTTACCTGATCAAGCCCTCCGGCTTCTTCAACACGTCCCACGTCTTTGAGCGTGAGGGCGAGGTCCTCGGCACCATGCGCATCTCGCGTGGAGGCCTCGGCTTGATCTCGCGCTCCTTGTACGTGCCCGTCACGGGAGAGCGCATCAGCCTCGACCGCGATCCAGGCCTGCTCCGGGCCCAATTCGGCTGCTGGTCCGAGATCCACGGTGGTCAAGGCCGCGAGTGGCTGGGCTCCAGCATCCGCTACAGCCTGATCCGCCGCGAGGTCACCCTCCACGGTGGCACCAAGCCCTTCCGCCTGGTGCCCTGCAAGGGCTTCGGCCTAGGCTGGGACCTGCACGCTCCTAAGACGGGTCTCGTAGCGAGCTTCCGCAAGAAGGGCGGCAAGGTCGAGGTCACGCTCCAGCGCAAGGTCGACTTCTACCTGCTGCTGCTGGCCTACCACAACCTCGCCTCTAGCTGGTTCAGCTCCATCTGGCCGGGTCCGGATCCGACCCCGCCGATCATGTGAGCCCCGAAACCTCACATTCCCCGGGAAGATCCCCCCGGCCCCACCGTCCAGCTCGGGTCCCCAATCTCCCATGAAGCCGGTATTCGTCCTAGGACTCGTCGGCGTCGCTGTGGCGGCGCTGTTCTTCGTTCTCATCCAGCCCGTCGACCCCACCCCTCCCGGTGGCATCGAGGATGGGCCCGCCGTGACCACCGAGGCGGACCCCGGCGGAAGCAGGACGACTGACATCGACCTGGCCGGGGACGGCTCGAGCCAGCCCCAGCGCATCGAGAGCGCGCCCCCGGTGACCGAGCGCGCGGCCGTGGTCGGCGCTGATGGCGAGTACACCGGCAGCTACAACAACGGCATCGACGGGATCGTGCTCGACGCCAACGACCAGCCCCTCGCGGACGTCAAGCTGACCCTGATCAAGCACCGCATGGCGTCCCAGTTCGCCCCGATCGAGGCGGCCTTCAACCAGCAGGCGGGCGTGCAGCGCGAGGCTTGGAGCGCAGTCAGCGATGCCTCCGGCAAGTTCCGCTTCACCAGCCTCGAGCCGAGCCTCGACTACGCCGTCGTCGCCGAACACGAGTCCTACAGCCGCACGGAGCGCACCGGCTTCAAGGTCAGCGCCGAGGGCGAGACCCTCGTGATGGTGAAGATGCGCACGGGCTACATCCTGCAGGGCATCGTCATGGATGACCTGACGGGCCTCCCGATCGCTGGCGCCGACCTGGTCCTGCAGTCGGTGTTCGCGCTGCTGCCTGGCGCGAGCAGCGAGGGCGAGCTGACCGCCACCACCGACGAGCAGGGCCGCTACCGGCTGCTGAACGTCTCCGGCGGCACGCGCAACCTGACCGTCACCGCGCCGGGCTACGGCTCGCGCACCCGCAACAACCTGCTGTTCAGCGGCAGCCCGGTCGAGCCGGTCAACCAGGACTTCCGCCTGGCCGAGGGGCTCTGCCTGCGCGGGCGCGTCGTCGCCCCCGACCGCACGCCGATCGCCGACGTCAGCATCGAGGCCACCAGCTACGAGACCGCCCAGGTCAGCCGCGGCTCGGCCCGCTCCGACGCGAACGGCTACTTCGAGATCTGCGACCTCGCCGAAGGCACCTTCATGGTGATCGCCCGGGTCCCCGGCTACAGCGACCAGCGCCTGACGCGGGTGCAGCTGAGCGACCCGGACCTGCAGATCGTGATGAGCCGCCAGGGCGGTGTGATCGGCACGGTCGTCGCGGCCGCCGACCAGCAGCCCGTGACCGAGTTCCGCGCCATGGTGCGCGCCGTCGCACCGGGCTCGGCCGTCTACGGTCGCACGGTCTCCCAGTCCAAGTTCAACGACCCCGAGGGGCGCTTCGAGCTCGGTGGGCTCGAGCCCGGCTCCTATGTCGTCCAGGCCGAAGCCGCGGGCTTCGCTCCGACCTACTCCGAGACCTTCGTGGTCAGCCAGGGCATCGTGACCGCCGACGTGCGCGTCGAGCTCGGCCAGGGTGGCGCCATCGCCGGTCGGGTGGTCGACCAGAGCACCGGTGAGCCCCTGCGCGGCGCCAAGGTCAGCACCTTCGACAACGGCTACATCGAGAACCCCTTCACCCAGATGCTGGGAGGCCTCGTGCCCCGCACGACCACCGACCGCACGGTGAAGACCGACGCCGACGGCAACTTCCGCATCGAGAAGCTGACCGCGGCCACCTACCAGATCCAGATCGACCACTCGGACTACCCTCGCACCCAGCTGAAGGACATCCAGGTGCGCGAGGGAACGACGACGGACAAGGCCACGATCCGGCTGCGCAAGGGCGCCACGATCCGCGGGGTCGTCTACGACGCCGCTGGCTCGCCGCTGGCCGACGCGCGCGTGTCCCTGGCCTCGAACCAGCAGATCCAGTACCCCAACCAGATCCGCACCGACGCCGACGGTCGCTTCCTGATCGCCAACGTCGAGGCCGGCAGCTGGACCATGTCCGCCGTGCGCCCGATCTCCGAGGCCGAGGGCAACCCCTTCGGGCCGATCATCGACATGAAGAAGTCGGAGGTCACGATCATGGTCTCCGCGGGCCAAGAGCTCACCCAGAACCTGACGATCGGCAACTGACCGGCGGATGGGACGGGGCTCGCCGCTGCTGCTCGTCCTGGTGCTGGTGCTCCTAGCGGGCGCCGGCTGGATGGTCCTGGCTGGGGACGCCCCGACCGGGGACCCCACCGACCACGGTGGGGCGAGCCCGGGCCAGCCGACCTCGGACGCAGGACCGCGCCGGTCGACTGCGGCTGGCGACCTCGAGCTACCCGAGCCTGGACAGCCCAGCGAGGTCCTGCCCGTGGAGTTCGGGACGGCCAGCGAGCCCGCCGGGGCCCGCACCCAGGCCGATCGTCCGCCCTCCCCCGGTGCCAACACCTGGGCCTGGCCCAAGCTCGAGCAGCTCGAGTTCGCCGTGCGTGGCACCGTCTTCGTGGGTGGCGAGCCCGCCGGGGACGTCCCCGTGCGCTTGACCGGTGCGGAAAGGGCCGTCGCCTCCCAGACCTCCACCGACGCGGCAGGCCGCTTCACCCTGCGCGCCAAGAGCGGCGTCGCCTATGCGGTCACCATCGAGCAGCCGGGCCTGTTCCCCTTCGTGCTCGGCATCGGCAGCGGCTATCCCGGCCAGGAGCTCGACCTCGGGATCCTGCGCCCGGTCCCTGCGGCGCCCCTGGGCATCGTCGTCACAGGAGCCGACGACCTGCCCCTGGCCAACGCCTGGGCCCGCGTCGGCGACCAGGTGACCGCCCACGAGATCCAAGCGGCACGCCTCGAGGACGGCAGCTTCCAGGGCATCGCACCGCCCCTCGCCTACCTGCTCGCCGGCGCACCTGGCTACCGGACCGAGCGCGCCTACCTGCGGCGCTCGACCGACGGTCGCGCCTACGTCCGCCTCGAGCCAGGCCTGCGCGCCAAGGTCACCGTGCGCGACCTCAACTCGAACCCGATCCAGGGCGCCGAGGTCTTCCTCGTGGACGGCGACTCCTCGACCAAGGTCCGCGAGCGCCAGCAATTCGGCAAGATCGGCTCGCTCTCCCGCGAGGCCCTCGCGTCGCTCGCCGCCCTGCGTGGTCACACGGACGAGGCCGGAGAGGTGCGCTTCGCCGAGCTCGCGGACACGGGCTACATCGTCTTCGTACGCCACGTCGACTACCTGCCCCTTGGGCGCCAGTACATCGAGCCGGACCCGAACCTCGAGGAGCTTGCCGCCGAGCTCGGCATGCAGCCCGCGCCGCGCATGCGCGTGCTCGTGAAGGGCGCCGATGGCGAGCTGCCCAAGGGCGTGGTGGTCGGCGCGCTCGAGCCCAAGAAGCGCCTGTGGATCGACGGCGAGCTCAACGCCGCCGGCGAGGTCGATGCCGTCTTGCCCGAGCACGGGGACTGGCTGATCGAGGCCTGGGCCCCCGGGCACCACCTGATCAGCCAGACCCTGATGCCGGTCAGCCCGAGCGACCTGGCCGAGATCCTGCCCCTGCAGACCCTGACCCTGGTGCCCAGCAACGGCCCCGGCATCGTCTTCTTGGATCCGGCTGGGAATGCCCTGCGCGACGTGACCTTGACCATCGAGGTGACCTCCAAGGCACGCCTCGAGGCCGCGCCCCCGGGCGCTCCGGCCTGGGGCGAGGTGCTCTCTGGCATCGCCCTGGAAGAGGCCGCCCTCGACAAGCCATTCCCCCACGAGCGCCCGCGCTACCTAGCCCAGGAGCGCGGCTTCGGCGGCGCGATCTTCGGGTTCGAGGACTGGCCGCGGACCAAGGCCATGAACCTCGAGGGAGAGCCCTGGGCCGTCTTCCTAGAGCCGGCCGGCGACGTGGTCGTGACCGTGGTCGACGGCCAGTCGAAGCCCGTGGCCGGCGTGCGCGTGTACATGACCACCAACGGCATCGGCAAGCCCGGCGCTCCGGCCACGGACGAAGCTGGCGAGGTGCGCTTCGAGGACCTGCCAGCCGCCCAGCTCAGCTTCAAGGCGCGCGCACCCCGCGGCGAGATCAGCAACCGGGTCGAGCTCGACTTCGAGCCCGCGGTCGGAGACCCGCCGACCCGGGTCGAGCTCGAGCTGCCCCTCTAGGCAGGTCAAGCTCGACACGGACTAGGTGCGCGGCCCGAAGGCCTGGCGCAGGAGGTGCTCCTGCTCCGCCTGGTGGCGTCGGTAGGAGCCGGTGGCGGGGCTCGAGGACTCGGCCCGGCCGACGTAGCGCAGGGGGTGGTCCTGGTCGAGGAAGCGCTGCAGCACGAAGCTCCAGGCGCCCATGTTGCGCGGCTCCTCTTGGCACCAGACCCAGTCGGCGTGGCCGGCGGCCTCGAACAGCTCGGCCAGGGCGAAGACCGGGAGCGGGTACAGCTGCTCGATCGAGACGATCAGGAAGTCCTCGGGGTTCTCCTGGGTCGCGCGGGCGTCGAGCAGCTCGTGGCGTAGCTTGCCGGTGCACAAGATGACCCGCGAGGCCTTGGTCGCGCTGCCGTCGACGATCACCTCGCGGAAGCCGCCGGTCGCCAGCTCCTCGACGGGACTCGCGGCGCGCTTGTCGCGCAGCATCGACTTGGGAGTGAACACGATCAGCGGCCGCGCCTCCCCCGCCGGGATGGTCCCCTGGCGACGCAGGAGGTGGAAGTACTGGCCGGCGGTGCTGACGTTGCAGACCGTCATGTTGCCGGCCGAGCAGAGACTCAGCAGCCGCTCGGGGCGCGCGCTCGAGTGCTCCGGGCCCTGGCCGTCGAAGCCGTGGGGTAGCAGCAGCGTCAGGCCCGCCTTCTGGCGCCACTTGGCCTCGCCCGAGGTGATGAACTGGTCGATCTGGATCTGGGCGCCGTTGATGAAGTCGCCGAACTGGGCCTCCCAGATCACGAAGGCGCCCGGGCGCGCGAGGGCGTAGCCGTACTCGAAGCCGAGCACCGCCTCCTCGCTGAGGGCCGAGTCATAGACCTCGAAGCTGCCGCCGTGCTCGGCGGCGAGGGAGGCCAGCGGGATGTGGTCGACCTCGGTCTCCTGGTGGCGGATCACCGCGTGGCGGTGGCTGAAGGTGCCCCGGCCCGAGTCCTGGCCCGAGAGGCGCAGGGAGATGCCCTCACGCACCAGGCTGGCGAAGGCCAAGGCCTCGGCGCAGCCCCAGTCCAGGTCCAGCTCGCCGCGCACCATGCGCTCGCGGCGCCGCAGCTGGCGCAGCAGGTTCGGGTGGGTGACGTGGCCCTCGGGCATCGAGTTCAGCTGGTCGATCAGCTGCACCAGGTCGTCCACCTCCACGGCGGTCTCGGGCGACGGGCCGGCGGCGAAGTCGGCCTCGTCATCGAGGCGCAGGTCGACGATCTCGGGCAGCGGCAGGTCCTCGTCCTTGGGCTCGCCCTCGCGCCGGGCGCGGAAGGCGCTCAGGGCCTCCGAGAGCTCGGCGTTGGCCTCGGTGAAGATCGCCTCGGACTCCTCCTCCGTCAGCGCGCCCCGGCGCAGGAGCAGCTGCTTGTAGTTCTCGGAGACGGTCGGGTGGTCGCGGATGTGCGAGTAGAGCACCGGCTGGGTGTAGGCCGGCTCGTCGCCCTCGTTGTGGCCCCAGCGGCGGTAGCAGACCATGTCGATCACCACATCGCCGCCGAACTCCTTCTGGTAGTCGACCGCCACCTGCACGGAGCGCACGACCGCCTCGGGGTTGTCGCCATTGGCGTGCAGGATCGGTGCCTGGACGGCCTTGGCCACGTCGGTGCAGTAGTAGGTCGAGCGCGTGTCCTTGGGGCTGGCCGTGAAGCCGATCTGGTTGTTGACCACCAGGTGCACGGTGCCGCCGTTGGTGTAGCCCTCGAGCTGCGAGATGTTGAGCGTCTCGGCCACGACGCCCTGGCCGGCGAAGGCCGCATCGCCGTGGATCAGGACCGCGAGCACCTTGCTGCGCTCGACGTCCTCGAGCTCGTCCTGGTAGGCGCGCGTCATGCCGCACACGACCGGGTCGACGGCCTCGAGGTGGCTCGGGTTGGCCGACAGGGTCACCTCGACCTCGAAGCCGTCCGGGGTGACGTACTTCCCGCGCTGTCCCAGGTGATACTTCACATCGCCGGTGCCCTCCTGGGACAGGGGCAGCAGCACGCCCTCGAACTCTGAGAAGATCTGCTCGAGGCTCTTGCCCATGATGTTCGCCAGCACGTTCAGCCGGCCGCGGTGGGCCATGCCGATCACGACGCGCTGCACGCCACCCTCGGCGGCCCGGTCGATCAGCGCCGCGAGGGCCGGGATCATCGTGTCGCCGCCCTCGAGGCTGAAGCGCTTGTTGCCCACGTAGGTCGCGTGCAGGAAGCGCTCGAAGTTCTCGGCGCGGCTCAGCTGGCTGAGGATGCGCAGGCGGTCGCTGTGGTCGATCGTCGTCTCTTGGCCAGGATCCTCGATTCGCTGGCGCACCCACAGCTTGCGGTTGCGGTTGACGATGTGCATGTACTCGACCGTCCAGCGGCGGCAGTAGGCCCGACGCAGCTTGGTCAAGATCTGGCGCAGGGTGATCGTCGGCTCCTCGCTCAGATCGCCCGACGAGTAGGAGCGGTCCAGGTCCCACACGGTGAAGCCGTAGGTGGCCGGGTCGAGGGACGGGATCGGGTCGGGCTTGTAGCCGAGCGGATCCAGGTCGGCCAGGCGGCACCCCCGGGAGCGGTAGGCGTTGACCAGCTGCCAGATCAAGGAGCGCTGGTCGAGCTTCTCGCGCAGGGGATCGAGGCTGGCGGGCTTGTCGTCGGCCGGGCGCGCGGGAGACCACGGCACGCGCAGGTCCCGGAAGATGTCGTCGTAGAAGTTGTCCGCTCCCGAGAGCAGCTCCTCGACCCGGCGCAGGAAGAGACCGGACTCGGCCCCCTGGATCACGCGGTGGTCGTAGGTCGAGGTGATCGTCATCACCGGGCCGATCGCGTTGGCCGCACGCACCGACGGCGACATGCCACGCACCTCGGCGGGCACGCCGATGCTGCCCACGGCCAGGATCATGCCCTGGCCCTTCATCAGCCGCGGCACGCTCATGGTCGTGCCGAAGCCGCCCGGGTTCGTCAGGGTGACGGTCACGTCCGAGTAGTCGTCCGAGGTCAGCTTGCCATCCCGGCCGCGCGCGACCACGTCCTCGTAGGCGGCGTGGAAGCCGCTGAAGCTGTGCTGGTCGGCAGCCGCGATCTTGGGCACGACCAGCATGCGGCCCGAGCCCTTGGGTCCGGGCACGTCGATCGCGATGCCGAAGTTGACGACCTTGGAGATGCGCCGGTGTGGCTGGTCGTTGCGCTCCACGAAGGAGCCGCGCAGCCGCGACTCCTCGGCGAGGGCGCGGATCATCGCGTAGGCGATGAGGTGGGTGTAGCTGGCCTTGCCGAGCGCCCGCACCGCCATGTGCTCGTTGATCAGGCGGCGGTTCTCGTCGAGCAGCTTGACCGGCACGATGCGCACGCTGGTCGCCGTCGGCAGCTCGAGGCTGGCGGTCATGTTGCCCACGATCAGGCGGCTGACGCCGGTCAGGCGCTCGTAGTCCGCGTCCTCATCGACCGCGTCCTCGCTCTCTTGCGTTGCCGCCTTGGTCGCGGACTCCTGCGCGGCGGCGGCCTTGGCGGCGCCCTCCGGGTCGGCGCGCTCGAAGATGCGCGCCCAGCTGCTCTCCACCGAGGAGGGGTCCAGAAGCCAGGTCTCGTGCAGTGCCTGCACGTAGCCCGCGTTCACGCCGTATTCGCTCTCGAAGTCAATGCCCATGGATGGATTGTCCAAAGGCCAAAGGGCCGAGTAAACGACCGACCCCGACTTCGCTCCACTCGGCAGAAAGAACCCCGCCGGCCCGTCCCTGGGATCAGAAGATCGCCCCGGGCCCGAAGCTCAGGCGGAAGCCCACGAACGGCGTGTCCTCGACCTGGAAGGCGTCCACCTTGGTGCCCTCGTCCAAGAGCGTCAGCTGGCGCCCGGCCTTGCCCGCGTAGAGCTCGAGGCAGAGGTCCGGCTCGGGCTGCCAGATCATGCCGGCGCGCAGGGAGGTCTCCTCGTCGACGACCACGCCGTCGCCGCCCGCCTCCGAGCCCAGTCGGAACTGGCGCTCGTCCCGGTCGACGCTCACGAAGAAGCGCGTCTCGAGGTCGTGGTTGTAGTCCAGGCCGTAGCCCCCCGCCACGCGCCCGAGGTGCAGGTCCTCGCGCACGCGCCAGTCGACCAGGGCCAGGGGCGTCAGGCGCAGGTCGTCGTCGAGGCGCTCCTGGGCGTCGAACGAGAGCTCGAGGCCCAGGTCCTCCCCGACCTGCAGCTCGAAACCCGCGGTCGCGCCGAAGGCCGGTTCCCCAAGGGCTCCAGCGCCGTCGACGCGCGCCTCTGCCCCGGCCTCGGCCCGGGCCGAGGCGTACCAGGTCAGGCTCTCGGACCGCCGGTCGTACCAGGCCGCCTGGAGCCGGTAGTGGTCCGCTTCGGCCAGGGGCTGCTGGATGCCGCCCAGGTTCCAGTTCGGGTTGTAGGTCTGGCGCGAGTGGTCGAGGTCGAGCCCCAGGACCCCCTTGCCGGAGTATTCGCGCTGCAGGCCGAGCCCGAGCCCGTAGCGGTCCACGGACACGGAGCCGGGGCGTCCCTCGATGGCCGCGTTCGAGTAGCTGACACCCTCGGCGCCGGCAAAGCTCCACCACTCGCCGTCCACGGGCGCAGCCCAGGACTCGAAGTCCGCGCTGGAGCAGCCGCGCAGCTCGTCAAGGAAGAGGTCCTGGGCGCCGGCGACCGGCGCCATGAGCAGCGTCAACAGGTGCAGGGAGTGCTTCAATCGGCGACCGGCTCCTCGGGCGCCTCGGAGGCCTTGGGCTTCGGCCGGCGCCGGGGCGTGGCCTCGTCCATCGGGATCCGCAGGCACTCCGAGCGCAGCCAGCCGACCGCGCCGCGGGTCCAGGACTCCCAGGCGGCGACCACGTGCTCGCGGTCGCCCTCGGCCTCGGCATGGGCCACGCGCAGGGCGCGCTCGAGCTCGGCCGAGCGGACGTAGCGGTCGAGGTCCTGGGGCTGGGGGTCGGCCACCGCCAGCATGGTCGCGAGGATGGCGACCTGGGTGCGCTCGAGCTCCATGCCATCGACCATGTCCATCCGGTCGAGGCTGGTGTGGTACGAGAAGTCGGTGAAGTGCCAGATCAAGACGGCCGGGATGCCGCGCTTGATGAACACGTCGTGGTCGCTGCCGCCTTCCCACGGGTGGTCGGCGCTCTCCCAACCGCCAGCATGCAGGCCGACATCGATCATCGCACAGCGCGCGATCACGGCCAGGCCGCTGGGGTTGACCATCGAGCGGTCGACCTGGCCCGCGCCCCAGGGCGTGTGCTCGTCGGGGAAGATCGGGTAGAGAGCGCCGGGGTCGGGCATGCGCTCGAGCAGGGCCCGGGCACCGGTCTCCGACGGCGAGTTGCCGACCATGTCCGAGCTGACTCCAGCGACGGGCGTGCGCTCGGTGTCCTCGATCCAGACGCGCGTCTGCTCGAACTCGTCGCCCCAGATGAAGACCAGGGTGCGGTCGGGCCAGTCGATCAGCTCCGAGCGCAAGAGCTTGGCGGTCGCGATCGCGCCCTCGACCTGGCCGCCGACGCCCGAGGCGTTGTCGCCGGCGCCGGGCTCTTGGATGTGCGCGGCGCTGACCACGCACTCGTCGGGGCGCTCGCCCCCGCGGATGGCGGCGACCAAGGTGCGCATCGGGCGCTGCTCGAAGACCACGTCGGCCTGGAACTCCAGCACCACCTGGGGGTCGGCCAGGACCGCGGCGGAGATCCGCGCATAGGCATTGGCAGAGATCTGGGCGACGGGCAGCTCCGAGGGCTCGGGCAGGCGCAGGTAGCGCACGGCGTCCAGGTGGCGGTCGGCCCCCGAGGGGTCGACGTTGTACTCGGGGAGGTAGGCCGAGATCACCGCCGCCGCGCCGCGGGACATGGCCCGCGAGTAGACCTGGCCCAGGCGCGCGCTGGTCACGAAGACGTCGCCCTCCTGGATCTCGTCCAGGCTCAAGCACACGCGCCCGACGACATCACAGGACGGGGCGCCGAGGGGCAGGATCGTGCGGTCGGGCTCCGTGCCGTCCGAGAAGGCGTACAGCACCTCCGGGTCGGAGCCGAGGTGATGCAGGGCCATCGAGCCCGAGCGCGGCGTCCAGCTGGGGCCCTTCATCTCGGTCACGATCTCGCGCAGCTCGAAGCGCTCGTCCTCGCCACCGAAGCCGGCTGCCTCGAGGCGCGCGCGCACGTGGTCGAGCACGGCCAGGTAGCCGTCGTTAGCCGGTGCCCGGTAGAACTGGTCGGTGAAGGCCACCGTCTGCATCGCGCGGTCCGCGTCGAAGGCCTGCATCAAGCTACTGACAAAGCGCGCTGGCCCGCTCGCGTCCAAGGCCACCGGGGGCCCCTGGTGCCAGCTCAGGTCCACGCCTTCGGATTCGGCCAGGCCGCTGGCGAGGACCTCGTCCACGTCGACGCCGCGGCTGCGACAGGAGCTCGAGAGGAGGCTCGCCGCCAAGGCGGAGAGCACCAGGAAGCCACGCAAGGAACCGTTCCGAAGGATCATGTCAGCTCAACCGTTCACGTACTTGTCGATCAGGAGGCCGAGCCGCTGCCGGGCCTCAGCGGGAATACGGTCATGGGAGGTCATGATCGCGAACTTCAGCGCTTCTCCACAGCCACAGCCCGCTTCGGCCTGGGCCTTCAGACGAGGCACGGCGGCCTTGATCAAGCCGCGCGCGTTGCCCACGTTCTTGTGCATCACCTCGACGACGGCCTCGACGGTCACGTCGTCGTGGCCCTCGTGCCAGCAGTCGTAGTCGGTGGCCATCGCGACCGTCGCGTAGCAGATCTCCGCCTCACGGGCGAGGCGCGCCTCCTGCAGGTTGGTCATGCCGATCACGTCGACGCCCCAACCACGGTAGATCTTCGACTCGGCGCGGGTCGAGAACTGCGGGCCCTCCATGTTCACGTAGGTGCCCCCGTCATGGATCTTCACGCCGGTCTCGGCGCCGGCCGCCAAGAGGTCGCCGCGCAGGGAGCCGCAAACCGGGTCCGCGAACATCACGTGAGCCACGCAGCCCTCTTCGAAGAAGGTGTCGACGCGGTGGCGCGTGCGGTCGAAGAACTGGTCGATGACCACGAACTCGCCCGGCACGATGTCCTCGCGCATCGACCCCACGGCCGAGACCGACAGGATCCGGCTGACGCCCAGACGCTTCATGCCCCAGATGTTCGCACGGAAGTTGATCTCGCTCGGGCTGACCCGGTGGCCCCGGCCGTGGCGCGGCAGGAAGACCATCTTGACGCCGTCGAGCACGCCGGTGATGAAGCTGTCGGAGGGCTCGCCGAAGGGGGTCGACAGGGCGACCTCTTCGACGTTGGTCAGACCATCGATCTCGTAGAGGCCCGAACCTCCGATCACACCGACGACGAGTTCTTGGGACATGGAGCTGCTGGCCGGTCACGCCGGCATGAGGGGGATGAGGGAGGGGGAGGGCCCACCCACCAAGGTGAGCGGGCTCCCAGCCTACCACCCCCCCACCGGGCATCAACCAACCAGCGGCACAGGACCCCGCCTTCGGGCCAGCGGGGGTCCCGGGAGACGCACAAGGGCCCCGATGACCGTGGTCACCGGGGCCCTTGATCAGGAGCCGAGCTCGAGGTCAGGCGTCAGGAGTCACTGCCCTCGGACTTGTCCTTCTTCTCCCACTTGAAGTCGCCCTTGGGCTTGGGATCGCCGGAGCGCTCGCCACGGTTGTCCCGCTCGCGCGAGAAACCGCCGCGATCGTCGTTGCCGTCCCGGTAGCCGCCGCCTTGGCCGCCGCGGTATCCACCGCCGCCACCTTGCGGCCGTCCGCCGCGATCGCCACCACCTTGGTAGCCACCGCCGCCTCCGCCGCCGC
>JARGPD010000171.1 GCA_029212845.1 Planctomycetota bacterium
GCGCGCCCACCAGGACTTGAACCTGGGACCGCCGGATTAGAAATCCGCTAGCCCGCATTCATCACCAGCCCTCGGGCGAAGCGGTGGTTTGGGCTTGAGCCGAGGGTGAGCTCGGGGATCGAGGCAATCGGGTGGATTCGAGGGCCTGGTCCGACTCTGGGATACCTCGCCATTGGCTTGTTTCGCCGCGTTCCGTGACGCGGCCCCATGCGCGGCCACCGGCTCACCCTCCGAGCCGGCCCTCTACCGTCCGCCTGGCCGCGCCTGGCGCGGTCAGGTCGGTCGCAGTCGCGACCAGACCTCCGCGAAGAGGTCCTGCATCGGGTAGCCCTCGCTCATCGACACCCAGATTCGGCGCACGGTCACTCGGACCCGCGCGCCGATCTTCAGCAGTCGCGTCCGGATCGTCCCGCACTGCGCCCGCGCCAGCTCCGTCCCCGCGAGCCCGATCCTGCGCAGCTCGTTCATCAGCACGTAGGCCATCGACGACAGGTACAGCCGCGTCTGGTTCGCGCGCATCGACCAGCAGCTCGTGCGGTCCGCGAAAAGGTCGAGCTGCTGCTCTTTGATCCGGTTCTCCATCTCGCCGCGCGCGCAGTACAGATCCTCGTACAGCTCGCGCGTCGGGCACGCCTTCCCGCTCAGGCTCGTCACCACGAAGCGCGGGTTCGCGCGACCGGGCAGCTGCTCCGCCTTGGCGACGACGCGACGCGAGCGCGACCAGCTCTTCTGGGTGCGGTAGGTCAGCTCCTCGAAAGGACGAGCCGGCTTGCCCGTGCGCTCGCAGATCAGCCGCGCTTTTCCAGGTCGCCATCTACCATCCGCACCAATCGCTTGTTCTTGGCCAGACCGAGCACGTATTCGACGTTTCGATCCTCGCACCAGGCCATCAGTTCTTCGCGGCAAAAGCTCGAGTCGCCACGCACGTTGATGCGCGTCTTGGGCCACGCCTCGCGGATGCGCGGCACGATCCTTTTGAGCTCGTCGAGCGTCCCGTCTGCGCCGTCCCGATCGGCTGTGCGCAGCCGCGCGCCGAGCAGATGATCACCCGCGAAGACGTACAGCGGCATGTAGCAGTAGTGGCCGTAGTAGCCGTGATAGAAGCGACCCTGCTGCTTGCCGTGCAGCCGGTCATCGGTCGCGTCGAAATCGAGGATGACCTCCTTCGGCGCCTCGTCGTGAGCCTCGAAGAAGAGCGTCATGAAGAGGTCGTCGACCTCGCCGCCCTCGAGCGCGATGCGCTTGTAGCGGTCATCCGGCGCGATGTCGGGATGGGCCAGTTCGATCCGGTCCAGGGTCGAGCTGGCGGCGAGGCCCTTGCCCTCGTCGCGGGCTCGCTGGCGACGGGCGCCCTTCGGGTCGGCCTTGCCGACGAGCGCAGCGAGCAGCGGATCAAGACGCAGCGTGTCGTGGTCGTTCACGTCCTCGTAGCCGAGAGCGAGGGCGAAGACGCGCTGGCTGACAAGCTGTTCGACCGTGTGCTCGATCCGGGCTGGATCGCGGTGGTCGCGGAAGCAGGCGGCGAAGCGACTCAGGACTTGGCGGCGCTCCTCGACGCAGCGCAGCAGCAGAGCGCCCGCGTCCGAGGTGATGTCGCCACCATTGAAGCGGGCATCGAAGATGCGCCGGCCTGGGGCCTGCGTGGTCAGGGGACGCGAAGTACACTCTGTCATCGGACCGTCGATCGAGGAAAACGTGCCAGGAGGTTAGAGACCTGCACTATCCCACGAACGGCGGTTCATTAACAGGGGCCTGGTGACGGATGCGGGCTAGCTCCGGGCCACCGATTGTGTGTCTCCCGCCGGCACTCGGGACGGAGTTCTGGGAACCGTCGTGTTTTTTGGCGGCTGGTGGGGGAGGCATTCGTTATCTACTTCGGTGCAGGAGGCTCGCCTCGCCAATCCCGCTTGCTCTCGTCACTTGCGCGGCGTGCGTTGCAACCTGCCATCGTTCGCAAAAACCGCTAGTCACCAAACGGAGAATGGAATGGCAAAATGGAAACGCCGCGTGCTTTGGGCAGTTGCTGCCGCACCGGTTCTACTGGGCACCCATGGCTGTAGTGGGATACCACCGGCCACAGGAGCGACCTACGAAGATGACAGCTACGAGATGTACCGGGGCCATGTTGAGACTGATGACCTTGGAGGTGTCGAGTTCGCTGGCCTGACATTCAAGAAGAAGGGGGACGCTCCCGCTGCATCGCCGGCGCTTGGACGGCGAGTTGTTAAGGTGTGGCGGGACGCGAACGATGACAATGTTATCGATGAAGGTGAGGATGTCCTGGTCGATGTGGATTTAGATACACCCACCAATGAGTTCTCAGTGGGCGCGGGTACCTTGGGTCCCGGTGAAGGGGAGTTGAAAGTTGTCATTAAGGTTTGGGACGCGGAAGGTGACAAGATTTTTGGTGCCGAAGAGGATCTCCCAGGAGAGCAAGAGTAATGAAGAAAGCAAGTAAGTTGGCCCTTTCGGTCGCATTGGCCGGAGCCTTCGCCTCCATGATCATGAGTGCAAGGGCGCCTCGTGTCGTTCCGGGACCTAGTGCGACTGCAGCCGCAAGCATGTTGGCACTCCTACAGGCTCCTGCGAGTGGGGTCAGTACGCCAGAAGAGTTCCCCGAAGTGTATCGTTTCCATAGTTACACTAACGCAATCGCGCTCAGCGCAACTGATGTCGGTTCGGACCTTCTGATTCAGATCAAGGGAGAGCCGGCATACCCTGCCATGGAGTTCCAAACCGATCCAAAGAGGGTTGGGGGCGCTAGAATCGTCCACACGGCGCTCGGTGTAAGCACTACCTACGCCTGCACGCGTATCTCGGGATCCTACCTAGCCACGATCAGCAAGTCTGCCTTCACGGCCGTGCCAGACTGTGAGGTCAAGGCCTATGTGTGGGCGGTGGGCACTGACACGACTGATCTCGATGAGGCGCTGTTCTCACTGGACATTTCGCTGGCATTTCCGCAGTGAGTGACAGACGCTAGGCCTATGCTTTGGCCCCGTAGTAAGTCAGTGACGATCGCCAATCGGTGGCCGTCACTGACTTGGCTGATTATACTTACGCCTGAGGGACTCTCATGAAGGTCTACTCTGCTCTATCTGTCAATCGAGCTTTCACCGCTCTGTCCCTGTCCATGCTCTTGCTGTTTGGGACAGGGTGCCGTTCGGCAGGAGGCGTTATCGAAGGCGAGCTTGCAAGGTACTCGTACACAGGGGATCTGCCCTTGCCGGAAGTCGAGCTTTGCATCGGTCAAGTTGAGGGCCAGTTGAGTCAGTGGGGGTACACTAAGCAGGAGGTTGATTCAATCTTGATCGAATCAGGGCTGATGTTGGGGACTCGCGCAACCTATTCGCACTCAACTTCCGGCGGTCATGTGAGGATCAGCGAGGACGTTGATCGTTGGGAGATTCAGCTTGCCCATGAGCTTAGTCACATCCTGACTTACAATGCGACCGAGGGGGTGATCCCAATCCTTGTTGAGGGGCTTGCCACGATGACGAGCATTGCTTCATGCAGGAGCTACTCGGAGTTGTTTGCCATGGGAGCAGCCTTCGCCGGCCTCGCATTTCCAGAGGTTCGGCTTACGGTCTATAGCCCCGGCGTGAGCGAGGGGGCTCTGTATTGGCCACCCGCCCGCTCTCTTGGAGTCAGGCTGACGCCTAATCGAGATATCGACCCCGACCGGGTGGCAAGCGTCCTTGCCATGAGCAATGCGGACATCCTTGCATTGAGTGGATCCCAGACGGCTAGCGCCTACTCCGTGGGCCTGGTGTCTGCACTCTTGCTTCAGCGCGAGGAGCGATCACCCGGTGACCTACAGGTCGCTTCAGCCTTGGCAGGGGCCGTCGAGGAGATCATGAGTCGGACCGGCTTTTCGGATCCAGTGCGTCTCCAAGAACATCAGCGGCATTTCCTACTCAACTCCGCCGTTGCCTATGCGCTCTCGTCAGGGTCCTTCAGCAGGCCACTGGAGCGCTTGGCGTCTGAGTTCGGCGGTGTCGAGAACATCGAGTGGGACCAAGTGCGGGTGGTTGTCGAGGTCCTCGATCTTGGGATGGGGTTCAGCTCAGAGCGGACTGAGATCCCTTCGAGGCTCTTGGGGAAGGTGTTGGGTGACGAGGACTTCGGCGAGGTGCTTTGGGGGGCGACATCGTCCCTCCTACTGCAGGAGATCGCAGAGCACTGAATTGGTGCGCCCTGGACCGTAGTGGCGCGGTCCAGGGTTGCCGAGCCTTAGGAGCGTCGATGGAGTTGGATCGGTAGCTGTCCTGTCGCACGGCTAGCCTCGGGGCAACCCGTCCACTGCTTGGTGGAGCTAGTGGCTGCGGGCTCACTGCCTTGGGCACGCGCCTGCCCGGTGCAAGTGATTTGTGGATGGGGGGATTTTTACAAAGCGAACTGTCCCTTCCGGGGGCATGTCAAACATCCCAATCGAGGCGCTACGCGCCGTTGCCCTTCCAGACGCCGTTCGGGTCGAGGCTCTCGCCCACTTCCTTGACCTGGTCCCAGAGGACCTCTACCGCGAACTAGACGAAGGCCGTCTGCCCGGGCGCCTTGTGGGAGGTCAGTGGCTCGTGTCCCGCCGGGCTGTCTTGGATTGGCTGGAAGGCGGATCCAAGGACGCGGAGGCGGGGCGATGAGTTCGACCATGGAAAACGTACTCGAAGCCCTGCCCGGGGTGAAGAGGAGCGGCAGAGGGTGGTCGGCTCGGTGTCCGGCCCACGACGACAGGAGTCCGAGTCTTTCGGTGGGGCATGGAGATAAAGGGCGAGTGCTCCTGAAGTGTCACGCCCGTTGCACGACCGAGGCCGTGTGTGCCGCCCTTGGGCTTGAGGTGAAGGACCTCTTCGACGAGAACCCGCCGCGTGTTGCACAGGCACGCCAGACACCCGCCCCAAGCAGGGGGCGATCCCGTTCGGCGATCGTGCAGTCCTACGTCAAAGGGCTTGGCAGCAACGGTGGGCAGTGGGGGCTTGCGGGGAGTTGGAGCTACACGGATGCCGAAGGTGCTCCGGTCATGGAGGTCCTTCGTTTCGGCCTGGATGGCGGGACCAAGAAGGAGTACCGGCCAATCAGCCCCGCAGTGGGCGGCTGGGCCAGCGAGGCACCGCCGAAGCCCTATCCGCTCTTCGGGCTCCCTCACCTAACTGGGTCGGGGCCGGTCTTCGTGGTCGAGGGCGAGAAGGCCGCCGAGCGTGCTCAACAGCTGGGCTTGTGCGTCACGACGAGCGCATTCGGTTCGTCGGCGGCCTCTCGCACGGACTGGACCCCACTCGCTGGTCGGGACGTGGTCGTACTCCCCGATGCTGATTCGGCGGGGAGTCGCTATGCAGACGAAGTAGCGCGGCTGCTCACCGGCCTCTCACCTCGGGCACGGGTCAAGGTGCTGCACCTCCCGGGCCTGGAAGACGGGGAGGACATCGTTGAGTTCGCCGAGGCCGTGGCAGCACCCGGGACCTCCGATGTGGAGATTGGGAAGCAGGTGCTCGCACTGGCCCAGCAGGTCGAAGTCGTTGCTGGCGAACGCGGGTTCGAAGGCGGCGCCGACGGTGCCGGTGTTCGCGAGCTGCCGGATGGGCTCCGCTGCTATCAGCCCTTCCCGACGGAGGCCCTTCCGCCAGCCGCTCGCGACCTGGCCGTTCGCGGCGCCAAGGCGATCGGTTGTGATCCCGGCTTCATCGCTCTACCAGCTCTTGCGGTCATGGCTGCGGCCATCGGCAACGCCCGGGTGATCGAGGTCAAGGAGGGGTGGCAGGAGCCCTCCGTCATTTGGGCGGTCATCGTTGGCAAGTCGGGATCGCAGAAGTCACCGGCACTCGACCTCGCCACGGAACCGCTGAAGGACCTCAGTCTCGCGCGACTGGCTGCGCACGAGCGGGCGTCTCGCGAGTACCAGGAGGCCCCTGCCGATTACGAGGATGAGGTCAGCGCTTGGAGGAGCGACAAGTCGCGAGGGGCGCGACCAGAGAAGCTGTGTGAGCCTGTTTGCCAGCGCCTAATGACCCAGGACGCGACGGTCGAAGCCCTGGCGGTCCTCCTGCAGGCGTCGCCCTTCGGCGTCGCTCTGGTGAGCGACGAACTGTCGGCGTGGTTCGGGTCCTTGGACGCCTACAAAGCGACCAAGGGCGGGGACATGGCGCACTACCTGACGATGTTCGGAGCGCGCGGGATCATCGTGGATCGCAAGGGCACCAAGTTGCGCCCGATCATCGTCCCCAAGGCCTCGCTAAGCATCATCGGGGGCATCCAGCCGGGTGTCCTGAATCGCGTGCTGGGCCGCGAGCATCGAGAGTCTGGGGCTTCGGCTAGGTTCCTGGTAGCAGCTCCCCCCGCGCGGACCAAGCAGTGGACTGACGAGGTCGTCCCCGCTCGGGTACGCCACCGCTGGCATGCCCTCGTCGAAGGGCTTGTCGAGCTGCGAACGGGCGTCGAGACAGAGCCAGAGGCCCAGCCCCAGGTCGTGCGGTTGTCGGCGGGCGCGAAGACGGCCTGGGTCGCCTTCTACAACGAGCACGCTGAAGCCATGCAGGAACGCGACGACGAAGCTGCGGCTGCCTTCGCGAAGCTCGAGGGCTACGTGCCGAGGATTGCCCTCGTGTTCCACCACGCCTACGTCGTGGATGAGGCCGAAGTGGATCCCGAGCTTGTGTCGGAGCGCTGCATGAAGGACGCGATCAGGGTCGTCCTCTGGTTCAGGGATGAGGTGGAGAGGGTCCAGGCCATGCTTGCGGAGGATTCGCATGCGAAAGAGCTTCGGGATGTTCTGGACCTGGTGCAGGAAGAGGGGGGCCGACTCACGCCTCGCACCTTGATGCACCGCAAGTCGCGATATCGGGAGGGCGCAGACGAGGCCAAGAAGCCCCTCGATGCTCTTGTCGCCAGGAACGTCCTGGTACTGCATCGAGGAAGGTCAGGCCCCAAGGGGGGCCGCCCTACAGAGACGTACTGCCTACCGCACCTTGGTTGCGTTGAAGAGCCCGGTAACGAAACCACCCAGCAGGAAGCGGCAATCGGGTTGCGTTACTGTGACGACGACCTTGATCCAGGCTCCGAGGCCAAGAGGATCCAAGCTGCAAGCCAGCCGCCGCTCCCCATGGAGTCGGCATCAGCTTGGGGCCTACCTGCAAGCATCCCCTTCGAGCCGGTCACAGTAACGGAACTCGGACTGGAGCCGATGGCAGGGTGTTTCGTTACGCCTGCCGCAACGAGGGGGCCGATCCACGGGCGTGCCGTGAGGGGGCTGGTGCAATGACCTCTTCTCGAAAGAAGCAGGCGGACACGCCTTCGATTGCGAGCAACTCCCAAGGTCCATCGCCTGGTGACGAAGCCCGGAGCGGAGAGCGGCAGGCCCTCTTGTCCTCGGCCCAGGTGGCGGCCTTGCTGGGTCTCAGCAAGCGCAAGGTCGAGGAGCTGTCGGCCTCGGGCAAGTTGCCGAGGATCGAGATCGGGCGCAGCGTCCGCTACGACCCTGCGGATGTGTGGGAGTTCGTCGATCGCTGCAAGGATCAGAGGCGGCGACGTGGTTAGCGTCACCGATGACCAAGCGCCGGACTTGATGCCAGTCCAGCACGAGCCTACGTTGGCATCAGAGGTCCACCGTGGCCGGGAGGCCAGCGATGGCCAGTGTCTTCAAGCGCAAGCGAAGCAAGTACTACCAGATCGAGTACCGGGACGAGACCGGGCACAAGCGGCTCGTGAGTTCCCACACGACCGAGATGCGAGCAGCCGAACGACTCGCCTCGAAGCTGGAAGCCGATGTCGCCCTGCGCGTGTCGGGGGTCATCGACCCTCGGCTCGAAGCGATGGCCAAGGAAGGGCGGCGACCGATCGAGGAGCACATCGACGACTTCCTGCAATCGAAGCGAGATGTCGGGCGAGCGAGCAGCACCATCGAAGAGGCCGAGCGAGTCATGACCTGGCTCGTCGAGGCCACCGGTGCCCGGACCCTGGACGACTTGACCTCGGACCTGCTGGCTCGCGCCTTGCGCCAGCTCCGCGACCGGGGCTTGGCCGTGGCGACGGTGAACAAGCACCTGAGCATCGTGAACGGCTTCCATCGCTGGTGCATGAAGATGGGCCGCATGGCCTTCAATCCGGCTCAAGTGCTGTCCAAGCAGGACCCCAGCACCGATCGACGACGGGAGAGGCGCAGCCTCACCGTGGACGAGGTCGAGAGGCTCCTGGTCGTGGCCAGGGAGCGAGGGCGAGCGGCTTGGTACCTGACGGCCCTCTGGGCGGGTCTGAGACGCTCGGAGCTGCTTCGGCTGACCTGGGGCGACCTAGACCTCGAAGCTGGCCTGCTGACCGTGATCAGGGGCAAGGCGAAGCGTGTGGACCCCCTGGCGCTTCACCCTCACCTGGTCGCCGAACTCAGTCGAATCAAGCCACCCCTGTCGCACCCAACGGCCCGCGTGTTCCCGCGCGAGGTCACGAACCTGACCCGGCGGAAGGACTACCTCAGGGCCGGGATCGAGCTTGTGGACGACAAGGGGCGGCATGCCGACCTCCATGCGATGCGAACGACCCTGGCAACGTGGTCCGCTCGGGAAGGGATCGCCCCCCAAGTTACCCA
>JARGPD010000172.1 GCA_029212845.1 Planctomycetota bacterium
GAGCGCCTCGGCGTGCAGCTGGACCCAGACCATCGAGATCAGGAACAGCTCCAGCATGCGCCGGGTGTTCGGCGTCTGGATCCCGCGCGCGCCACCGCTCGAGCCGCGGCCGAAGAGGTTCGCCTCGAGCCAGAAGAAGAACAGGATCGAGACCAGGTGCGGGCGCAGCTCCCACTTGAGGGCGAAGAGCAGGGCGAAGATCGCCACGAGGGCGGCGGCCCAGGGCATGCGCAGGTCGAGGCGTACCCGCCGGAAGGCGACAAGGAGCGTCGCGATGGACAGGCCGGCGCCGAGCAGGCCGAGGCCGACGAAGCCGGCGAGGCGGTGGGTCAGGGCGAACAGCACCTGGCTGCCGTACTCTTGCAGGACCCAGGGGGTGTCGCCGGCGGTGTGGCTGAAGGGGTCGGTCTTCGGCAGCTTGCCCTCGGTCAGGATCCACTCGCCGGTGCGCAGGTGCCACCAGAGGTCGCCGGACGTGATCGGGCCGAGGGTCGCGAGCAGGATCGCGGCCACGGTCGGCAGCAGGGCCAAGGCGATCATGAGGCGCGTGCGCGACTGGGTGCGCTTGGCGGCCTCGCCCAGGGCGGTGGGGTCGGGTCTCGGGAGGTCGGTCATCGGGGGCCCCCGCGCTGGCCGGAGGCCGGCTCGGCCAGGGTCACGACCCGGTCGACGGGGCCGGGGCCGTGGCTGCTGGTGGCGCCCGAGGGCCAGCGCACGTCGATGCGCAGCACCTCGGCGTGGGCGCCGAGGCCGAAGAACAGCTCGGGCGGGTTGCCGGCGAGGTAGCTCGTGCCCGCGAGCAAGGAGCGACGCAGCTCGATCGGCTCGGGGCCGAAGAGGCGCGCGTCGACGTCGTCGGGATCGCCGAGCACGACGGTCACCTCGGCGCCGATACCGCGCGTGTTCTTGCCGCGACCTGCGAGGCGCACGGTTAGCCAGTGGGCCTCGGCGGCGGAGGGAAGGGGCCCACCGGTGCCCACCGGGGGCTGCAGCTCGACGAGCTGGTTGCGCAGCACCTGCAGGGGGCCGTTGTTGCTGGTCACGACCAGGTCCTGGTCGCCGTCGCGGTCGAGGTCGGCGGCCAGGACCGCGCGCGAGGCCAGGGGCCGACCGATGCCGAGCCCTACCTCGCGGCTGGCGTCCACGAACCCGCCCTGGCCGTCGCCGCGGAAGAACTGGTTGCGCTGGCCGAGGGGTGTGCCGCTCGTGCGTCCATCGGGGGCGGTCGCGCCGTTGGCCACGAACAGGTCGAGGTCGGTGTCGTTGTCGGCGTCGAACAGGACCGCGCCGAACGAGGTGCTGCCCGGACCCGAGGCCGCGAGGCCGCTCTCGAGCACGCGGTCTTGGAAGGCCGCGTCGAGCCCGCCGAACTCCTTCGTGTACAGCGCCTGGACCTCGAGCTGGCCGTGGGTGACCAGGAGGTCCTCGTCGCCGTCGCGGTCGACGTCGCCGGTGGCGAGCCCGGTGCCACCGCGCAGGTCGCCGAGGCCGAGCTCGAGGGAGACGTCGGTGAAGCCGCGGCCGCGCACCTCGCGCCCGTCGACGAGCGCGAGGGCGTCGTTGCGCCACAGGCGGTCGGGGGACCCGTGGTTCGCGACGAACAGGTCGAGGTCGCCGTCGCGGTCTTGGTCCCAGAAGGTCGGCTGCAGGCTGCGTCCGCCCTCGTCGGCGAGGCCGTACTCGTCGGTCCCGTCGCGGAAGTGGATCGGCCCGGGGCGCCGCGCGCTGGGGGAGCGGTCGGCGGCGGGCGCCGCGCCGGACTCGTTGATGAGCAGCAGGTTGCGCGCGCCCGGGAAGCTGCTCGGCCGCCAGGCCAGGATCGCGGGGGCGTCCGGGCCGAGCAGCGCTTCGTCGAAGCTCAGGTAGCCGCTGACGAACAGGTCGAGGTCGCCGTCGAGGTCGACGTCACCCGCGGTCACGCCGGCGCTCCAGCCACCGGTGAGCGCGCGCTCGAAGTCGGCCTCGTGCACGGCGGCGAAGGGCGCGACGGGCGCGCCGTCGGCGCTGGTCGGCCGCTGGCTCCAGCGGTTGGCGAACAGGAAGTCGAGCCCAAAGTTGGCCTGGTACAGGTCGAGGTCGCCGTCGCCCTCGGCGTCGAAGAAGAGCGCGCCCATGCCAAAGCCGGGCACCTCGAGGCCCGAGGGCTCGACGCGCTGCCAGGTGCGGCCGGCGGCCTTGGGCGAGTCCTCAATTGGCAAGAGCTCGCGCTCCTCGTCGGTCAGCTCGGCCTCCATGCCAGTCAGTACATCGTCGATGTCTTCGAAGGGGCTCTCGGCCGGCGGCGCGGAGCCGTCGCGTGGCTGGCCCGCGCTGCCCGGTCCAGTAGCCGGCAGGACCTGCCGCCAGAGCTCGGCCACGAGCCCGCGCTGCTCCCCACGGCCACCGCCCTGCACCACGTACAGGTCCAGCTCGCCGTCGCCGTCGACATCGGCGATGGCCAGGCCCGGGCCCATGGTCGCGCGCAGGTCGACGAGCTCGTCGGGACCCTCGAGGTGCACGGGGCCGCTCGAGAGCCAGCCGGTCGTGCCGTGGAAGGTCGGAGTGAGCTGCCCGCCGAAGAGCCGCGCGGCGACGTCCACGAGCTGCGGCGCGGGCGGCAGGTCGTCGCGCCTGAGGGTCGCCTCAAAGGTGCCGGGCGGCGCCGGGGACTCGCGGGTCGGCGCCGGGGCGGCGGTGGTCTCGAGTCCGACGCACAGGGTCCAGGTCTCGGGCTGCTGACCGTCGGCGCTGGCCGGGAAGATGGGCACGCCGATCCAGAGCTCGAGGCCGCGCCCGCGACCGATCACGCGCCCGCGCCAGGTGCTCGGCGAGAGCGAAAGCAGCGTGCTGTCGGTGACCACGTTGCGGCGCGCGCTCGAGCTCAGGCCGGTTGGGTCCACGGGCTCGGCCTCGTAGACGGTGAGCAGCTTGGCGTCGAGCAGCTGCGGCCGGATGCGCGGCAGGTCGCCGAGCGGCTCGACCTCGGCCGCGAAGACCTGATCGAAGGCGCCTGCCGCGAGCGGGCCTGGCGCGAGGCTGGTGGCCGCGCGGCTGTCGGCCCGGGACGCGATCCCGATCACGGTCTGGCCCGCGGGGGGCGCGGCGACCGCGGCGGCCTCGAGCTCGGTGAGCGGCCCGTACTGCCCGTCCTGTCGCGCCAGTCGAGGCTCGCTGGTCACCAGCGTCGGCGCGCCGACCAGGGCCAGGGCGCCGTCCAGCACCAGCACCTGCTGGTCGCGGCGGTGGGGGACGGCGAACAGCTCGAGCCGGCTGATGGCGCGCAGCTCGCCGTCACTGAAGAGCTCGATGCCGATGCCGTCGCGGCCGAGCCTGGCGGTGCGCACAACCCCGGAGCGGGTCGTCATCGGAAGCGGCCAGGCGGGCGTGCCGCTCCATTGGCTTCCGAGTTGGACCACGGGGACCCAGCCCTTGCCGTCGTGCACCCGCAGCTCGAGTCGCTCCGAGGGGGCCATGGGGTACTCGATCTCGAGCTGCGCAGGGGCGGCGAGCGCGAAGAACGAAAGGGCGGCAAGCGATGCCGAGGCACGGAGCGGTTTCCACATGGCGGGTGCCCCCGAAGTCTAGCCCGGATCGGGCTGGTCCTCTCACCCAAGAATGGGGAGCATCGAGGCAAGGCGCGTGCTCAGGAGCGCCTCGCCGAATCCGCGCGGCTCAGCTGCGCAGGTCGCGGACCTCGTCGATCGCGAAGTCCAGGCTCAGTTCCTGATCGACGTTGATCAGGCGGCCGGTCCCTTTGAGGTGGTTGAAGACCAGGGCGCCGGTGATGACGCGCCCGTCCTTGAAGCACACGGTGATCTCATCGGCCGTCCTGGTGGTCATCAGGAGGTCGTAAATGCGCTCGGGACTCAAGCTGCGTGTCTTCTTGCCGGTGGAGGAGGCCATGAAGGAGGGGGGTCAGGTGAGGGCCGGTTGGGGGAGGGTCAGCAGCTCGTCGAGGCGTTCGACGAGCATCCGAGACCACGTCTCGAAGGGGGCGTCTTCGCGGAGCAGCCGGTCGAGTTCCCGGCGATCCTTGAAGCTACCTTCGAGCACTTCTTCCTCTCGAACGCTCGCGGCGTTCGAGCTCAGGAACAGCACCTGCACGAGGCCCACGTGGACAGCGCCCACGGGGTTGGAGTCGTCGTTGATGAGTCCGACGGCCTCGAGGCGCTGCTGGCCCTCGAGGTTGAGCTCCTCCTCGAGCTCCCGCGCGGTGCCCTCGGCGATGATGTCGCCGTGGTCCACGGGGTTGATGTGCCCACCGATCCCGATCGAGAGCTTCCCGACAAGCCGCGCCTCGCCACCCTTCGGTAGCCTGCGCGTCAGGAAGATCTCGCCGCAGCCAGAGACCACCACCGTGTAGGGGATGACCTGCTTCAGCCCAGGGGTCTTCTCGGCGTGCTCGCGCTCGACGAAGAAGCCGTGGGAGTGGATGCGATCCATGAATTCGGCCTGGGTCGGCGAGTCTGCGTCAGGGCCGCCGAAGGGCACGAGGCCCTGCGGGTAGCAGTCAGGGAACAGAGCTTCCCTAGGGACGACGTAGACGAACTCCATGGAGTCGGCGGGGGCGGGAGGGGGGGGCGATCTTCGGGCCGGACGAGGCCGAGTCGAAGATCGAGTGCGGAAGTGGTGAAGGGAACGCGCCAGGTCTCCCCGGCGCGTAGGCTCATCTTCACCGAGGTCCCCGCAACCGTCAACCCGTGCAGGCTGACCTCGCGACCGAGTTCGCGATGTTTCCCTGGGTCAGTCCCGCGGGTGGGACCCGAGCGGTTGGAGTCCCTAAAGAGGGAGTGAACGCGAGAGGCCTTGTAAGCCGGATCCTGTACCCGACGTATGTCCGAGGACGAGCGTCGGGCAGCGACCATTTCTCTTTGGACCACGCTCACGCGTGGCCTCGAACGATCAACCCGGAAACCATAGGCGGGGTCGACGCCGGCTTCCCTATTCGATCTTTCTCCAGGTGGGGTTTGCCCTGCCACTCCTGTCACCAGGAGCGCGGTGCGCTCTTACCGCACCGTTTCACCCTTACCGCGGACCTTGCGGCCCGTGGCGGTCTGTTCTCTGTGGCACTTTCCCTAGCCTCACGGCCGGTTGCCGTTAGCAACCACCTTGACCCATGGAGCCCGGACTTTCCTCTCCATGGTCACCTCGCCCCGAAGGGGTCGGCGGCCCATGGAACGGTCGCCCCAGCCTCTCGCGTCCGGGTACGATTCTAACCCTTTCCTGGCCCCGGCGTGAGCACTCCGGGGCACGATCCGGCGCCCGCCCCCCGGCGCGCCCCGAAGATCCCCAAGCCACCATGTTCCGCACCCTCCTCCTCTGCCTCCCGCTGGCCCTCGTGGCTCCCCTCCAGGGCACCCTGGCGGCCCCCGGTGCCGAGCCCCCGGCCCGGGTGCTCCCGGACGACGCGTCGGACGCCCTCGACGCGGCCCTGAAGGCGCTCAAGCGCGCTGCGGGCAAGGACCAGCTGGCCGATCGCACCAGCGCCCTCGACGCGGTCGTGGCCCTCGCCAACGAGGACGCCCTGCAGGACGTCCTCGACCGCTATGCCAAGGCCCGGGGCCTGGTCCTGGGCTCGACCAAGCAGCTCGAGGAGCAGCACATCCTGCTCGAGCGGCGGCGCGTGCAGCTGGCCGAGCTCGAGCTGGCCGCCGAGCGCAAGAAGGGCCTGGGCCCCAAGGTCCAGGAGTTCCGGGTCGAGATCGAGGACCTCGAGCGCAGCATCGGGCGGCTCGAGGAGCGCGTGGCGCTCGAGGGGCCCTGGCGGGATGCCCTGCGCGATGGGGCCGCCAGCCTGCTCGCCGCCCAGGGCGAGTCCAAGCGGCGCGGCCTCTTGAAGGACCTCTGGAAGACGGTCGAGAAGGGCAAGGGCGAGGACGAGCGCATCGCCTCGGCCGAGCTGCTCGCCCAGGTCGCGATCCCGAGCACGGCCGCGCGCATCGCCAAGGCCATGGACGACGCCCTCGACGACGGCATCAAGCTGCGCAAGGGGCTGCCGCCGCTCGAGCTCAAGGTGAACGACTGGCTGCGCAAGGTGCAGGACGAGAACCGCCAGTTGGGCGGGCAGGTCACCCAGGGTACGGCCGCGGCCTACGGCGCGGCCCAGTCCGAGGCGGCCCAGCTCCGGCGGCGGATCACGGTCACCGAGGAGTTCGGTCTCGAGCTGCGCTCGGCGGCCGCGCTCGCCCTGCGCCTGCAGGCTCCAGAGACGCGGCCCGAGGAGGCCGCGGACCTGATCAAGATGGGCGCCAAGTCGGTGCACCTCTTGCAGTTCCTCGGGATCCTGCGCGACTCGGGCGTGAGCGAGGCGGCCGACGCCCTCGCGGCCCAGCTCGACATCGACGGGGAGAGCCTGCACCAGGCGCACCTCGTGAACGCCCTCGCGGACCTCGCCGCCGGCGGGGCCGCACCGACGCAGCCCTTCGTTCCCTGGCTGCTCGAGCAGGGCCTCGCAGCCGAGTCGTGGCACCTGCGCGCGCGCAGCATCGCGGCCCTCGCGACGCTTAAGGAGGTGGCGGCGATCCCGGTCCTGATCGAGCTGCTCGAGACCGAGCAGGGCCGCCTGCGCGGCGACGCGAGCGAGGCGCTGCTGGCGCTGACCGGCCAGGACTTCCACGGCAACGTGGTGCTCTGGCGCCGCTGGTGGGCGGACCACGCCGAGGGCTTCGTCGTGCCGGACGAGCCGCCGCCGAGCTCGGACGAGAAGGCCCTCGAGCAGGTCGGGCTGACCTTCTTCGGGCTGCGCACCGAGAGCCAGAAGGTGCTCTTCGTGCTCGACGTGTCGGGCTCGATGGAGTTCCCGATGGTGACCACCTCGGGCACCGGCGGGGCCCGGGGCGATGGCGAGCAGCGCATGACCGTGGCCAAGCGCGAGCTGCTCAAGGCGCTCGGTGGCATCAAGGAGGGCGGGACGTTCAACCTGGTCCTGTACGCCAGTGACGTGTGGACCTGGGCCGACGACCCGGTCGAGATGGACGCGGACTCGCGAGCCGCGGTGACCGAGTTCGTCGAGTCGATCAAGCCGGTCGGCGGGACGAACATCTATGGCGCGATGGCCCTCGGCCTGAAGGAGGCCCGCGGCTCCAAGAAGAAGAAGGGCGCCCCGCGCTGGGTCGAGCCGGCCTACGACACGATCTTCCTGCTCTCCGACGGCATGCCGTCGATGGGCGTGGCGACCGACCGCGACGGCATCCTCGGCATGGTGACCGAGGAGAACGCCGACCTCGGCATCGTGATCCACACGATCGGTCTCTCCAGCGACCAGGACGCCGTCCTGATGCGCTCGCTTGCCGAACAGAACCACGGCACCTACGCTGCCCGCTGAGAGGTCCCTCCGCGGACCCTCCCGAACCTAGAGAACACAGGCCCCCTCCCCCCAATGTCCAGCCCCGACTTCCTGCTCACCAACCTCGAACTGCGCGCCTCGAACCCCGACGGGACCGAGGGCGAGGGCCTCAGCCACAAGACCGGGGGCATCGGCGGCGCGGGCCTCGTGCTCGTGCGCGTCCTGGAGCTGGCGCCCCCGATGGACAAGCTCGTCGACGGCGAGCCCGTCGGCGCGGCGATCGTCGCCCACGACATCGGCGACCACGGCGCGCGCTACGGCGACCTGGCCGTGGCGCTCACCAACGCCGGCTGGATGGTGACCCTGCCGGACCTGCGCGGGCACGGCGGCAGCGAGGGAGTCCGGGGGCACGTGCCCGGCCTGCCCGAGCCGGTGCGCGACATCCACAAGATGCGCGAGCACGTGGCCTACCGCATGCCCGACGCCAAGAGCGTGGTGATCGGCATCGGCGCTGGCGCGCTCTACGCGATGGCGTATGCGAAAGCTCACAGCGAGGAGGTCGGTGGCATCGTGCTGGTCGCTCCCTTGACCACACCGCGCTTCGAGCTGCCCAAGAAGAAGGGCGGCCTGATGGGCATGCTCAAGAAGGTCGGCCCGACGAGCCCTGGTTCGATCGGCTGGCGTGGCGAGGACCTGTGCGCCGACAGCGCCGCGGCGGCGGCCTGGCAGTCCGACCCCAAGCGCGGCGACGTGGTGACCCTCGGCGCCGGCGAGGCGATCGCAGCCGCCGCGACCGAGGTGCCCCAAGGCTTCGCCGCGCTCGGCAAGCCGACCCTGGTCCTGGCCGGCAGCGACGATCCGATCGCCAAGGCCAGCGAGGTGGAAGCCCTCGCGAAGCGCATCGGGGCGGAGTACCGCTGCTTCGAAGGCCGCCGCCACGACCTGATCCGCGACAAGGGCGGCGACGAGGTCATCGCCGCGATCGTCGCCTGGCTCGCCACGGTCTAGGCGCAAGCTCGAGAGGGCTGCACCAAGCTGCCGCAGCCAGAGCGCACTGCCGGTGTGCCCGCCGTCGGCGCGGACTGCCCCAGCAAGCAGCCAGAAGGGACGAGCGCAGCAGATTGCCAGAGCGGACTGCCCGAGTGTCAGCTGGGAACGCGCCAACGGTACCGCATCAAAACGGCGCGTCCGGATCGGCGACACCACGCACCGGCGGACCTGACGTGGGAACGCGCCAACGGTACCGCATCAAAACGGCGCGTCCGGATCGGCGACACCA
>JARGPD010000173.1:0-4719 GCA_029212845.1 Planctomycetota bacterium
GAAGGACTCTGCGCTAGAGGTCACAGCGGCCCTGCGCAAGGAGCGCGACGAGGCCTTCGACGTGATCGAGAAGCTGACGGCGGACCTGGACGGACACCGGCTGCGCCTGAAGGCGCTGGAGTCGGAGCAGGCCGCGCTGGTCGAGATGCGCGAGGCGGCGACGAGCGAGAAGGACTCTGCGCTAGAGGTCACAGCGGCCCTGCGCAAGGAGCGCGACGAGGCCCTCGAGGTGGTGCAGGAGCTGACGGCGAACCTCGACGGACACCAGCGACGCTTGAAGGAGCTCGAAGCGGAGCAGACGGCGTTGGTCGAGATGCGTGCCGCGGCCTTGACCGAGAAGGACACGGCGGTCGAGGTGACCCGGGCCTTGGAGAAGCAGCGCGACGAGGCGCTCGCGGTCACCGAGGAGCTGCGTCGACTGCACGCGGAGCAGGACGAGGTCAACCGCACCCTGGCCGAGGACCTGGCCGGCCACCGGGACGTGCTGGCGGACCAGACCGTGCGCCTGGAGGAGTACCGCGACGTGCTCGCGGCCCGCGAGGCGCGCCTGACCGAGCTCGAGGGGCTGCTCTCAGAAGCTCCAGAAGAGCGGAATCAGGACGACTGAGAGCACCACGAGCAGCAGGCTCAGGGGCGCGCCGACCTTCAGGAAGTCCCGGTAGCGGTAGTCGCCGGGACCCATCACCATCGCGTTGCACTGGTGCGCCACAGGCGTCATGAAGGCTAGGCTCGCGCCGGTGACGACCGCCATCAAGAGGGCCTTCTCGTTGTCCCCCGGCATGCGCGCGGCGATGTCGAGGGCCACCGGGGTCATGATCAGCGCCGCGGCGACGTAGTTCATGATCTGGGTCAACCCCATGGTCACGACCAGCAGCACCGCGAGGATCGGGTAGGGCCCCAGGGACGTCTCCGAGATCGCCGTGGCGACCTGCTCCGCGAGCCCTGTGTCCTGGAAGGCCTTGCCGAGGGCCATCATGCCGCCGATCAGGATCAGCACGGACCAGTCGATGGCGCCGCGGATCTCGTTGGGGGTCACGGCTCGCGAGGCGAGCAGGCCGACCACGCCGAGCAAACCGCAGACGGAGATGTGCAGCGGCGTGAGCGCGGCCGTGAGCACCACCGCGAGCAGCAGCCCGAGGGTGACCCAGGCCCCGCGGCCCTTCAGCTCGGTGCGCACCTCGTCCAGGATCAAGAGCGCGCGCGAGCTGCGCATGCGCTCGATGTCCGGCCCGTGCCCCTGGATCAGCATCGAGTCGCCGACCTCGATCGGGATGCGCCCGAGTCGGGTCATGTGCATGTGGCCGTGCTTGGAGATGCCCAGGGCGTTGAGCCCCGTGCGCGCGGCGAAGTCGGCGTCCTTGAGGGTACCGCCGAGCAGCGGCGAGCCCGCGGGGACGACGGTCTCGACGAGCCGCACGTCGCTGCTCGCGAGCAGGGCCGCCGGCACGTGGGCCGAGATCAGGTCGAGCTCCTTGCGCACCCTGAGGATCGCTTGGGTGTCGCCGGCGAGCAGCAGGGCGTCGCCTTCGCGCACGACGTTGTAGCGGCCGGGCGCCATCACGTCGGGGGAGCCCTCGCGCAGGATGCCGAGCACGCGGACCCCGTCGTTCTCGTTCAGGCCGGCGTCGATCAGCGCCCTGCCGATGATCGGACTCTTGGCCGGCACGCGCAGCTCGGACACGTAGCGCGTCGCTTCGAAGTGCTCGACGAGGTCCTCTTCGACGCGCCGCGAGGGCAAGAGCAGGCGCCCAGGACCCAGGAAGTAGGCCGCCACCGCGAGCAGCAGCAGGAAGCCGAACAGGCTGAACTCGAACAGACCGAACTCGCGACCGGGCACGCCGGGGGTCGCGGTCATCGTGCGGTAGAGGTCGTTGACCGCGATGTTCTTCGACGTGCCGATGATCGTCATCATGCCGCCGATCAGGCCCGCGTAAGACAACGGGATCAGGAGCCGCGACACGGGGATGCCGGTTCGCTTGGCGACCGTGCTGGTGACCGGGATCAGGGCGGCGACCACGCCGGCGTTGGAGAGCACGGCCGAGAGCAGGCCGGCCACCAGGACGATGCGCACCAGGATGCGTGCCTCGCCGACCTCGCCACCGCGCAGGAGCAGCCGCTGGCCGAGCTCCTCCGCGAGGCCCCACTTCGAGACCGAGAAGCCGAAGACGTACATGCTGGCGACGAGCACGACGGCGGTCGAGGCGAAGCCCGCGTAGGCCTCCCTGGCCTCGAGCACGCCGCTCGCCGCCAGGCTGATCACCACCAAGAGCGCGACCACGTCGTAGCGCAGGCGGTCCGTGATGAAGAAGAGCAGGCTGGCCGCGAGCACGGCGAGCACGATCCACTGGGGGGGGTCGAAGGTTGGCATGGGGGCGGGCCAAGGATCCCAAGCCTCGGGCCTGTCTGCAAGCGGGTGGCGTGGGTACGATCTCTTCGACCCATGTGATCCCCGACCGCGCAACTGCCTCCTGGAAATGCTGAACAAGAGCCCGATCGACCCCAAGGCCTTCGCCGAGCGCCTTGGGAGCTGGACCCGGACCCGGGGACCGGA
Source organism: Planctomycetota bacterium (assembly GCA_029212845.1). GTDB lineage: Bacteria > Planctomycetota > UBA1135 > UBA1135 > JARGPD01. Next base: position 2,552 of record JARGPD010000173.1, read on the forward strand.
GGACGACGTGGTCGTCACCTCGCGCGTGCGCCTAGCCCGAAACCTGTCGGGCTTTCGCTTTCGAACTCGCATCGGTCCCGAGGAGGCTCAGGCCGTGTGCGACAGCATGCTGGCCGCCCTGGACGCGTCACCCCTCGACGGGGATACCCACTGGGTCGCCGTCGGCGAGACCCCGGTGCTGCTGCGGCTGCTCCTGCGCGAGCGCTACCTGTGCAGCCGCGACCTCGCGCCGGCCGGCGAGCGCGACGACGGCCTGCCGGGCCGCGCGGTAGCCTTCGGCGTGGGGGAGGACCTTTCGGTGATGGTCAACGAGGAGGACCACCTGCGCCTCCAGGCCCTGGCGCCGGGGCTCGATCTCGAGTCGGCGATGGGGCGCGTGACGGCCCTCGACCGCAACCTCGAGCAGCTGGTCGACTTCGCCTTCACCAAGGAGCTCGGCTACCTGACCGGCTGCCCGACGAACGTCGGGACCGGCCTGCGCGCTTCGGTCATGCTGCACCTGCCGGCCCTCGGCATGGTCCGCGCCGAGCTCGAGAAGGTCATCCGCTCGGCCCAGCGCACCGGGCTGGCCGTGCGTGGCATCTACGGCGAGGGCAGCCGCGCGGTGGGGGACCTCTACCAGATCAGCAACCAGGTCACCCTCGGGCGTAGCGAGGAGCAGCTCGTCGGCGACCTCGCCGCGCTGATCCCGAGCATCCTGGAGTTCGAGCGGCGCGTGCGCGGAGCCCTGCTCGAGGAGCGCGGGGACCAGCTGCGCGGACGCGTCGAGGCGGCCCGCGAGCTGCTGGCTTCGACGCGCTCGATCGACACCGACTCGGCCCTGACCGCCCTGTCGATGGCGCGCCTGGGCGACCTGCTCGGGCTGGGCACGGGCCTCGGCCAGGCCGACTTCGGGCGCCTGGTGATCCAGGTCCAGAAGGGCCATGTGCAGGCGCTCGGTCCGAGCGACGAGGCGCTCGAGGGCGGCGAGATGATCGCCCCGTCCCTGCGCGACTCCTGGCGGGCGGCCTACCTGCGGACCCTCTTCGGGCGCTGAGCTTCTTGGGATTCGGCTGGATTCCGCCGTCTGCGCCGGTCGATAGGTGCAGTGGAACCCCGCCATGCTCCTCGTCCCCCTCTTGCTGCTGGCCCTCTCGGGCCCCGATGATGCGCCCGCTCCGACGCGGCTAGAGGTCCGCGGACCGGCACCCGTCCAGCCGGCAGAGGTCAGCGCGCTGCTCGCGGACCGCGGCCCTCGGCTGCGCTTCGATCGAGGTCGCGCGACCCTGGTCAACACCACCGGCCTCACGTCCCTGTACGCGCCGATCGAGCGCCAGCGCCTCAGCGCTGCTGGGCACCTCGAGGTCGGCGCGGTCAGCGAGCTCGACCTGGCCTGGACCAGCCGAGGCAGCCTGCACATGATCGGTGCCGGTGCGGTGGAATGGACCAGCACGCCGTTCCTCGATGGCGGCTCGATCAACCTGCTCGACTTCCGGCTGGCGGACCTCGAGGTGCGCACCGGTCGCCTCTGGCTCGGCCTGCCCGGCAACCTGCACGTCGAGCTGCGGCGCGGCGTGGTGCAGCTGGTCGGGCTCTCGGCAGGACGCTACGAGCTGCACCACCTCGGTGGCGAGCCCGCGCGGATCGTGCAGCCGAGCCTCGACGGTGTCGAGGAGCTGAGCCTGGGCTCGGGAGCCGTGCTGCAGGTCGACGCGGGCGTGCTGCTGGAGCGCGTGCGCCAGCGCCAGGCCAAGCTGGCCGCCGAGGTGGAGCTCGCGGCCGCCCTCGCGGCCGAGGAGCTGCGGCTCGAAGCCGAGCTCGCGACAGAGCTTCCAGGGGCCGCTGCCGAGGCCACCGAGCCCCTGGATCCAAGCCCGAGCGCAGGCGCCACGGAGGCCCAAGCCACCGGGCAGGTCACTGAACAAGCCACCGAGCTTGGCTCCGTTGAGGGACCTGAGCCCCTGCTGCCCAGCGACCCCGTCGAGTTCCATGGGCCGCCGAGTCCTGGGGAGCTGCACGCGACCGAACAGCCAGCCGCGCAAGCCAGTGGCGAGGCGCAGCCCATCGACACCATGGACGAGCCGATCGACCTGGTAGCGGCCGACTGGCCCGAGTCCGAGAGCAGCGACGATGCCAGCGACGATGCCAGCGACGATGCCAGCGACGATGCCAGCGACGATGCCAGCGAC
>JARGPD010000173.1:4819-8524 GCA_029212845.1 Planctomycetota bacterium
GCCCCCGATCATCGACCCGGTCATGCTGCTGCCGACGCCCGAGCCGGAGCCCGCCGTGGAGCCGAGCCCCGAGCCCCCGATCATCGACCCGGTCATGCTGCTGCCGACGCCCGAGCCGGAGCCCGCCGTGGAGCCGAGCCCCGAGCCCCCGATCATCGACCCGGTCGTGCTGCTGCCGACGCCCGAGCCGGAGCCCGCCGTGGAGCCGAGCCCCGAGCCGAGCTACCAGCCCGCGACGGACCAAGCCGACTCCGAACGCGCCGAGCCGTGGTCCGAGCCGCTCCTGGGCCAGGCCGCCCCGTGGTCACCGATTCCGACGCCTGAGCTGCGACCCACCCGGCCGCCGTCCTCGGTGCCTGGTCCGCGCCGGCCCGTGCGCCTGGTCCTCTTCGGCCCGGTCCTGGCCCTGGGGTCGAACCCAAGCGGCGCGCCCACCACGACCGCCCACGAGCTGGTCCTGCGCAGCGCCGAGGCCTCCGGCGGCGCGCCCGGGCTCGAGCTGCGCGGCATGTTGCGCCTGGCCCTGGGCCCCTTCGGCCCGCTGCCCCTGGCCCTGCCCTTCCTGGTGCATCCGAACCCCGAGCCCGCGCTGCCGCGCCCCGGGCCTGCGCCCGCACGGCCAGCCCCGCCGAGCGCGCCGGCCCCGCCGATCGCGCCCGAGAAGGAGTTCACGCTCAGCGATCTGCTCAACGGGCGCGTCGAGCTCTGAGGCCCGCCGCGCCGGACCGCTACTCCAGGTCCCAGGTCGCCAGGTCCGCGAGGGCTGCCCGGTCGGTCCAGTCGAATTGCAAGGGCGTGATCGTGACCTTGCCCCCGAGGAAGGCCGCGGTGTCCGAGCCCTCCGGCGCCGCCGCGCGGTAGCCCAGCTTCGGCCTCGCGCGCCCCTCTTCGTCGGAGGCCTCGGCCTCGCTCCAGCCGGTCACGACCAGGTACGAGCCGCCCATGGCCCTGGGCACCACGTCGGCGTCCTTGGCCTTGGGACCCGGGACGTTGATCGAGTGCACGAGCCCCGGCCGCGACCCGCGCCGCAGGAGCTCGTCGGCGAAGCGCGCGGTGAAGTCGGCGGTGAATCCGAAGTCGCGCGAGCGCGAGCCCTGGGAGACGGCGATGGCCGGCAGGCCGCGGTAGGCGGCCTCCATCGCAGCTCCCACGGTGCCGGAGTAGTGGGAGAGCTCCCCGACGTTGGCCCCGTCGTTGATCCCCGACACCACCAGGTCGAAGGGGCGCTCGGTTCCCAGGTGGAGCACGCCGTAGCAGACCGCGTCGGCCGGGCTACCACCGACGGCGAAGGCGAGGCGAGCGCCTTCCACGGAGGCCTCGCGGACGGTCATGCCCTCGCGCCAGGAGGCCACCGACTGGCTGCTGCCCGAGCGGTCGCCATTGGGGGCACAGACGACGACCTCGTGCCCCCGGGCCGCGAGGGCCGCGACCAACTGGGCCAGGGCCGGCGAGTCGATGCCGTCGTCGTTGGTGACCAGGACGCGTCGCACCAGGCTGGCCGGGGGCTGGCGGGTGGGCTCCGGCTCCTGGCGGCCGAGGACGACGAGCAGCAGGGCCAGGGCGACGGCCGTGACGGGATGGGGCATGGGCTCGAGGGATGGGGTCGGCGCGGGCGGCGGTCCTCGCGGTGGGGACCTGTCGAGCCATCCTAGGAGCGTGGTGCAGGGCGAGAGGCCGCAGCGCGGCGATTCCAGAGGAGACCCTTCGGCGCCGGCCGCACGGAGCCGCGCCCTGCCCTGCCCATCCGAGCCAGGGTCGCGGGGGGGGGGGCCCGGGCGCGGCTCGCTTCCCTTGGCGCCGGGTCGCCCGGCGCTCGCTCGAGCGGACCTAGGCCGCTTCGGCCTGGGCCCGGGCGAGGGCGTCGATGGCGGCGGCGAGGTCGGCCACCACGAGCTCGGGCTCGACCTGCAGGGTGCCGTCCAGGACGGCCTCGCCGGTGCGGACCCCGATCGTGCGCAGGTCCCCGCGCCAGGCGGCGGCCAGCTCGATCGTCGAGTCGCCGATGACCCAGCTCTTGGAGAGGTCCACGTCGTCGTTGTGGGCGGCGTGGTAGAAGACGCCGGTCTCCGGCAGGCGGAAGACCGAGGGCTGGTCGTAGCCCTTCTGGCCCTTGGGGTGGTCCAGGCAGGAGTAGGAGCGCGTGACCGGGGCGCCGTGGGCGGCGAGGGCCTCGCAGATGCCGGTCTCGAGCTTGCGCCAGGCAGCCTCCGTCTGGGCACCGAAGGCGACCGCCTCCTCGTTCCCGATCAGGTAGACGTTCCACCCGAGCTGGACCGCTCGATAGAGCGCGTCCATGGCCCCGGGAAGGAACTCGACCTCGCTCATGCGCTTGGCGAAGCCTCGGGAAGGCCGAGCGAGGAGCGTGCCCCAGCGATCGATGAAGAGTCCACGGGGGTTCTGCCGCGTGTGGACCAAGTGGGTGTTGTGGATCATCAAGTCATGGGCATGTTGGGGCTTTGCTGAGACCCCTCTTCGGCATCCGTGGGATAGTCTTTAGACGCCGCGGTAGCTTTCCGGATAATGCGCAGCAGCTCGGAAAGGCCTTCCACGCGAGCCCATGGTGGAAAGTTTTTCCGCCCCGCCGAAGTGGCGGAGACATCCCGCCAGACCATGCGAATCGCCCTGCTCGTCGACCCCCTGACCCTGCGCTCTCGCGGTGGTCACCACGCCCCGGCCCTAGCTGCGCAGCTGATTGCGCGCGGGCACGAGGTGCGCGGCTTCGGCGCGCCCCCCGGCAAGGTGCCGCACTCGGTGGAGTACAACGAGCTGGCCGGCCTCTCGCGCTTCGAGCCCGACGTGTTGGTGGCCTACGACGGGCTCTCGCCGACCGCCTTCGGTGCGGCGAGGGTCTCGCGGCGCTCGGGCGCCCGGTTGATCCTGGTCGAGCCGGGCCAGACCCGCGAAGCGACGCCCCTGCACGAGCGCTTCCTGCAGGGCATCGGCGAGCGCCTGTGGGGGCCCTACGTGCGCGGCACCGCCGACGTGGTCGTGGCGCTCGATCCGGTCGCGCGCGACCAGGCCATCGACGAGGGCTTCGCGGAGCAGGCGGTGCACGTTCTGCCCGTGGGGCTCGACCTCGAGCTCTGGCGCCCGGGCGCATCGACCAGCGTGCTGCGGCGCCACGGCTTGCATGGGCGCGTGGTGCTCTACCACGGTCCGCTCGAGACCTCGGTCGGGCTCGAGGACGCGATCTCGGCCTTCGCGCGAACGGCGGGGCAGCACCCCGACTGGGTGCTGGCGGTCTCGGGCAAGGGAGCTGGTCGCCAGGCGCTGCGGAACATCGCCGAGCGCCAGGGCGTGTCGGCCAGCGTGCGCTGGCTCGGCGAGCTTCCGGAGGAGGACCTGCCCGGGCTCTTCGCCTCGGCGACCCTGCTGATCGCCCCGGCCGTAGACGACCGTCCGTCGACGCGGCCGGTGCTGCAGGCTTTGGCCGCAGGCGTGCCGGTGATCGCCTCGGACGTGGCGCGCTACCGCTGGGCCGTGCCCGACGACGTGCACGGCCTCCTGGTCCCCTGTCCCGACGGCACCGTGAGGTCCTGCTGGGAGGCGGTCCTGACCCGCGCCCTGCACTCGCCGAGCGCGCGCGAGCGCTGGTCCCGGGCCGCGCGCGCCTGGGCCGAGCAGCACCTAGACTGGCGGCACATCGCCGATCGCTTCGAAGAGCTGATGCAACCCGACGTGGTCGAGGGCGACGACGCGGCCTGA
>JARGPD010000174.1 GCA_029212845.1 Planctomycetota bacterium
CGGTGTTTGGGGGATGCGAGGTTCAAGCTCTCTCGCGGGCCAGGGGGGGGGGGGGGGGGGGGTCCGAGAGCTGGATCCGCGCGCGGGGAGGTTGGAAATAGCCCCTTGGCACCAGCTGGGCCCGGGGCAGGGCCGGCGCGAGGGCGACGAGGCCGCTGCCGGCCGCCAGGCCGTCGGCGCCGAGCACGCCCCCGGCGGCCAGGCTCGCGGCGAGGGCGAAGGGCGTCGCCACCAGCACCAGGGTCGCGGCCAGGCGCAGCCAAGCGGCCAGCTCGAGGGCCACGAGCCCGTGGTGCACGAGCAGCGCCAAGGCCGGCAGGCAGGCCAGGCCGACGACGGGATCGGCGGTCGGTCCGGCGCTCGCCAAGAGCGGCGCGCCGAAGGCCCCGAGGGTGCCGGGCACGACCAGGGCGCCATGGACCAGGTAGAGGCCCAGCGGCGCGAGGGCGAGGGCGACCACCAAGGCCAAGAGCCCGCGCTCGACCAGGCCACGCGCGCGGGCAACCGGCAGCCCATGGCGCGGCACCATGTCGCCGGGCAGGGTCAGCACGCGCAGGCCCAGGGGCAGCAGCCACGGCAGCACCAGCACCAGGGGCGTGGTGGGCAGGCCGAGCCGCGCGAAGAGCAGCGCCTGCAGCGGCAGCAGGATCACACCGCAGAGGTGGCTGGCGGCCCAGGTCACGGCCAGGCCGCCGGACTCGCCTCCACCCAGGCCGTGCTCGCCAGGCAGGCCCTGGGGCAGCAGCGACAGGACCACGCGGCCGACGAGAGCGGTGGCGACCAGGGCCCAGCCCGCGCCGGTGCCGGGGTCGACGCCGCCCGCGGACAGGTCGCCGAAGAGGGCGAGCAGTCCCGGGACCAGAGCCGCGAGGGCGGCGGCGAACAGGACGGCGGCGAGGGGCGACTTGGCGGGGGCCATGGGGGCATTCTCGCCCGGGAGCGCCACGGCTCAAGGGTCGGGTCGGTTCCTGGTGCAGGCCGGGCGCGCCGGGGTGGGTGGGGAAAAGCCGCTCGCGCGCAGCTCCCATGGGCCAGAATGCGGCCATGAAGCTAGCCGCACTGCAGGTCGAGGTGCGCCGCGGGGACCTCGACCACAACCTGGCCGCCGCCGAGGCCGCCTTCACCGAGGCCGCCGCCGCGGGCGCCGCGGTCGTGCTCCTGCCCGAGCTCTGGCCGACCGCCTTCCCCGACTCCGCCGACCCAGGCACCGGCGCCAACCCGGGCGACGCCGCCCTGGCCGCCGCGAACGCCGAGGCCCTGGCCCAGGCCGCGCGCTGGAGCGCCGAGTCCGGGATCCTTGTGGCGGGCTCCTACCTGGCCCCGGGCCCGAACCTGGGCGGCGCCGGCCCCGGGCGCTTCTTCAACCGCCTGGTCGTGCACGAGGCGGGCCGCGAGGTGCTGGTCTACGACAAGGTGCACCTGTTCACGCCCACGGCCGAGCACGAGGTCTTCGCCGCCGGCGACCTCGAGCCTGCGGTCGTGCGGACGTCGGTCGGTCTGGTCTCGGGCGTGGTGTGCTACGACCTGCGCTTCGGCGAGCTGTTCCGCGGCATGGCGGCCGCGGGCGTCGAGCTCTTGCTGGCGCCCGCCCAGTGGCCCGAGCGGCGCGCCTCCCACTGGCGCGGCCTGGTCACGGGCCGCGCGGTCGAGGGCCAGTTCGCGGTCCTCGCCACCAACCGCCGCGGGACCGAGACCGTCGGCCGGCGCGGCCTGGAGCTGGTCTTCCCCGGCAACTCCCTGGTGGTCGACCCCGCCGGTCGCGTCCTGGCCGAGGGCTCGTCCGCGGATGCCATCGTCCTGGCCGAGGTCGACCTGGATGCCGCCCGCCGCCAGCGCGTGCGCGTGCCCGTGGCCAAGGACCGCCGCGAGGGGCTGTACCGGTCCTGGGGCGCGGCGGGGCAGCCCCCGAGCTCGTCCCCATGAAACGGGCAGGGCGGGGGGGGCCCGCCCCGCCGACCCCCCGACCCCCGGCGTGTTGCGGTGCCAAACCCCGCCCCCGGGGGGGCGGGGGGGCCCCCCCCCCCCCCCGGCCCCCCTGTGGGCGGGGGGGGCCCGGCCCCCCCCCCGCCCCCCCCCCCCGACCCAGGTCTTGTAGCTGTCCCTACCCCTTCCCGATGGGGCCCGCCGCCAGTCCGGCCGAAGGTGAGCGTGCCTTCCCTGTGCACGCCGCCCTCCGCGGGCCGGTCTGGGTCCTCGCTAGGAGCGAGGGGGCGAGCCCCCGTAAGGATGAAGACCTATGGACTAAGTTGTCCCCTATGTCGGTGTGGGGCGAGGCGGATCTGATGCCCCTCCTGTCTTTTGTTGGCCTTTTCATCGGGGTCCCGAAGTCCTGAGGGTGCCCATCGCGGCCAAGTCGCCTCCGAGCCCGAGACTCCCGCGCCAGGGCACCTCCTCGGGCCCATACCTGCTAGAATCTTGCGCCCTCCGGCACGCCCGGGCGGGCAACAAGTGTCCCCCGAACGGGGTCCATCCACCCTCTTCCCTTGCCGGTCGGGTAGACGATCGGCCGACCGCCCCCAACCGGGGCGGAGCACCCAGCGACCCCCAGTTATGACCGAAGTCGTCATCGTCAGTGCCTGCCGCACGCCGATCGCCAAGTTCCAGGGCGCCCTCTCCAGCCTCAAGGCCACCGAGCTCGGTGCCCTCGCCGTGAAGGAGGCCCTCGCCCGCGCCGGGGTCGCCGCCGACCTCGTCGACGAGGTCATCATGGGCAACGTCCTGCAGGCTGGCCTCGGCCAGAACCCCGCACGTCAGGCCGCCATCGGCGCCGGCGTGCCGACCAGCGTGGGGGCCTTCACCGTCAACAAGGTCTGCGGCTCGGGCCTCAAGGCCGTCATGCTCGCGGCCCAGGCGATCCGCGCCGGCGACGCCGAGGTGATCGTCGCGGGCGGCATGGAGAGCATGTCGAACTCGCCCTACATCGTGCCCGCCGCGCGCAATGGCGCGCGCCTCGGCCACGCCCAGCTGATCGACTCGATGGTCGCCGACGGCCTGTGGGACGTCTACAACGACTACCACATGGGCATCACCGGTGAGAACGCTGCGGACAAGCACAGCATCACCCGCGAGCAGCAGGACGAGTTCGCCGCCGCGAGCCACAACAAGACCGAGGCGGCCGTCAAGGCCGGGCGCTTCGACGAGGAGACCTTCACCGTCGAGGTGCCGGTCCGCAAGAAGGACCCGATCCAGTTCTCGGTCGACGAGAACTTCCGCCCCGGCATGACGGCCGAGTCGATCTCCGGCATGCGCGCGGCCTTCAAGAAGGACGGCACCGTGACCGCGGCCAACGCCAGCTCGATCAACGACGGCGCGGCCGCGGTGGTCGTGATGAGCGCCGACAAGGCCAAGCAGCTCGGGCTCGAGCCGCTCGCGCGCATCACCGGCTACGCCACCGGCGGCATGGACCCCGAGTGGGTCATGCTGGCGCCGCTCGACTCGATCCGGAAACTGTCCGCCAAGGTCGGCATCGCCCCGGCGGACTTCGACCTGCACGAGATCAACGAGGCCTTCAGCGCGGCCGCCTGTGCGCTCCTGAGCGACCTCGAGCTCGACCCCGCGAAGGTCAACGTCAACGGCGGCGCCGTGGCCATCGGCCACCCGATCGGCGCCTCCGGCACGCGCATCCTGGTGACCCTGCTGCACGCGATGAAGCAGCGCGGCGCGAAGACCGGCATGGCCAGCCTGTGCTTGGGCGGTGGCAACGCCGTGTCCCTCTCCGTCGAAGCCCTCTAGCGCAGCCCCTCGTCCAATGAGCACCCCTTACTACCAAGAAGTCACCGTTGTCGGCGCCGGCACCATGGGCAACGGCATCGCCCAGACCTTCGCCGCGGCCGGTACGAAGGTGAACCTCGTCGACGTCAACGCGGAGGCCCTGGCGAAGGGCCTCGCGACGATCGAGAAGAGTCTCGGCCGCTTCGTCAAGAAGGAGAAGCTGACCCAGGCCCAGGCCGACGAGGTCTTCGGCCGCATCACGGGTCACGGCCAGCTGTCCGCCGCCGCCGGCTCGGCCCTGGTGGTCGAGGCCGTCGTCGAGAAGCTCGAGGTCAAGCGCGCGATCTTCGCCGAGCTGGACTCGCTCTGCGGTCCCGACGCGATCCTCGCCACGAACACCAGCTCGATCTCCGTCACCGAGATCGCGGCCGCGACCTCGCGCCCCGACAAGGTCATCGGCATGCACTTCATGAACCCGGTCCCGCTGATGAAGCTGGTCGAGATCGTGCGCGCCCAGGAGACCTCGGACGAGACCGTGCGGGTCATCAACGAGTGCTCCCTGGCGCTCGGCAAGACGCCGGTCGAGACCGACGACTACCCCGGCTTCGTCAGCAACCGCGTGCTGATGCCGATGATCAACGAGGCCGTGTACTGCCTGATGGAAGGCGTCGCGACCGCCGACGGCATCGACACGGTGATGAAGCTCGGCATGAACCACCCGATGGGCCCCTTGGCCCTGGCCGACCTGATCGGCCTCGACGTCTGCCTGGACATCATGAACGTCCTGTACGACGGCTTCGGCGACTCCAAGTACCGCCCCTGCCCGCTGCTGCGCCGGATGGTCGCCGCGGGCAACCTCGGCCGCAAGGCCGGCAAGGGCTTCTACGACTACCAGTAGGGCCGCTAGGCCTCCCCCCAAGACAACGACATGGACTTCCAACTCAACGAGCAGGAGACCCTCGTGCGCGACATGGCGCGCGAGTTCGCGCAGAAGGAGCTCCTGCCCCGCGCCACCAAGCACGACCGCGAGGAGACCATCGATCCCGAGGTCTTCCCGATGCTGGCCGAGCTCGGCCTGATGGGCATGACGATCCCCGAGGAGTACGGCGGCGCCGGCATGGGCAACGCCGAGCTGGCGATCGCGCTCGAGGAGCTCAACGCGGCCTGCGCCTCGACCGGCGTGACGGTGTCGGTGCACAACAGCCTCCTGGGCTCGCCGATCACCAAGTGGGGCACCGAGGAGCAGAAGCAGACCTGGCTGCCGCGCCTGGCCAGCGGCGAGCTGATCGGCTCCTACTGCCTGACCGAGCCCAACGCCGGCTCCGACGCGGCCGCGGTCGCGACCAGCGCGGTGCTTGCCCCCGACGGGTCGGGGGACTGGATCATCAACGGCACCAAGATCTGGGTCACCAACGGCGGCTGGGCGGGCCTCTTCCTGGTCTACGTGCGCACCAACACGGAGGCCTCGAACGCCAAGGGCATGAGCGCGATCCTGGTGCCCGCCGACACTCCCGGCCTGACCGTCGGCAAGAAGGAGCACAAGACCGGCATCCGCGGGTCGTCGACCACCGAGATCCTGTTCGAGAACGTGCGCGTCTCCGGCGCGCACCTGCTCGGCGAGGTCGACAAGGGCTTCATGATCGCCATGGACACCCTCGACGGCGGCCGCATCGGCATCGCCTCCCAGGCGGTCGGCATCGGCCGCGCCTGCCTCGAGTCGTCGATCAAGTACGCCGGCGAGCGCGAGCAGTTCGGCCGCCCGATCGGCGCCTTCCAGGCGGTGCAGTTCAAGATCGCCGACATGGCCACGCGCATCGACGCCGCGCGGCTGCTGGTCCAGCGCGCTGCCTGGATGCGCGACCGCGGCGAGCGCTGCAGCCTGCAGGCCGCCCAGGCCAAGGTGGCTGCCTCGACGGCCGCCAACTTCGCCGCCGACGAGTGCCTGCAGATCCACGGCGGCGCCGGCTACACCGACGACTTCCACGTCGAGCGCCTCTTCCGCGATGCCCGCATCACGGAGATCTACGAGGGTGCCACCGACATCCAGAAGATCGTCATCTCCCGCAACTTGATGGGCTGAGGGACGCGCGTGAGTGAGGTCAAGCAGAGGGTCGGGCGGGACACGCCGGAGGAGCTCGCGAGCAGCCTGCTCGGCGGGAACCGGCGTAGCCTCTCGCGGCTGATCTCCTGGGCCGAGAACGGCGCGCCGGGCTTTCCGGCCGCCCTCGCGGGCATCTACCACGCCACCGGCGGGGCCTGGCGCGTCGGCATCACCGGCCCGCCGGGCGCCGGCAAGAGCACCCTGGTCAACGAGCTCGCCCACAAGCTGCGCGAGCACGGCGATCACCACGTCGGCATCCTGGCCGTCGACCCGTCGAGCCCGTTCACCGGCGGCGCGCTGCTCGGCGATCGCATCCGCATGGACGAGCTGACCGGGGACCCCAAGGTCTACATCCGCTCGATGGCCAGCCGCAAGAGCCACGGCGGCATGGCGCGCGCGGGCGTCGACGCCTGCGACGTGATGGACGCCTTTGGCATGGACCGCATCCTGATCGAGACGGTCGGGGTCGGCCAGGCCGAGTACGACGTGATGGGGGCCTGCGACACGGTCGTCGTCGTGATGTGCCCGGGCGCCGGCGACGGCATCCAAGCCATGAAGGCCGGCATCCTCGAGGTGGCCGACGTGCTGGTCGTGAACAAGTCCGACCTGCCCGGCTCCGACCGCCTGTACAACGACCTCTCCGAAGCCGCCCACGTGCGCGCCGCTCGCCCCGCGGCCGCAGGGCACCATCGCGCCTGTGGCACCGAGGGCAGCGGGAACTTCGAGACCTGGCAGGTCCCGGTGGTGCGCGCCAGCGCCGGCCGCGGCGAGGGCATCCTCGGCGACGCGTCGGTGCTCGAGGCGATCGCCAACCACCGCGCCTACCTCGAGGCCAACGGCTTGGACGCCATCCGCCAGGGCAAGCGCGCCAAGCAGGTGCGCCGCATCGTCGACGACGAGCTCGACCAGCGCGTCTGGAACAAGCCGGAACTCGAAGAGCGCGTGACCGCGGCCCTCCGCAGCGGCGCCACCTCCTACGACATCGCCCGCGAGCTCGTCGTCGACCTGATCGACGGCCTCTCCGCGGGCTCCTCCTCCGGCCAGACGGCCGAGGGCGGCTCACCAGGGAAGACAGCATGAGCGAAGCCAGCACCACCGACTCCCCCCGCCAGCTGTGGGAGGCCGCCCTCGAGGGCAGCCGCACCCGCGACGGCAACTTCACGACCCTGTCGGGCACGCCGCTCAAGGCGATGTACGGGCCCGCCGACGCGGACGTGGACTACGACGAGGACCTCGGCTATCCGGGGCAGTTCCCGTTCACGCGCGGCGTGCACCCGACGATGTACCGCGGGCGCCTGTGGACCATGCGCCAGTTCGCCGGCTTCGGCACCGCCGCCCAGACCAACGAGCGCTTCCGCTTCCTGCTCGACCACGGCCAGACCGGGCTGTCGACCGCCTTCGACTTCCCGACGCTGATGGGCTACGACTCCGACGACCCGATCTCGCTCGGCGAGGTCGGTCAGGTCGGGGTCGCGATCTCGAGCCTGGCCGACATGCAGACCCTGTTCGACGGCATCCCGCTGGACAAGGTCTCGACGTCGATGACGATCAACGGGCCCGCGCCCGTGATGCTGGCCTTCTACATCGCCTGCGGCGAGCGCCAGGGCGTCGACCCGGCCCTGCTGCGCGGCACGATCCAGAACGACATCCTGAAGGAGTACCAGGCCCAGCACGCTTGGCTCGTCCCGCCGGAGCCGGCCCTGCGCATGATCACGGACGTGATGGGCTACTGCGCCGAGAAGGTCCCGCAGTTCAACACGATCTCGATCTCGGGCTACCACATCCGCGAGGCGGGCTCGACCGCGGCCCAGGAGCTGGCCTTCACCCTGGCGAACGGCATGGACTACGTGCGCCGCGGCGTGGCCGCCGGCATGGACGTGGACTCGTTCGCGCCGCGCCTGTCGTTCTTCTTCGACAGCCACCTCGACTTCTTCGAGGAGATCGCCAAGTTCCGAGCCGCGCGCCGCATCTGGGCGCGCCAGATGCGCGACGTCTTCGGCGCCAAGAACCCCAAGTCGTGGATGCTGCGCTTCCACACCCAGACCGCCGGCGTCAGCCTGACCGCCCAGCAGCCCGAGAACAACATCGTGCGCACGGCCGTCGAGGCCCTCGCCGCGATCCTCGGCGGCACCCAGTCGCTGCACACCAACTCGATGGACGAGACCCTCTCGCTGCCCACCGAGAAGGCCGTCAAGATCGCCCTGCGCACCCAGCAGGTGCTCGCCGAGGAGCACGAGGTCGCCCACGTGGCCGACCCGCTCGCCGGCAGCTACTTCGTCGAGGCCGAGACCAACCGCCTCGAGGCCGAGGCCCTGGCTTACTTCGAGGAGATCGAGGCGCGCGGCGGCGTGGTGCCCTGCATCGAGGCCGGCTACATCCAGCGCGAGATCCACCACTCGGCCGTCGCCTACCAGCGCGCGGTCGAGAGCGGCTCGAAGAAGGTCGTCGGCGTCAACGTCTACGACGAGGGCGCGGGCAAGCCCGAGATCGACATCCACCGCATCGACGCCGGCGTCGAGCGTGAGCAGCACGCGCGGCTCGCGGCCCTGCGCTCGTCGCGCGACGCCGCCGCCGTGACGCGCGAGCTCGAGGCCGTGCGCGAGGCGTGCGGCAACGGCGACAACCTGC
>JARGPD010000175.1 GCA_029212845.1 Planctomycetota bacterium
AGGACTACCGCCCCGCCTCGGCCAACACCCTGCCGTCCGGCGAGCCGGGCCGGCTGATCCTGGTCGGCGCCTCGGCCTTCCTGACCGACCCCCTCTTCGCCGGCGCCTTCCGCGCCGACGCGCTCTTCTTGAACCTGGTCGCGGACCTCGCCCTGGCGGAGTATGGCCCCCACGGCCCGGCCCTGGCCGAGCTGGCGCGGCGCCGGCCGCGGGCGCCAGGCTTCGCGCCCCCCGCGGACCGCACCCGGGCCCTCGCGCGGGTCGCCGTCATCGGTGGTGGGCTGGGCGCCCTGGCCGTTGGCGCGGTCCTACTGCGGCTCCTGCGCCGCACCCGCACCGGCCTGGCGATCGGCAAGCCGGCCGCGCGCAAGCCGGACGGGTCCACGGCCCCTGGGCTGCCTTCCCTGCGTCCCCTGGCCGCGCCGGCTGGACTCGCCCTGGTGGCCTGGCTGGCCGCGGGCAGCGCGGCGGGGCTCTCCCAGGGCTCCTCCGCCGGCAGCCTGCGCTTCGGCCGACCGATCGCGCCCGAGGCTCGCGCGCGCACCCTCGCCGGCGTTCGGGTCAGCCGCGCGTCGCGGCCCGGGGCCGAGCCGAGCAGCTTCACCTTCGTGCACCAGGCCGGGCTCTGGCGCGAGCTCGAGGGCGTCGGTGCTCTCGGCGACGGGCCCGCGATCGGTGCGCTGGTCGAGGCGCTCTTCGAGGCCGAGGGCCGCGTGGTGCACCCCGGTAGCGGGGACCTCAGCGGCTGGGACTTCGAGCCCGAGACCGCCTGGCGCATCGAGCTGTTCGAGCCGCCCGAGCTCGAGGATTCGCTCGAGCGCCCCGGCGACCTGCTCGCGGAGCTCGACTCGCCTTACGTCACGGTCGAGGTCGGACTGCAGACGAGCCAGGCCACCGAGGCCTGGCTGCGGGTCGGGGACGACCCCGCCATCTGGCAGGTCGACCGCAGCCCGCGGCCGGCCCTCGACGCGAACTGGCGCCCGACCGCCACCCAGGCCCTGCCGCCGCTGTTCGACTCGGCGCTCGTTCCACGCAGCTGGCCCGGTCGCAACCTCGGGCTCGAGGTCGTCGCCTGGCAGCGCTTCGGCGAGAAGAGCAAGCGGCTGGTGCGCACGGCCGTCGAGCGCACGCCCGAGGAGCTGCGCGCGGGCATCCTGCCGATCGCCTGGAACCTGATCGGCGCGGGCGACAAGCGGCTGCTCGACCGCGGGCCGGACGGCGCCGGCGCCCAGGCCTTCCTCGACCTGGTGCTGCAGGCTAGCGCGTCGGAGCTCCTGGACCCCGCCCGCGCGACCGAGTACGGCTTCGGGACCGGCGGACCACCTAGGGCGATCCTGATCGTCCAGACGCCGGCCAGCGAGGCGGTGCCCGAGGCCATGGGCTTGAGCCTCGAATTCGGGCCCGCCCTGCCGGCCGAGCTCGGCGGTGGGCGCGCGGTGGTCAACGGCTTCACCGGCAACCTCGTGCGCGTGTCCGAGCAGCAGTTCGAGGCCCTCATGCCGCCTGGAGCGGCCTTCGGGGATGCCGGCTGGACCCGGCGTTGGAAGGACCTGCGCTAGGGTTCGTGGGCACAGCGAGCGCGCGCAAGTCCGTACGGATCCATGGGTTCGGCCGCCTCATCCGTCGGATCGCATTTCCCTGGGGAAAAACCGGGAGCACTCCCACGGGTCCCTGCTAAGGTGTGCCGGGCAACCGCCCCACTCCTCCATCCATCCCCAAGCTTCGCCATGTCCACCATCATCAAGACCACCCTGGGCACCCTCGCCCTCGCCAGCCTCGCCGCCTCGGCCAGCGCCCAGTCCTACACCGACGACTTCAACCGTCCCGACAGCACCAACCTGGGTCCTGACTGGGTCGAAGAGAACGGTGACTTCGAGATTCAGTCCAACCGCGCCGTCGGCATCGGCTTCCCGTGGGACGACCTGTCGATCATCCGCAACACCGTCTACTCGGGCACCTACGACTCCACGATCGTCTCGATGGACATCGACAGTCAAGGCAAGATCGGCGCCACCGCTGGCATGGTCACCGGCCACCAGTTCTGGGGCGGCGTCTCCGCCAAGCTCCAGGACAACGACGGGGATGGCCTGTTCGACCGCGTCTTCTTCGAGGCGGCGATCAACGCGGGTGCTTGGCACGGCGGCGGCACCCCGGTCCACTTCGACCTGACGACCCCGATCGTCGCTGGCAGCATGGTGCTCAGCTGCCCCGACACGGACACGGCCCAGGTCGACGTCTACAACACGAGCGGCGTGCTCGTCGGCACGGGCACCGCGAGCGGCATCCTCGCCAGCGCCTTCCCCCCCGTCGGCACCGAGGTCGCTGTCTACACCAAGAATGGTGGCGCCGCGATCGACAACTTCGAGGCCAGCAGCCCGACCCTCACCGGCGCCCCGGCGACCCTCTCCATGGCAGCCGGTGGCGTCCAGAACCTGACCATCAACATGGGGGCCGCCCACGCCGGCGAGCTCTACCTGATGCTCGGTAGCACCTCGGGCACCGGCCCGGGCACCCTCGCCGGCCCTGGCGTGATCGTGCCGCTCAACACCGACCCCTACCTGATCTACACGCTCACGCATCCCAACGGCGCGCCCCTCGGCGGCTCGTTCGGTGCGCTCGACGCGAGCGGCGGAGGCTCGACGACCTTCACCCTGCCGATGGCCTTCGATCCGACCCTGGTCGGCATCACGATCCACCACGCCGCGGTCACCTTCGACCTCACCGGTGGTCTGACCGTGACCGGGGCGACCCAGGCCGCGCCCGTCACCTTCGGCGCCTAGGCCCGAGACGCCTCTTCGAGGTCTGGCCCAACCCGGCGCCGGACGCTGCTCCAGCAAGCTCGCGACGAATCCAGGCCGCCCACTGGCGGTCCGGATTCGTCGCAAGCTGCTGGGGAAGCGTCCGGCGCCGTCTGCTTGCCACCAGGTTTTTCTGGGGTGAGCCCTTGCGCACATCGGCCCCAGCCCCAAGACTCCAGCCTGTCCCCAAGAGGTACCCCAATGATCACTCGCCTTCTCAGCTATCAGCCCGGCCAAGCGCCGACCGGAGTCATCGCACTCCGCTGAGCGAGTCATCTCGAGGAATCTCCCCGTCCCCCACCGGGACGCGCCGAACGACCCGCTCTCCACCCGAGCGGGTTTTTTCGTTGGCACAGCCAACGTCCCAGGTCCGCTCGCCGCCCCCTGCCCCCCTCCCCTGGGACCTGTCTTGAATCCAAGCTCCAACACCACCGAGAACCGATCCGGCGCGCCAGGCCTCTGGAGCCTGACGCGCGGCTGGCGTGGTCTGTACTCGGCCGCCATCGGCGTGATGGCCATCGGCATCCTGCTGGCGTTCCTCGTGCCCGAGATCACACGCCTGGTGATCGACGGCTTCGTCGAGCAGTCCGGGGAGACGCGCTTCGTCGTGCCCCCCGAATTCCGCTCGGTGCTCGATGCCCTCGGCCTCGAGTCGACCGCCGGCATGGCCCTGTTCGTGGCCGGGCTCGTGACCGTGCTCTTGACCGCCATCGCCGGCCTCCTCCAGTACCTGCGGGGGCGCTGGGCCGCGACGGCTTCCGAGGCGATCATGCGCCGCCTGCGCGACCTCCTGCACCGCCATCTCGCGGCCCTGCCGATGAGCTTCTTCGACGGCGCGGACACGGGCGACCTGGTCCAGCGCTGCACCAGCGATGTGGAGACGGTGCGGGTCTTCCTGAGCGCCCAGGTGGTCGAGATCGCGCGCTCGATCCTGCTGCTGGTGTGCGTGACCCCGCTGCTCTTCCGGCTCGACCCGGACCTCGCCTGGGTCACCCTGGCGTTGATGCCGGTGGTGGTCATCTACTCGCTGGTCTTCTTCGGCCGCATCACCCGCGTCTTCCGCGAGGTGGACGAGGCCGAGGGGCGCCTCACGACCGTGCTGCAGGAGAACCTGACCGGCATCCGCGTGGTGCGCTCCTTCGGCCGGCGCGAGTTCGAAGAAGCCAAGTTCGCCGCGGCCAACGACGAGCACCGCGACCGCACCTGGGAGCTGATGCGCGTGCTGTCCTTGTTCTGGGCCCTGTCGGACATGATCTGCTTCACCCAGGGCGGGCTGGTGCTGTTCTTCGGGGCGCTCTGGACGATCCAGGCCAAGCTATCCATCGGCACCCTGGTGGCCTTCACGATGTACTCCGGCATGGTCATCTGGCCCGTGCGCCAGATGGGCCGCACCCTGATCGACGCCGGCAAGGCGCGCGTGTCCCTCGGCCGCCTGGCCGAGATCCTGGGCGCCAAGGAGGAGGACCACCTCGACCACAGCGATCCGGTCGAGTCGATCGAGCGCGCCAGCGACGGGGTCAGCCTGCCCCGGCTGGCCGGCGCCATCGAGGTCAAGGACCTGTGCTTCGCCTACCCGCACTCCAGCAAGCTCGACGGCACCGAGGACGAGGCCCAGAAGTCCGCGGCGCCCCGGCGCATGAAGGCGGTCGGCGAGCGCGTCCTCGAGGACCTCAGCTTCCGCGTCGAGCCGGGCCAGACCCTGGCTCTGATCGGACCGCCCGGTGCTGGCAAGTCGACCCTGGTGCAGCTCCTCTTGCGGCTCTACGACTACGACGGCGAGAACGCCTCGGGCTCGATCCTGCTCGACGGCATCGAGCTGCGCGACCTGCCTCGCGAGTACCTGCGCAGCCAGGTCAGCGTCGTCATGCAGTCGCCCTTCCTGTACGCCAAGACGATCGAGACCAACCTGCGCATCGGTCGCAGCGAGGCCACCGTCGACGAGCTCCACGTGGCCACGAACGCGGCGGCGATCCACGACTCGATCACCGGGTTCGAGGAGGGCTACCAGACGATGCTCGGCGAGCGCGGCGTGACCCTGTCGGGGGGCCAGAAGCAGCGCGTCGCCATCGCGCGGGCGCTCCTGAAGGGCGCTCCGATCCTGGTGCTCGACGACGCTCTCTCGGCCGTCGACATGGGCACCGAGCGCGACATCCTCGAGGCCCTCGCCGAGCGCCGCGGCAGGCAAACGACGATCCTGATCGCGCACCGCCTGTCGGTGGTCGCGAACGCCGACCTGATCCTGGTGCTCGACGAGGGTCGCGTGGTCGAGCGCGGCAGCCACGCCGAGCTCGTCGGAGCGGGCGGCGCCTACGAGCGCCTGTGGCGCATCCAGAATGCCTACGCCCACGAGCTCGCCGAGCATGGGCACGAGGACGCGGCCGAACCAGCCGCCCCCACCTCCACCGAGCTCGGAGTGCAGCCATGAGTCAGCTCGACCAACTCCAAGAGGACCAGGACCACGCGGGAGCGGGCCTCGACCTGACCCTTTGGAAGCGCCTCTTCGCCTACTCGAAGCCCTACCCCATCCAGGTGCGCCTCTTGGCCCTGAACGCGGTCACGGTGGCCGCGGTCGAGACCACCTTCCCGCTCGTCACCAAGTACCTCTTGGACGACATCACCGAGTGGATCGCGGCCGTCGGCTTCGCCCCGCGGGCCACCGGTCTGCCCAGCGTGGACGGCGCCCTCGGCGTGGCCCTCGACGGCGCCAACCTGGTCGCCTTCGCGCCGCGCCTCGGCGGCTACGTGCTGGCTTACGCCCTGCTCTCCCTGGCCCTGGCGGTCAGCGTCTACCTGTTCATCCGCTACGCCGGCTTCCTCAAGGCGAACATGGCGGCCGACATCCGGCGCGCCGGCTTCGAGAAGCTGCAGCGGCTCGAGTTCGCCTACTACGACCAGCGTGCGTCCGGCTGGCTGATGGCGCGCATGACGAGCGACTGCGAGCGCCTGGCCAACATCATGGCCTGGGGCGTGCTCGATGTGATGTGGGCCTCGACCCTGCTGGCCGGCATCTCGATCGCGATGCTGCTGCTCGAGTGGAAGCTCGCGCTGCTGGTGCTGACGGTCACGCCGCTCTTGGCTTGGTCGAGCATCTACTTCCAGAAGCGCATCCTCAAGGCGTCGCGCCGCATCCGGAAGATCAACTCGACCATCACGGCCGACTTCAACGAGTCGATCATGGGCGTCGAGACGACCAAATCCTTCGTGCGCGAGGACGCGAACCTGGGCGAGTTCCAGGTCAAGACCTCCGAGATGTTCAGCGCCAGCGTCAAGAACGCGGTGCTGGCCTCGGCCTACCTGCCGGTGATCCTCACGATCGGCAGCCTGGCGGCCGCCATCGTGCTGGTCGCCGGCGGCCAGTCGCTGCTCGTCGGTGGCCTGACCCTCGGCACCCTGGTCGCCTTCCTGGCCTACACGCGGACCCTGTTCGAGCCCCTCCAGCAGCTGGCGCACATCTTCAGCGAGCTGCAGATGGCCCAGGCCTCGGGCGAGCGCATCCTCGGTCTGATCGCCACCGAGCCGGCCATCGCCGACTCGGAAGCGGTGCTCGCGCGGCTGGCGCGCGAGGCCGCCGATCCGGGCGCCCCGCGCGCCGACGACGTCGGCATCGGGCGCATCGAGCTGCGCGGCGTCGACTTCGCGTACCTGCCCGGCGAGCCCGTGCTGCAGGACATCGACCTGGTCATCGAGCCCGGTGAGACGATCGCCCTCGTGGGCTCCACGGGCGGCGGCAAGTCGACCCTGGTCAGCCTGCTCTGCCGCTTCTACGAGCCCACCGCGGGTGAGGTCCTGATCGGCGGCGTCGACTACCGCGAGCGCAGCCTCGCCTGGCTGCAGTCGCGCCTGGGTGTGGTCCTGCAGGATGCGCACCTGTTCAGCGGCAGCCTGTTCGAGAACATCCGCTATGGTC
This sequence comes from Planctomycetota bacterium, assembly GCA_029212845.1. Classification (GTDB taxonomy): domain Bacteria; phylum Planctomycetota; class UBA1135; order UBA1135; genus JARGPD01. The sequence continues at coordinate 6,706 of JARGPD010000175.1, forward strand.
GCCTCGAGGCCACCGACGACGAGGTGCGTGCCGCGGCGGAGCTGGTCGGCGTCGACCGCTTCGTCGGGCGGCTCGAGGATCAGTGGGAGTTCGACGTGGGCGAAGGCGGCGGGCGCCTGTCCGCGGGCGAGCGCCAGCTGGTCTCCTTCGCGCGCGCGATCCTGGCCGACCCCGAGGTGCTCGTCATGGACGAGGCCACCTCGAACGTCGACACCGAGACCGAGCGCCACATCCAGCGCGGCCTGCAGGCCGTGCTGCAGGGGCGCACCGCCTTCGTGATCGCGCACCGCCTCTCCACCATCGAAGGCGCCGACCGCATCGTCGTCATCGAGGAGGGCCGCATCGCGGAGCAGGGCACCCACGCCCAGTTGATGGCCGCGAAGGGCCGCTACCACGAGCTGCACGTCCAGCAGGCCATCGACGAGTCCGGCACCCACGCCGAGGACTGGACCGGTGGCGAAGCGGGCAGCGCGGCACCGGCCTGATGCTCGTTCGGTTCCGCTCCCTGGCCGAGCACAACCGAACGCTGCGCCGGGGCGAGGGGGTCCTTGAGAGCAATGGGCCCGGTCCGGCCTAGCATTTGCCTGGGCTCGAGGGTCGCTTCCAGAACCCTCAAGCCCCGGCCTATGCACCACTCGCTCCTGGCGCTCCTGCTCGCAACGCCTGCCCTCGCCCAAGTCCCCGTCGAGCTCGACCTCGCGCCGGGCCAGCTGCCCAAGAGCTCGTTCCCGATCGGGTTCTCGGCGGCCGACCAGTACCTGATCGCACCCCAGGCTCTTGAGCTCGGTGGCGTGGTGTACTTCCGCGCAACGACCGAGGTCGAAGGTCCCGAGCTCTGGCGTACGGACGGGACCTCGAACGGGACCTGGCTGGTCACCGACCTCTACCCGGGCACCTACGGCGGGGTGCTTGGCGCCGGGATCGTCCTGGGTGGCCAGCTCGTCCTGGCTGGCAACGATGGCAGCACGGGCTTCGAGCCATTCGTCAGCGACGGCACGGCGGCAGGCACCAACCTCCTGGCCAATCTACGACCGGGTACGGAAGGCTCGAACCCCATCGAGTTCGTCGCCGTGGGCGGACTGGCCTTCTTCGCCACCGACCCCGACGCTTGGAAGGACGGCTTCTGGGTCACCGACGGAACTGCGGCCGGGACCGTGCAGCTGCTGGAAGGCAGCAGCTTCGCCAGCCCGACCCCCGAATTCCGCAACCTGATCCCCGATCCGACCGGACACGGCGTCCTACTGGAAGCCCGTCAGCCAGGCCTCGGGTGGGAGCTCTGGCGCTCCGACGGCACGCCGGCCGGCACGCAGCTGGTCAGCGACCTGCTGCCCGGCTCGGCCAGTGGCGGCTTCCAGGATCCAGTCACCCTGGGCAGCAAGGTCCTGTTCCGCGGTTCGGGCCCCATGGGCAGTGAGCTCTACGAGACCGACGGCACCACGGCGGGCACGCTGCTGCTCAGCGACCTGGAGCCCGGTCCAGCCTCCTCCTACCCGCGCCTCACCGCGGTGGGCCGAGAGGCTCACCAGCTGCACTTCCAAGCGACCACCGCGGCCCATGGCATCGAGCTCTACAGGACCGATGGGACCCTGCCTGGGACCTTCCTGGCGGCGGACCTGCTGCCCGGTCCCGAGGGGTCGAACCCGAGCCTGATCGGTGTG
>JARGPD010000176.1:0-1269 GCA_029212845.1 Planctomycetota bacterium
CCCCCCCCCCCCCCCCCCCCCCCCCCCCCCCCCCCCCCCCCCCCCCCCCCCGGGAGGCATACCCGTGAGGGTCAGGGCGGTAACCGCCTAGACCCCCACGGGTTGGATCGATCAGAGAGACGCCGCGAGCTCGCGCGCCGAAGCGGCTGCCGGGGTGTCTCCGTACTGGGTCTGGATCGCCTCGAGCCAGCCGCGGATGCGCTCGCTCGAGTCGGAATCTGGGATGGCCTGGGCGCAGCGTGCCAGGCCCAAGAGGGCCCGGGCGACGTTGTCGCGGCTGGTGTGGTCCAGGCCGGAGACGGCGGCGAACTGCAGCTGGGCTTCGCGGTACTTGGCCTGGCCGAGCAGACCTTCGGCGAGGCCGAGCCGGGCGTTGAAGCGCAGCACCGCCGGCTGGTCGCTGCGAAGCTTGCCGGTGAAGAAGGAGACCGCTTGGCCGTGCTTGCCGTCGGCGATGAGCTGCCAGCCCTCGCCGAGGATCGCGCGCTGCTTGAGCAGGTCGAGGGTCGCGCGCAGGCCGGGCTCGGCCTCGGCCATGGCGGCGTTGAGAGCGGTCTGCATCCCGGAGTAGATGCTTCCTGCGTCGGCGCTGTTGCCCGCCGCGAGGTAGGCGTCCGCGGCCTCGAGGCCGGACTCGTAGCAGAGCTCGATGGTGTAGGCGGACTTGCCGCTGGCATCGAGGGCTTCATAGACGGACTTCGAGAGCTCGGCAGCAGCGTTGGCATCGCCGGTGATCCAGCGCGCGCGGGCCTGCATGCGGCGCGCCTGGGGGACCAGGCGGCTGGTGCCGTGCTCGGAGAGGAAGGTGTCGAACTCGGCCACGACCTCGGTAAAGGGCGTGGAGGCCGGGTCGAGGGCGGCCGCCTTCATCAGCATGGTGGCTGCGAGGAAGCGTGCCTTGGCGCGGACGGGACCGCGGGTGTCGCTGTCGTCGGCGGCCACGCGGTACTTGCGCACGGCGTTCTCGAAGTCGCCACGGTTGGCGTAACCCTGGGCATCGCGGTAGGCAACCGGGACATCGCCGAAGACGATGCGGTCCACCTTGGAAGCGTCGGACTGCTTGTCGCGACCGCGCTGCTGGTAGACGAGCTCATTGATGCCGTCGTCGACGACCACGCCGGCTTGGTTCTTGACCTCTCCGCCACGGTCGTGGACGAAGATCTGATCGGGACGACCGGTGCTCTGGGCAGCCGAGGGGAGGGTCAGGCCCAAGGTGAGGGCAGCACCGATCCCGAGGGTCCGGACGAAGCTGGAGGGGAGGAGGCTCAT
>JARGPD010000176.1:1279-8347 GCA_029212845.1 Planctomycetota bacterium
TACGGCGATGTGCGATGACGGCCATCCAGCGCCCGGTCCAAAGCAGCGGCCGGGTCCTCGGACTTCCCCGCGTTCGTCGGCAGGGCCGCGCCACCGCGGGGCTCCTCGCCCGCGGGTCCGGACGACGCTGGCGGGGCGGAGGCTCAGCGGAAGCAGGATCGTCTACCGCGGGGTGGGCGAGACACACGGGCGGCCCTGGGGGCGCCCTTGTGCCGGATCTGGGCGGTGGGGGTCAGCTCAGCGAGCGGGAGAGCCACTGGAACTTCTGCTGCAGGGGCCCCCCGTCGAGACCGGCCTTCTCGAAGTCCTCGAACACGCCGATGAAGTCGTTCCCGACGTCCTGCTTCATGGTCGAGATCTGGCTCTTGGCGCTCTCCAGCTTGGCCGTGTCGTCCTGGCCCATCCGGCGCCAGGTGAAGATCGTCTCGAACTTCAGCTCGTACCACTCCAGGGTGAACTTGTTCTTGGAGTTGGCCAGGTTGTTGCGCCAATCCGCCGCGAGGGCGACGTCCTCAGGGGTGCCGACGCCGAGGACCTCGACCATGTCGCGGACCTTCTCGCCCTCGACCCAGCCGACGGCGGCCTTGCAGAAGGTGTCGACGGTGGCGGCGGTGGGGCGGAACTCCGGGTCGGGCTCGCCCTCGGGCGTCTTGACCGGCGGGATCAGCGGGCGCACGACGTCGAGGGCCTCGGGCAGCTTGCCCTGCTCGAGCAGCACCAGCGCGAGGTCCGGCTGGACGTTGCGGTGCCAGCCCTTGCGCTCGTCGGGGTCCGTGGAGTTAGCGAAGGCCTTGGAGGTCTTGCGCAGGGTGGCCTCGGCGGTCTCCCACTCTCCCAGGTCGATCCAGTGGCCGGACTCGCGGCGCAGGTCGGAGTAGGCGGGGCTGGAGGACAGGCTGTTGGCGATCGCCATCAGCTCGGCCATCTTGCGCAGGACCGGGGCGCTGGGCTCGTCCTTGCCCGTGGGGGCGATGGCCGAGTACAGGCGCTTGGCGGCGATGCCGGTGAAGCGGTTGTCGGCGAAGTCCTCGACCATCACGCCGTGCAGGCGCTCGGCGTTGGCGATCTCGCCGGTGTTGAGGCTCGAGATCAGCGCCATGTAGATGGCGTTGGGCGCCATCTGGGACTGGCCCGGGAAGTCCTCGTGGAAGGTCCCCAGGTGGCTGATGGTGCCGGCGTAGTCCTTCTGCTTGTAGGTGATGTTGCCCAAGTAGAAGGTCGCGAGGGCGCTGGCCTCCTGACGGCGCGCGAGGCGCGACTCGAGGTCCGTCACGTTGGTCGGATCACCGAGGTAGTCGACCAGGTAGGCGTTGAAGAGCTCGGTGGCCTCGTCGTAGCGCTGCTGCTTGTAGCGGCAGGCGCCCTTGTAGACGAGGGCCTTCTCGTAGGAGTCGGCGCCGGTGTCGACCTCGCCGAACTTCTCGAAGGCGATGTCGTACTCGCCGTCCTCGTACTCGCGCATGGCCTGGTTGAAGACCACCTCGCCCGCGCCCTGGGCGCCGGCGGTCTCGACCACGAAGCGCTGGGCGTCCTGGAACAGCTGCTCGATCTGAGGGTCGGCGGTGGAGCCGGCCTGCAGGGCCTTGACGGCGCTGAGCATGCCGTTGGCGTTCTTGCTATCGAACTGGGGGTCACCCTTCCAGACCGTGACGGCCTCGCGGAAGACCATCGCGGACTCGAGGTAGCGCTTCTGGTTGCCGAGGGCGAGGCCGATGTGGTTCAGGACCTTGGGCCCGAACTCGATGCGGGCCGCTTCGTCCTCGTCCTCGAGGGCGGCGAGCACGCGCTTCATGCCTTCGATCGCGGCGGGATAGTCCTTCTCGCGGTAGTGGCCTTGGGCCGCTTCGAAGAGGATCTCGGGGCCGATCGCGATGCCGGGGCGCTCGATGATCTCGGAGATCAGCTTCTGGGCGCGGGTCTGCAGGACGTTGCCGCGGTTCTCTTCGTTGGTGGTCTGGGCCATGGAGAGGGCCAGGTCCACCGCCGTGCGCTTGTTGCGTCGGCTGGACTCGGCGGCGTCGAGGTCTTCCTTGGTGGCGTACCACTGGAGCTCGCCGTCGTTGGTGCGGCCGCCGACGTAGCCGCCGGCGTCCATCAGGACCGAGGCCGACGCCAGGAGGGCCATGTGGCCGCGTGGCTTGCTGAGCGAGAAGCCGTACTTCTTGTAGATGTTGAAGTAGTGCAGGGCCCAGGAGATCGCGGCCTCGGGCTTGTTGGCCGAGACGCAGGCCTCGAGCAGCGGCGGGGTCGCCATCTCGGCGTAGTACCAGTGCAGCTCGAGGTCGGCGGGGGAGAGGTCCGCGAAGTAGGGCTCGAGGATGGCCTTGTCGCGCGGCATGACCGTGTCGAGCACGAACTCGAGCAGGTCCATCGAGTAGGCCCAGTCGCCGGTCGCACCGAGCACGCGGGCCAGTTCGATGTTCGCCTGCAGGCCCCAGGCCGACCGCTCGCCGGCGGTCAGGGCCAGCTCGTCCAGGGTCGTCTCCGCCTGGCCGAGGTAGAAGGTGCCGTCCTCGGACGCGCGGCCGAGGGTCGAGAGCATCTTGCCGCGGTCCAGCATCAGCGCGTACAGCTCGCGCTCCTGGAGGGCGGTCGGCTCGTCGATGGACTTGAGCGAAGCGATCAGGGCGCCGGTGCGCGAGAGGGGCTCCTCGAGGGTCTCGCGGATGCGCGTCCGGGTGGCCTCGGCCTCTTCGCCGACCTGGTCGGCGAGGGCTAGCTCGAGCACGCCGGCGAAGGTGTTCGACAGCTGGACGTAGGCGCTCTCGGCGGCGGGCTTCAGGTCCGAGAACTCGTTGTCCGCGATGAAGTCCTGGTACGCGGTCAGCGCTGCACCGAAGAGGCGGTCGCGCTCCTCGGCGTTGCGCTCGCGCTTGGCGGCCGTGGCGTAGATCTCGCAGCGGACGAGGCCAAGGCGCTCGGACTGGGCCCCGTCGAGGGAGCCCTTGGAGAGCTCCTCGAGCACGCCCTCGGCGAGGTCGACGAACTGCCACCGTCGGGCGAGGCCCTGGGCGAATTCGATGTCGGCTTCGACCTGGAGGTCGCTCTGGGCGAAGGTCACGGGGGCGCTCGCGGCGAGGGCCACGATCGCGAGGAAAGCTTTCGGGAAGCAGCGCGTCATGCCTGGCTTACCTCTGATGGGGATCTTGGCTGGTAAAGCCCGGAAGGAAGAGGGGGAGTCGGAGCCCTCGGCGAAGGGGTCCGTTGTTCGGGCGGATATCCTACCCGGAAGCCGGGCCTCGGTTTCCACGAGGGCGGCTGGAAAGACGGCCCGGGGAGGAGGACTCCCCGGGCCGTGGTGGCTCGGTCCGTGGGCTCAGATGCCCAGGGGGCCGTCCGCTACTCGCTGAAGTTGCCGAGCTGGGCGGGGGTGGGCTGGTGCTCTTGCCACATGACGATCGACGCCTTGAGCAGGATCAGCAGCTTGCGGTTCATCACGTAGTTGCCCTTGCGCTCGAACAGGAAGTTGAGCACGGGGATCTTGTTCAGGATCGGGATGCCGGAGGCGTAGTTCTGCTCCTCGTGCACCTTCCAACCGCCGAGCATGATCGTGCCGCCGTCCGGGATCGGGACGGTGGTGCGCAGGCGCGAGATCTCGAGCTCGGGGAGCTGGATCGTGACCGAGCTAGCCGAAGCCAGGCCGGTGTTGATCTCTTTGATCGGGCGCTTGAGCTCGGCGACGGTCGGACGCATCTCGATCGTCACGAAGCGACGGTCGGCGCTGACCACCGGGCGGACGTCGAGCACGACACCGTCCTGGATCGTCTGGATGATCGGGTCAGCGATCGAGGCGCCCTGGGCGATCTCGATGTTGAAGTCCTGGACGTAGGCCAGCTGGTTGGTGACGGTCAGGTTCGAGCGGGCGGTGTTCGCGACCAGCACGTGGGGCGAGGTCACCAGCTCGACGCGCTCCTTCTTCTGGACGGCGCGCAGCACCATCTCGAGCTGGAGGTCGTTGAGGAAGGTCCACTGGAAGGACAGGCCACCGGCGTTGTCGAAGTCGTCGTTGCCGAGGCTCGAGTCGTAGAGGCTCTCGATGCGGGCCTTGACGTCACCGTCGGAGTTGTCGTCGAAGTAGATGCCGACGTCGTTGTCCTGGCCGACCTCGGTGCCGAGGTCCGCGAAGGCGGACGCCGAGCCGAAGTCGTTGAAGGACTCGTTCGAGCCGAGGCCGGGCGAACCGAGGCCGCGGAAGTCGACGCCGATGTCCTCCAGGAACGAGTCCTGGACCTTCATGAAGCGCGCTTCGATGTCGACCATGATCCCGGTGGCCTCGCGGAGGTCCTCCAGGAGCTGCTGGATCTTCTCGTGCACCTCGGGGGTCTGGTTGACCACGAGCACGCCGTGCTCGGTGACGCGCATCGAGTTGGCCTCGTCGGCGTCCCAGGACTCGGCGGCGACGTTGTCGCGGATCAGCGCGTCGAGGTCGTCGGCGGTCACGACGAGCGCGTCGCGCTCTTCGATGTCCTCTTCCGGCTGCTCGAGGCCGCCGGAGGGGGAGACGTTGATCACGCGGCCGGGGAAGTCGGTCACCGGGCGGATGATGTCCGAGACGGCGTAGAGCTCGAGGATCTGGCCGCCGGTCATCTGGTCGAGGGTGACGAACTTGACGACGCCGTCCTCGACCTTCCAGCGGAGGGACTCGGAGGTGTCGGCGATCAGGTCCAGGACCTTGCGCACGCTCATGCGCGGCAGGTTCATGCGGATGCTGGTCTCGTCCTCGTCGAGGTCGTCGAGGACCGCGGTGTGGACGATGAAGTTGACGCCGGTCAGGGACTGCAGGAAGGAGGCGACGTCCTCGATCGGGGCGCCCTCTTCGTCATCACCGAAGCGCGGGGTGATGGGGGTGCGGTCCAGCAGGCTCATGATCGCCACGCGGCTCGAGTCGAGGCTCGCCTGGCTGGTGGTGAGCTGGATCGGCTTGCGGTTCGACACGACCTTGTCCCAGTACTTCAGGTCGTTGAAGTTGACCGAGTCCATCTGGGGCGTGGCCATCTGGTTCAGGTCGTCCATCATCAGCTTCCACTCCTCGCGGAGGCTGGTGAGGTTCTGCTCGGTGGCCTTCTTGTTGGCCGCGTTGAGCGCCAGGCCGCGCAGGTCGATGGCGTGCGGGTTGCCCGGGTCGAGGCCCAGGACCTGGTCGCAGAGCTCGGCGGCGCGCCCGTAGTGCTCCTGGCTGAAGGCCATGTGCGCCTCCGAGTACAGGCCGTAGACGAGGTCGCGCTTGCGCTCGCGCTCGGCCGTAGCGGCCTCGGCCTCGGCGGCCTGGGCGCGGGCGGCGCGGTCCTCGACGGCCTGGGCCAGGGCTTCCTCACGCAGGGCTTCGGCCTGCTTGAGCTTGCTCTCGATGACCTCGCCGGTGAGGTTGCCCTCGGCGACCAGCGGGTGGTAGCCCAGGATCAGGTCGGCCTGCTTGTACTGGCTGATCGCCGCGTCGAACTCGCCGCGACGCAGGGCCTGGTCGCCCATGCGCGCTGCGTCCTCGGCGGCCATCATGGCCTGGGCAGCCTTGACGGCCTCGCGGTTGGCGAAGTCGTCCAGGGCCTCGGCGGCCAGGGCGTAGCGGTTGCCCATGGAGGTCTCGACCTTGGCCATCCGGTCACGGGCGTCCTGGTTGGACGGCATGACGGCGAGGGCGTTCGAGTACTCGACCAGCGCCTTGTCGAGGTCGGCCAGGTTGTAGGCCTCGTCCCCGCGAGCGATGTACTGCTCGGCCAGATACTTCTGCTGCGCCAGCTTGCGCTGGTGCTTCTCGGCCTCTTGTTCGAGGTCGATGTCCTGGACAGGACTGGCGAAGGGGGTCGTGGCCGGCGCAACGGAGAACGTCCAGCCGGGCTGGGCGACCTTCACGTCGTTGGCGGCGTTGTCCGCCGTTTGGCAGGACCACAGGGATGTGGCGAGGAGGGTCGGCAGAAGGAGGGAGCGAGATCGCATGTGTCGGTTTTCCGGAAAGGCAGCTTGGGGCCGCCTGCAGGTCTCGGTGGGGGGGATCCTCTTACGTCAGGCGATCTCGAGCGGGGCGTCAGCGACGCGCACCGCAGGGGCGCACCAGGCGTTGGGCTTCAGGGGGGGGACTCAAAAAGAACGACCGACCGAAAGGCTTGGAACCGGACGCGCCGGTCCGGACCCTGCCGGAAGCTCGGCCTTCACCACATGCTGGGCGCCTCGAGAGAGGTACGTCAACGTGTCTTCTAAGTGAAGGCAGGCGAGGAGCATACCGGGGCGCCGGGGGCGGGGTCAATGCCGAGTTCGGGGTCGCTTCGTTTACCGTGCGACCCCCCAGCGGTTACCGGGGGAGCCGAGCCTTCTCACCGGAGAAGTTTCGGGGGCCGGTGTCCTAGCTCGGGTCGATGCCGAGGGCGGGCCCGAGCAGCTTCAGCTCGTTCCAGGCGCGCGCCTTGAGGCTGGGGTCGGCGTGCATGTCCCGGGGAGGCTGGGTCACGATCGCCGGGACCTTATTAAAGGTAAGCAGGCGCCCGCGCAGGGCCTCGAAGTCCTCGGTGGGGCCGAAGAGGGCCCGGGTGGCGAGGGCGCCGAAGGCCACGATGGCGGTCGGCTCGAGCAGCTCGAGCTCGCGCCGCAGCCAGCTGGAGCAGGCCTCGACCTCGCTCGGCTTGGGCAGGGAGCCGCCGGGCAGGGGACATTTGACCGCCGAGGTCAGGTAGATCTCGGAGGGCTGGACGCCGAGGGCGGCGGTGATGCGCTGCAGCATCTGGCCCAGCTCGGGGGCCAGGACCTTCTGGTAGCGGCGCTCGGCGGGGCCGGCGAAGTCGGTGACGAACAGGAGCCGGGGCTTGCGGGCCCCGCGGCCGGGCAGGGCGCCCGAGCCCATGGCACCAGCGGAGAGGCCGCAGGACATGCAGGTGTCGATCGAGCGGCGCAGGCCGGCCATGTCCATGGCGGCGGGGCTCGCCGGGGGCAGGTCGGTGCGCCGGATGGTGGGCTTGGGGATCGCTTGGGGGGCGCCGGGTGGCTTGGCGATGGGCGCCTTGGCGGCGGGGGCCTTGGGGCGCACCGGCGTGGGGGCCGGGGCGGCCGGACGGGCCGCTGGGCTTGGGGCTGGCGGGG
>JARGPD010000177.1 GCA_029212845.1 Planctomycetota bacterium
CAACGAGGTCAGACTGTAAATCTGATGGCACAGCCTTCGCAGGTTCGAATCCTGCTTCCCCCACCATCCTCTCCATCCTCACGCAGCGATGGGGCGGAGGTCGGCACGCATCAGCCAACGCGCGCGTCTCGTCAACCTTCGAGTGCAGCTGCTGCTCGCCCCGAGCGGCCAGGCCTTGCGGGTGTAGTTCAACGGTAGAACCTCAGCCTTCCAAGCTGATGACGAGGGTTCGAGTCCCTTCGCCCGCTCCACTCCTCCGGTCCTCACCTCAACGTTCGCCACGTCCGCCCTCCTGGCGGACGCGGCCTACGCTGCTGTAGCTCAGTGGTAGAGCACTTCCTTGGTAAGGAAGAGGTCACGGGTTCAAGTCCCGTCAGCAGCTCCAAATCAACTTTCAACTGACCTGACCATGCGCCCTATGTGGGCGCTGATCTTCACCCCCCGGGCCCCAGGCCCACTCTTCGGATAGCACCGACATGGCTAAGGAAACCTTCGAGCGGACGAAACCGCACGTCAACGTTGGCACCATCGGTCACGTTGACCATGGCAAGACCACGCTGACTTCTGCCATCTGCCGTCACCAGGCCGCCCTCGGCCTGGCGAAGGCTATGAACTTCGACGAGATCGACAAGGCGCCCGAAGAGAAGGCCCGCGGCATCACCATCTCGACGGCCCACGTCGAGTACGAGACGCCGATCCGTCACTACGCGCACGTCGACTGCCCCGGTCACGCTGACTACGTCAAGAACATGATCACCGGTGCCGCCCAGATGGACGGCGCGATCCTGGTCGTGTCCGCCGCTGACGGCCCGATGCCCCAGACGAAGGAGCACATCCTGCTCGCCCGTCAGGTCAACGTGCCCTCGGTCGTGGTCTTCATGAACAAGGTCGACCAGGTCGACGACGAAGAGCTGCTCGACCTCGTCGAGATGGAGATCCGCGAGCTCCTCGACAAGTACGACTTCCCGGGCGACGACACCCCGATCATCCGTGGTTCGGCCCTCGGCGCCGAGAACGCCCTCGGCGAAGGCAAGCCCTCCGACGACCCCGCGTTCAAGTGCATCGACGAGCTGATGGAGGCGATCGACTCCTTCATCCCCGAGCCCGAGCGCGCCACCGACAAGGACTTCATCATGCCTGTCGAGGACGTGTTCTCGATCGAAGGTCGCGGCACGGTCGTCACCGGCCGCATCGAGGCTGGCATCATCAAGGTGGGTGAAGAGGTCGAGATCGTCGGCATCACCAACACCCAGAAGACCACCGTCACCGGTGTCGAGATGTTCCAGAAGCTGCTCCAAGAGGGCCGCGCCGGCGACAACGTCGGTGCCCTCCTGCGCGGCATCAAGAAGGACGCCGTCCAGCGCGGTCAGGTCCTGGCCAAGCCGGGCTCGATCACCCCGCACACCAAGTTCGAGGCGCAGGTCTACATCCTGTCCAAGGACGAGGGTGGCCGCCACACCCCCTTCTTCTCGGGCTACCGTCCCCAGTTCTACTTCCGCACCACGGACGTGACGGGTACGGCCAACCTGCTCGAAGGTGCCGAGATGTGCATGCCCGGCGATGACGTCAAGCTCGAGATCGAGCTCCTCGTCCCCGTCGCCATGGACGAGCAGCTGCGCTTCGCCATCCGCGAAGGCGGCCGCACCGTCGGCGCTGGCGTCGTGACCAAGATCATCGAGTAGTCACACGCCTCTGGATCCAAGGCGCCCCGCCCGCGAGGTGGGGCGCCCTGGTCCGAGACCCCAACGAAACGGCAAGGAGCTGATCCGTGAAGACCAAAGAGCGTTATGTGTTCCTCGTCTGTGGCGAGTGCAAGAACCGCAACTACACGACGCACAAGCGCCAGAAGGCTCAGTACAAGCTCGAGAAGAACAAGTACTGCCGCTTCTGCCGTAAGCACACGTCGCACCGCGAGCGCAAGCTCTAGAGCACCCCTGCCCGGGCTTCCGGGCAAACCCGACCACACGCACAGGAACCGAGGATGAAGGCATACAAGAGCGATCAGGGAAGGATGGCCCGCATGGGCGCGTTCTGGACCCTGGCCCTTCTGTACCTCTATGGGTGCATGGCCCTGAAGACGACCCTCTGGTCGTTCGTCGAGAGCCTGCGCGCACCGGTCCTGGACAGCTTCGAGCGCATGCCGATCCTCGGCTGGGAGCTGAGCGGCGCGTTCTTGATCTCGATGGTGCTGTTCCTCGGAGGCTTCTACCTCCTCTGGGCTTGGCACCAGACCCCGAAGGTCGCTGACCTTCTGATCGAGACCGAGTCCGAGCTGTACAAGGTGACCTGGGCCAAGTGGCCCGAGGTGATCAACTCGTCGCTCGTCGTGATCGGCTTCGTGCTCTTCCTCATGGCGTTCCTCGCCGGCTCGGACGCAGTCCTCGCCCGCTTCTTCAACGTGATCCTCAACGGAGACCTGTTTTGAGCAGCTACGAGTGGTACTTCGTCCGCTGCCAATCCGGCCGTGAGGACTCGATCTGCAAGCAGCTGATCAAGAGCATCGGTGCAGCCGGCCTCCAAGAGGTCGTGCCCCAGATCCTGGTGCCCGTCGAGCGGGTCACGGACCTGCGCGGCGGCAAGAAGCGAATCGTTAACAAGAAGCTCTACCCGGGGTACCTGATGATCCAAGCGGATCTGTCGGACCCTGAGTCGCCCCAGACCATCAACGCGCGCTCGACCCTCCGGGGTACCCGCGGCTTTGGTGACTTCCTGGGGATGGGCGGCGAACCGACCCCTCTCTCTGAGGGTGAGGTCACCTCGATCCTCTCGCGCATGAGCGAGAGCGAGGACCGTCCACAGGTGGCCATCAGCCTCAAGAAGGGTGACGTGGTCAAAGTCAAATCCGGTGCTTTCGACGGCTTCGATGGAGCCGTCGACGAGATCAGCCCGGAAAAGGGGACTGTGCGGGTAATCGTGACCATTTTCGGTCGCCCGACCCCTGTCGAACTGGAGTACTGGGAAGTGGAGGCCGTCTGATATGGCCAAGGAACTGACAGCAAAAATCAAACTGCAATGCCCGGCAGGGCAGGCTACGCCTGCTCCCCCGGTCGGTCCCGCGCTCGGTGCCCACGGCGTCAACATCGCCGGCTTCGTCAAGGAGTTCAACGATCGCACCCGCGATCAGATGGGTCTGATCATTCCTGTCGAGATCTCGGTCTACAAAGACCGCAGCTTCGACTTCATCCTCAAGTCGCCTCCGGCGGCCGTGCTCCTCAAGAAGGCCGCTGGCCTCGACAAGGCTGCCGGCTTCGTGGGTCACATGATGGTGGGCAAGGTCACCCGAGCCCAGGTCGAGGAGATCGTCGAGATCAAGAAGGATGACCTGAACGCACGTGATCTCGAACACGCCAGCCGGATCATCGAGGGCACTGCGCGCTCGATGGGTATCGAGGTCGAGGGCTAAGGCCCCACGAGGATAGATATGGTGAAGCGAAGCAAGCGATTCAACGCGGCCAACGAGCAGGTCGATCGTTCCAAGATCTACGGCCTCGCCGAAGGTCTGGAGCTGATCAAGAGTCTGCCCGCGGCCAAGTTCGACGAGACCGTCGACGTTGTCGTGCGCCTTGGCATCGATGCCCGCAAGTCGGACCAGCTGGTCCGTGGCGCGGTGTCCCTGCCCAAGGGTCTCGGCAAGTCCGTCAAGGTCATCGTGTTCGCCGAAGGCGACAAGGCCGATGCAGCCCGGGAGGCGGGTGCCGACGAGGTCGGCAGCGCTGACCTTGCAGAGAAGATCGCCGGCGGCTGGCTGGACTTCGATGTCTGCATTGCGAGCCCCGACATGATGCGCCACGTGGGCAAGCTCGGTAAGGTCCTGGGTCCCCAGGGCAAGATGCCGAGCCCCAAGTCGGGCACCGTGACCCCGAACGTGGCCGAGGCGGTCACCGAGTTCAAGGCGGGCAAGGTCGAGTTCCGGACCGATGCGGGCGGCAACGTCCACGCCGGTCTTGGCAAGCGCTCCTTCCCGACCGAAGACCTCGAGGCCAACCTGCGGGCCTTCCTCGACCACCTGAACGGCATGCGTCCGCCGGTGGTCAAGGGGGAGTTCCTCCGCAAGATCTCGATCTCCACCTCCATGGGCCCTGGCGCCTGGATTCAGTACGGAAGCTAGAACCATGCCGAACATCGTCAACAAGCTGAGCCTCACGCAGCTCACGAGCGCCTGGTCCGAGGCCGAAGGCCTGCTCTTCTTCTCCATGGCCGGTCTGACCATGGAAGAGAACGAGGAGCTTCGCGGAGCCATCTTCGAGTCCGGTGCCCAGGTCCGCCTGGTGCGCAACCGCCTCGCCGTGCTGGCCCTGGCCTCCAACGGCCACGAGGTCGACTCCGAGATCTTCAAGGGCAACGTCGCCGTCGCCTGGGGCGACGCCGAGTCCACGATCGGTGCGGCCAAGGTCGTCACCGGTTCGAAGCTCAAGAAGGCCGGCAAGCTGGACGTCCGCGGCGGGATGCTCGAGGGCAACCTGCTCGGGGCCTCCGATGCCGCGGCGCTCTCCGACGTCCCGGACCGTCCGACCTTGCAGGCCAAGCTGCTCGGTTGCATCAGTGGCCCGGCCCAAGGCCTGGTGCGCGTCATCAACGGCAACCCGAGTGGCCTCGCCCGTCTGATCCAGGCCCGCATCGACGCGGGCGGCGAAGAGTAACCCTCCGAGTCTGAACTCACCCTGCGCCTTCTGGGCGTGGGGCACCCCCAACGAACAAACCAAACCCCTCCCACAACGAGAGTAGTCATGTCCGAAGAAACGAACGTCGTCGAGCTCGACGCTACCCTGCAGGAAGTCGCCGACAAGCTGGACACCCTCACGCTGCTTGAGGCTTCCAAGCTCGTCAAGTACCTTGAGGACAAGTGGGGCGTCAGCGCCGCTGCCCCCGTCGCCGCTGCCGCCGCCGGCCCCGCCGCCGCCGAGGTCGAGGAGAAGACTTCCTTCGACGTCATCCTCGAGAGCCCGGGCGACAAGAAGATCCCCGTCATCAAAGAGGTCCGCGCCATCACCGGCCTGGGCCTGAAGGAAGCCAAGGAGCTCGTCGACACCGCTCCCAAGCCGATCAAGGAAGGCTGCTCGAAGGAAGAGGCCGAGGAGCTCAAGGCGAAGCTCGAAGCCGCCGGTGCCAAGGTCAAGGTCGACTAACTCGACCTTGTTCCTCCGGAACAACACCTTCTTGCCTTTCCCGCGCGGACTCCACGCTGGTGGAGTCCGTGTCGGGAAGTCTTGCGTCGAACGGGTACCAGCGGGACCGGCTAACGCCGAGGTCCCGCGTGTGCTCGCTTCACAGCTCTGCCATCTTGCGACCGCGCTCCTTAATTAAGGACCGCCTCGCCCCCCTCGCCGGTCCGGCCGACCGGCACCCCGAAGTCGAGTGACCTTCATGTCTACGACCACCCTGCCTGTGCGCACCTTTGGGCGCTATCCGGACATCGTCTCGCTGCCCGATCTCGTCGAGATCCAGACGAAGTCCTTCGCCGAGTTCCTGATGGTGGAGACGCCCCCCGGTAACCGTACCGATCAGGGGTTGCAGGCCCTCCTCAAGGAGGTCTTCCCGATCTACTCGTTCGACAAGACGATGTGCCTGGAGTACGTCTCGTACGACCTGGGTGCGCCGCGCTACAACGTCGAAGAGTGCCGTCAGCTGCGCCTGACCTACGGCTACCCCTTCAAGGTGCGACTGCGCCTGGTCAAGGACGAGCCGATCGAGGAAGAGGTCTACCTGGGCGAGATCCCGATCATGATCGGTGGTGGGGAGTTCATCATCAACGGCTCCGAGCGCGTGGTCGTCAGCCAGCTGCACCGCTCGCCCGGTGTCGACTTCGGCATCGACAAGGCGACCACCGACAGGAAGCTCCACAACTGCTGGATCATCCCGGAGCGCGGCTCCTGGATCGAGCTGAACGTCACCAAGAAGGAGCTGCTGCAGATCCGGATCGACCAGTCGGGCAAGTTCTCGGCGGTCACCTTCCTGCGCGCCCTCGACGAGAGCCTCTCGACGGACCAGGACATCCTGCGGACGTTCTACGCCACCGAGAAGGTCAAGAAGCGCAAGGGCCAGACCGAGACCGCCTTCGCCAAGAAGGTCACCAACAAGATCGCGGTCGGCGACATCGTCGTGCTCAAGACCGGCGAGGTCCTGGTGCCCTCGGGCGAGCCGATCTCCGAGACGGCCGCCCTCGAGATCGCGGCCAGCGACCTGGCCGACGTCGAGATCGTGAAGGGCGAGGTCGAAGACCTGGACATGCTCATCATCAACTCGATGAAGGATGACCCGGCCTGTCGGAGCCATGCCGATGCCCTGCTGCGCATCTACACCCGCCTGCGCCCGGGCAACCCGCCCCAGCTCGACAAGGCGCGCGAGCTCTTCCACGAGAAGTTCTTCGACCCCCAGCGCTACCGCCTCGGTCGCGTGGGTCGCTTCCGTCTGAACCGCAAGTTCAACCAAGAGATTGGCGAGGACATCCAGGTCCTGCAGCCCGAGGACATCCTGAACTCGGTCAAGTACCTGCTCAAGCTGCGTGGCAACGAGGGCCTGATCGATGACATCGACAACCTGGGCAACCGTCGCGTCCGCAGCCTGGCCGAGCTGGCCGCCGAGGAGTTCCGCAAGGGCCTCCTGAAGCTGCGCCGCACCGCCCAGGAGCGAATGAACATGGACCAGGGGGACACCGTGTCGCCCCGGAACCTGATCAACTCGAAGACCTTCTCGAGCGCCGTCGACTACTTCTTCGGACGTGGCGAGCTCTCCCAGGTCGTCGACCAGACCAACCCCCTCAGCCAGCTGGCCCACGAGCGTCGTCTCTCGGCACTCGGCCCGGGTGGTCTGAACCGCAAGCGCGCCGGCTTCGACGTGCGTGACGTGCACCTGTCGCACTACGGTCGCCTGTGCCCGATCGAGACGCCCGAGGGTTCCAACATTGGCCTGATCTCGTCCCTGGCGCTGTACTCCAGCCTGGACGACTACGGCTTCCTCGTCGCTCCTTACCGCCGCGTCAAGAAGGGCAAGCTCACCGACGAGGTCGAGTACCTACGCGCCGACCAGGAAGAGGGCATGGTCATGGCCCCCGCGGACGTCACGATCGACGCCAAGGGCAAGCTGACCTCCGAGCGCGTGCTCGCCCGCCAGGACGGCGAGAACGTCGAGGTGCCCCCGGAGCAGGTCGACTTCGTCGACGTCTCTCCGAAGCAGATCGTCGGCATCTCCGCCTCGCTGATCCCGTTCCTCGAGCACGATGACGCCAACCGGGCGTTGATGGGCTCGAACATGCAGCGCCAGGCCGTCCCGCTCCTGATCGCCGAGCCGCCGCTGGTTGGCACCGGCATGGAGAAGGAGGTCGCTGGCAACAGCAACCTCGTCCTGCGCGCCCGCAAGGCGGGCACGGTGACGCACGTCGACTCGACCTTGATCATCATCGGGGACGAGGAGTACCCGCTGTCCAAGTTCCGCGGACTGAACGAGCGCACCTGCCAGAACCACCGTCCCCGCGTCTTGGTGGGGCAGGAGGTCGAGGCCGGTCAGCTGCTCGCTGACGGCGCCGCGACCCAGCACGGCGAGCTCGCCCTCGGCAAGAACCTGCTCGTCGCGTTCATGCCCTTCGACGGCTTCAACTACGAGGACGCCATCCTCCTCAGCGAGCGCCTGGTCAAGGACGACACGTTCACCTCGATCCACATCGAGGAGTACGACGTCGAGATCCGCGAGACCAAGCTCGGCAAGGAAGAGTTCACCCGCGACATCCCCAACGTCGGCGAGAAGGCCCTGGCCAACCTCGACGAGAAGGGCATCGTGCGCATCGGCACCGCGGTCAAGGCCAGCGACGTGCTGGTCGGCAAGGTCGCGCCGAAGAGCAAGAGCGAGCTGACCCCCGAGGAGAAGCTGCTGCACGCGATCTTCGGCCGCGCCGGCGTCGACGTGAAGAACTCGTCGCTGACCATGCCCCCCGGCTCCCGGGGCGTCGTGATCGGTGCCCAGCACTTCACCCGCCGCATCAACATGACGGACGCGGACCGGCGCATGACGCTGGACCAGATCCGTGATGCCGAGAAGCGCTGCCTGCTCAAGCACCGCCGTCACTGCGCGGACATGCTGACCGCCGTCACCGCCGCCCTCGGCGAGCCGGTTCAGGACGACATGACCGGCAAGGCCGTCGAGCTCGACGACACCGCCACCTTCGACGAGCTCCGTCGCGTCAAGCTGCTCTGCCAGTCTGCCGCCGACGACGCTGCCGACGGCAAGAAGCGCTCGAAGGCCTACGAGGTCATCGCCGAGCACCAGCAGCGCATCGACGCGGACGAGGCCGAGAAGACCAAGCTGGTCAACAAGCTCAGCCGCGGCGACGAGCTGCCCACGG
>JARGPD010000178.1 GCA_029212845.1 Planctomycetota bacterium
TGAGCATCGCGTTGAGGAAGGGCCAGTCGGCGACCGCGTCGGTGCCGTCCTTCATGGCCTCGGTCTCGCGGTTGGGCGAGGCGACCGAGCCGCAGTCGAGATGGTCGCGGCCGAGGGCGATCGGCGCGCTGATGCGGCCGTCGCGCACGGCCTCGTTGAAGGCCAGGCCGGCCTTGGCGCGGTCGCCGTAGCCGAGCCAGCAGATGCGCGCGGGCAGGCCCTGGTAGGCGACGCGCTCGCCGGCCATCCTGATCCAGCGCGCGAGGGCCTCGTCTTCGGGGAACAGGTCGAGGATGATCTGGTCGGTGACCGCGATGTCGGCCGGGTCGCCGGAGAGGGCCACCCAGCGGAAGGGCCCCTTGCCCTCGCAGAACAGCGGGCGCACGTACTTGGGCACGAAGCCCTCGAAGTCGAAGGCCTCGGCGCAGCCGGCCTCCTTCGCGAAGCCGCGCAGGTTGTTGCCGTAGTCGAAGGTGTCGGCGCCGCGCTCCTGCAGGGTCAGCATGGCGCGCACGTGGTCGACCATGGTGCGCAGGGACTCGGCCTCGTACTTGGCCGGGTCGGACTCACGCAGGGCGAGGGCGTCGGCGTAGGGCATGCCGTTGGGCACGTAGCCGCCGATCGGGTCGTGGGCGCTGGTCTGGTCGGTCAGGATGTCGGGGGTCACGCCGCGCTCGATCATGCGGTTCAGGAGGTCGACCGCGTTGGCGACGACGCCGATCGACTTCGCGGTGCCCGCGGCCGTGTACTCGAGGGCCAGGTCGATGGCCTGGTCGATGGCGGTCGGGCTCTCCTCGATCAGCACGTCGCAGTAGCGCGTCTCGATGCGCTTCTGGATGCGCGTGATGTCGACGTCGGCGGCGAGGCAGGTGCCCTCGTTCATGGTCGCGGCGAGGGGCTGGGCGCCGCCCATGCCACCGAGGCCGCCGGTCACGACCAGCCGGCCCTTGAGGGTGCCACCGAAGTGGCGCTTGGCCGCAGCCGCGAAGGTCTCGTAGGTGCCCTGCAGGATCCCCTGGGTGCCGATGTAGATCCACGAGCCGGCCGTCATCTGGCCGTACATCATCTTGTTCTCGGCCTCGAGCTCGCGGAAGTGCTCCCAGGTGGCCCAGTGCCCGACCAGGTTCGAGTTCGCGATCAGAACCCGCGGCGCGCCCTCGTGGGTGCGGAAGACGCCGACCGGCTTGCCGCTCTGGACCAGCAGGGTCTCGTCGGCCTTCAGGCGCTGGAGCGTGCCCACGATCGTCTGGAAGCAGCGCCAGTCCCGGGCCGCCTTGCCGCTGCCGCCGTAGACGATCAGGTTGGCGGGATCCTCGGCCACCTCGGGATCGAGGTTGTTCATCAAGAGCCGCAGGGGCGCCTCGACCTTCCAGTTCACACAGGAGAGCTCCGTGCCGCGCGGCGCGCGCTGGGGACCGGTCGGGATGCTGGCGAAGGGGTAGGGCTGGGTCTGGGTCGTCGTCATGGAAGTCACTCGGGGGGTCGGGCCGAGAGGATAACGGACCCGGGCCGTTTTTGCGGGCTTGCCTGTCACCGTCGGCCGCCCCGAACGACCACTAGGTGCGGGAGGCATGGTCTCGATCGACCATCTCCTCCGATCCTTCTTGCCGGATCGGGACCATGCGCCCGCACCCTTACAGAGAACTTGGACCCGGCCCCCGCGGGCGCCGGGGACGTGGGAGGCGCGCCCAGAGAAGGGGGGGCGCGCCAAGGCTCCCGCTCCATCCACCCGGTGGTGGCTTGTGTGGAGGGGGCCCCCAGGGAGGGTGGGCCCTAGCGGATGAGAGAGTGCTGGCACGCGTCACAAGGCCTGCTGGCTCGACAGTCGTTGCTCCCCATGCGCCCTGCCGCGTCTATGATCTTGCATCCTGAGGTGGACCGCTCGCGCTCAGACGAACTCTCCCGCCCCCCGACCTTGCACCACGCTGCATTGCACCCAGGAACCTCCCCCCCATGCTGCCATCAACCAACCCGGCTTCACGTTCCCGCGAGCTTCGGTCCATCGGAACCGGTGTCGTCGCGCTCGCCTCCATCATGCTCTGTTTCCCTGCAGCTCGTGCCCAAGGGGTCTAGACGGAGCAGGCCAAGTTTCGACAAGAGGTCCCGACCCTCATTCCGAACGCCTCGTTTCAGACCGTAGGGGCCTGGGTCGATCGCGCTAGGTTTGATTTTCGCCCGGCCGGCGACGGGCGTTGGATCGCCTCCAACCGCTCGCGAGGTGTCTCCGGAGACCTCGGCATCGACGGCCTCACGGTCACCCCATGGCAATCAGTTTCGAACAAGTCGTGGGAGCTACGCCTGGAGATCGAGACCTTCGGTCGCGATGGCAGGACGGTAGTCCTCGCCAACCCGACCCTGTCGATCGACGGCTGCTTTGCAGAGCTCGACCACGGCGCTCTGGTCGAGTGGTTCATCAATGATGATCGTGGTCTCGAACAAGGCTGGACGATCAGCGACCGACCCGCGGGAGATGGCTTGCTCGCGATCGCCATTCGCCTTGACAGCTGCCTCACCTTGGCTCTCGACGAGAATGCGCGCGCAGGCAGTTTCCTGGATGCAACCGGCGAGCGCGTCGCCCGGTACAGCGACCTTGCGGCATGGGACGCAACGGGGCGCGAGCTGGCCACCTCGATGCAGCCGGCGCCGGGTGGGTTCGTGGTCGAGGTTGATGATGAAGGAGCTCGATATCCGGTCACCGTGGACCCGCTCCTGACCTCAGTCGCCTGGGTCCAAGAGGGCTCGGACTTGGAAGGCCGTTTCGGCTTCTCGGTCGCCTCGGCAGGCGATGTCAATAGCGATGGGTACGACGATGTCATCATCGGCGCTCCCAATGAGCTGCACGGATCCCCGGTGTCGGGACGTGTCTTCGTCTTCCACGGCTCACCGACTGGCCTCGCGAGCTCACCCGCTTGGAGCCAGTCCCAATCCGGGTCTAGCGGTGACTTCGGCTACTCGGTAGCTTCGGCTGGCGACGTCAACAACGATGGCTTCGACGACGTCATCATCGGCGACCCAGGCCTCGGCAAGGTGTGGGTCTACCATGGATCCTCCCTCGGCCTGGGGGCGATCGAGGCCTGGTCACGGCAGACTGGTGGCACGTACGGCTTCTCCGTCGCAAGCGCAGGGGACATCAACAACGACGGTTTCGACGACATCATCATTGGGGATCCCAAGCGGAATGCCCCGTCCTTTAACGAGGGTCAAGTCACGGTGCACCACGGTTCGGCGACTGGCCTGAGCTTGCTTCCGGAATGGACCGTGGATGGGACTTCGGCTTTCCAGCAGAGTGGGTGGTCCGTCGCATCCGCCGGGGACGTGAACCATGACGGCTACTCCGACGTCATTTTCGGAGTCCCGAACTACACCAATGGTGAGCCCGACGAGGGTGCCGCCCGCGTGTACCACGGATCGGCGATGGGGCTCGGAGCGACTGTCGCATGGACCATGGAGTCCGACCAAGCCTTTGCCAACTTCGGAACCTCGGTCGCTAGCGCGGGCGACGTGAACGGTGACTTCCACTCTGACGTCATCGTGGGCGCGCCCGGACCCAACAGCTTCAGCGGTAGCGCCTTCGTTTACCACGGCTCGCCACTTGGGCTTGGCCCGGTCGAGGCGTGGAGCACGAACTCAGCCCAAGTACTCGCCTACTTCGGCTCCTCGGTCGCATCAGCAGGCGACGTCGATGGTGACAACTACTCCGATGTCATCGTTGGTGCCTACGGCGCCGGAGGGGTTGGGAAGTTCCGTGGTGGCGCGTTCGTCTACGAAGGTTCGGTCGGTGGACTCAGTACGCTCCCTGTGTGGGAGGTCGCCGCGACGCAAAATGGCGCCTCTCTCGGGCGCTCCGTAGCGAGCGCCGGCGACGTGGACGGCGACTCGATCTCGGACGTCATCCTCGGTGCCGACCTCTACGACGGCGCCCTCGTTGATGTCGGTCAGGCCATGGTCTTCCACGGCTCGGGCTCCCCGACCAACCCTGCCTTGGGCAGCATCACCAACGGCTCGGGAATCAACCCCATGTGCTTCACCAGCCAGCCGCCCGTGCTCGGCCAACCCTGGGTCTCGACCATCGACACGAGCGTCGACGCATCCGCCTTGGCTTCATCGATCGCGGTGTACGCGACCTCCTCCAGCGGCATCTTCCTGCCTAGCGGCGAGCTGCTCGTCGACCTGAGCTCGCCGCTGTTGTTCCTGGCCAGCGCTCCTGTATTGGGCCCGACCACGACCTACACCGCGCCGATCCCCGCGCTCACCGCCTTGGTCGGGCTCCAGGCAACGGCCCAAGGACTTGTGATCGGCACCAACTGGACCCTCTGCAACGCCTACACGATGACGTTCGGGTACTAGAAGGTCCGGGCAGCTTGGGCAACCTCGCCCTTGCTGCTCGGCAGATGGCGGCTCCTCCCCGGGGAGCCGCCCGCCCAGTAGGCGACTGGCTAGCCGAAGCGCAGCGACCTCGACAGGGGTCCACGCGAACGGGCACGCCTAGGCGTCATGCCCCACGCGTAGCCGGTGGCTTCTTCGCTCAGGCCTCGAGCCGCCCGGTCTCCGCCTCCACCGCGGCCACCAGCGCCCCGGAGGCCACCAGGTCAGAGCATGCTTCCAGGTCCGGGTGCAGGTAGCGGTCCTGGCCGAGCGGCTTGACGCGGGTGCGCAGGAGCGCGCGGGCGGCCTCGGCGCCGCGGCCGGCCTCGAGGTCCTTGTGGAACTCGCGCGCCTGGCCGGCGCACATCAGCTCGATGCCAAGCACCGCCTCGACGTTGTCCAGGATCGCGTGGACCTTGCGGGCCGCGCCCATGCCCATCGACACGTGGTCCTCCTGGTTGGCGCTGGTCGGCACCGTGTCGACCGAGGCCGGGTGCGCCAGGCCCTTGCACTCCGACACCAGGGCCGCGGCCGTCACCTGCGCGATCATCATGCCAGAGTTCAGGCCCGGCTGGGGCGTCAGGAAAGCCGGCAGCTCGGACAGGTCGGGGTTGACCAGCTGCTCGATGCGGCGCTCGGAGATGTTGCCGACGGTGCAGAGCGACAGGGCCAGGTAGTCGGCCACCATCGAGAGGGGCTGGCCGTGGAACTGCCCGGCCGAGATCACCTCGCCGGTGTCGGGGAACAGGATCGGGTTGTCGGTCACCGCGCACAGCTCGTTGGTCACGATCTCGGTGACGTGGGCGAGGGCGGCCTTGAAGGCGCCATGGACCTGCGGCACGCAGCGCAGCGAGTAGGGGTCCTGGACCCGGTCGCAGTCGACGTGGCTCGCGAGCACCGACGAGCCCTTCAGGCAGGCGCGCACGTTGGCCGAGGTGCGCGTGTGACCCGGCTGGCCCTTCAGCTGGGCGAAGCGGTCGTCGAAGGGCTGCACCGAGCCGAACAGGGCCTCGATCGTCAGCGACGTGATCGCGTCAGCCGCCTTCGAGAGGTTCGCCGCCCGGCGCAGGGCACGCACGAGGCAGGCCTTGATCACCTCGGTGCCGTTGATCAGCGCGAGGCCCTCCTTGGCCGCGAACTCCAGCGGCTCCTCCCCCACCAGCGCGAGAGCGCGCTTGGCGGTCATGCGCTTGGCCCCCTTCGGCCCCATCACGAAGGCATGCCCGACGCCCATGTACGTCGCGGCCATGTGCGAGAGCGGCGCGAGGTCGCCCGACGCACCGACCGAGCCGCGCATCGGGACCTCGGGCACGAAGCCCTTGTTGAACAGCCGCGTGAGCTGCTCGACGACCTTCAGCCGCACCCCCGAGTGACCGCGCAGGATGCCGTTGAGGCGCAGCACCTGCACGACGCGCACCTCCTCGAGCGGCATCGGTGCACCGACGCCGGTGCAGTGCGACAGGATCAGGTTGCGCTGCAAGGTCGCGAGGTCGGCGGTGTCGATCGCGACGCTCTTCAGCTTGCCGAAGCCCGTCGTCAGGCCGTACACGACGTCGCCGGCGGCGACATGGTCTTCGACCACCTTGCGCGCCGCACGCACGCGCGCCTTCGCAGGCTTGGCCAGCGCCAGGGTCACGTCGGCCCCGTCCAGGATCGGGGTCAGGGCGTCGAGGTCGAGCGAGGTACCGTCGAGGGTCAGGCGGGGCATGGCAGTCGGTGGGCTTGGGCAGCGGGAGGGCCGCGGGGACTTGGGCGCGAGGAAATTACCACGACCCCGCCCAGGGTCCACCCGCGAGGCCGCTCCTGCCTCGACTCGCCTCCCTTAGAAGGAGTCCAAGGGCCAGTCGCGACCGGCCCGCTCCCAGGCATCGCGGGATTGGCCGTTGAGCGCGCCCTCGGGCAGGCTCAGCCCGAGCTCGGCCCCGGCCGCGTCCACCTCGACGCTCGACTCGCCGAGCAGCTCGGTGGCGTACCAGCGCACCTCCACGCTCCAGCGCCCCTCGCGCAGGCCCTCGAAGGTCAGCGGCTCCCCCGGCGCAAGGTCGAAGGGAGTGCCCGGCTCGCCGTTCATGCTCCAGCGCACGGGCAGCCCCTGGTAGCGCTCGCCCACGTCCAGGGTCAGCTTGCCCGTGCCCTTCGCACGCGGCTCGAGGTCGAGGCTCACCTCGAGATCGTCGGCCTCGATCAGCCGGATGCCGAATTGCTGCCCGTCGAAGGACTCGGCCCACAGGTAGCGAGCCGCCGAGTTGTCGTCCCAGCTGGACAGGGTGAACTCGCCGAGCCCGTTGGTGCGCACCTCTTGGCGCGCGCCGGGTGGCATCGGCAGGATCGACGACTCCAGGTAGGTCGCCGGCTGGCGGTAATGCCGCAGGGCGGCCTGGACCTGGTCGGGAGCCTCGAGCACCACCCGCGCCTGGGCCACGGGCAGCTTGTCCGCGTAGACGCGCCCGAAGATGCGCGGCGTGTCGCGCAGCTCGAACTGCACCGGCAGGTGCTTCGACGCGCGCAGGTTCGCGTTGCGGGTCGGCGGGTAGACCGACGCGCCGCTGCGGAAGGCGCGCAGCTGCACCAGCTCCTTGGGCAGGTCCGGGATCTCGCGCGACTCGCCCGGCTGCAGCTCGATCGGGTTGAGCTTGTAGAAGGGGAAGGTCCGCGCCTGCTTCGAGTTGCCCGGTGAGAGCCAGACCTCGACAGGCCCCGGCCCGCCCACGTTGCCGGACACCGAGAGCAGCAGCGTCGAGCCCTGCTTGAGCACGTACTTCAGCCGGTCCGGCGGCGTCACGCTGTTGGCGGTGATCGCGACGTTCTCGCGGTGGCTGGCGTAGCCTGGCTTCTCCAGCTCGAGGAACGACAGGCCCGAGGCCAGGCTCGGCAGGTAGAAGAAGCCGTTGTCGTCGGTCTGGTCGCGGTGCCCGTCGATGATCGCCGTCGCGCCCACGACCGGCGCACCGGTCTCGTCGAGCACCTGACCCTGGACCGTCCCGAGCAGACCGAAGCCGAGGTTGAGCAGGGTCTCGCGACGCTGGCGCAGGCGCACCTCCCGCCGCGCGCCCACCAGCCCGTGGCCTGCGACCTCGACGATCGAGAGGCCGGGGTACAGGTCGGTCGCGCCGAAGTGCCCCTCGGCGTCGGTGGTCAGCACGCGGCCGCTGTTGGCGCCCTCGACGAAGGTGATCGTCGCCTGGGCGCCGCGGTCCTTGCGGTCACCGATGCGGCCCTTGAGGATCGCGTTGGCGCCCGCGCCGAGCACCGGCCCTTCGTCGGGCTTGGGCACGTCGCCGGGCTCGATCAGCCGCAGCTCGATCTCGAGCGGCCACAGCACCGTGCTCGGTCCCATGGCCTCGACGCCTTCGCGGGCGCTCGGCAGGCTTACCGAGTCGGTGCCCATCGACAGCTTGGGCGCGGCCGCCACCTCGACCACCGCCGGACCGAGGCCACCCTCGCCATCCCCGGGGGCGGCCTCGTTCCCGAGGACGAAGAACGCCACGACTCCGACGAGGAGCAGCAGCGCGACGAGCAGCAGCGGGGCTTTGTTGGAGGAGCTCACGGTCGCGGTCGGGGAGGGCAGCGAAGAGAGGATAGCCAAGCGCGGCCGAATCAGGGCCGAGGCTGGCGCAGCGGCGTGGAATAGGCGAGAAAGGGGGCAAGCCGCCCGGACTCTACACGGTGCAACCCACGCGTTCCGACGAATGGGAATGCAGAGAACCGGGCGGCTGCCCGGCCCCACTTAGCGAACACCATGGACGCGGTCACCCCGCTTGACTTCCGCCAACCGCGGAACACTTCTCGCCCGAAGGCCGCCGCCCTCGGACTCCTGCTGCTCGCCCTCGCCGGCGGCTGCGGCGGGAGCCCTGTAGAGGCCACGGTCGAGGCCACCGCGCCCGCCCCGCCGGCACCCGAGGTCGACCGCAACCTCGAGCGCGGCACGCCCGCCCCGGCCCCCGACCTGCTCGCCCG
>JARGPD010000179.1 GCA_029212845.1 Planctomycetota bacterium
CCACGGGGCCGAGGGTCTTCTGCGCCGTGCGGCGCTCGGGGGTCGAGAGGTTCATGATGCGGTTCCTGAGCAAGGTCTTGTGGTCCAGCAGGGAAACCATCGCGTGGTCGGTTCGGGGCTCGGTCAGGCCGCTGGCGAAGGCGGCCACCTCGAGCAGCGCGCGCGCACACAGGCCTCGCTCGGAGGGGGCGCAGCGCAGCTGGGCGGCCTCGTCGCAGGCCAGCTCGCGCAGGGTGCGCACGTGCCGGTTGGCGAGCCAGACCAGGGGGTGGAAGAAGAAGGCGATCTGGACCAGGCGCTGGGCCAGGTCGATCGCGTGGTCGCGGCGCTCGAGGTGCGCGAGCTCGTGGCGCACGACCCACTCGAGGGCCGGCCCGTCGAGGCGCCCGGCCAGGCCGGTCGGGAAGAGCAGCGCGCGCCTGCCGAGTCCCCAGGTCGCCGGGGAGGCCAGCTCGTCCGTCTCGAGCACCGCCAGGCGCCGCCGCCCGGCCAGGCGCCGGACGGTGCGGGCGGCGACCGGCTCGGTCTTCGCGAGGGGCCGCGCCCGGCGCAGCACCCCGAGCACGCCGCGCTGGACCAGGGCCAAGCGCGCGAGCAGCACCAGCACCACCGCCAGCCAAAGGCTGAACAGCACCGTGGCCCAGGGCAGGGGCCCGGCGGACTGGCCGACGCTCGCCGCCGGGCTCGGACCCGTCGCGCCGGGCAGGCTGCGCACGGCCGCTCCCGCGGCGGAGCTGTCGGGCCGCGAGCCCCCGGCGCCTGCTTCGGCGGCGTCGGCGAGGGCTCCATCGAGGGTCCCATCGTGGGTCCCATCGAAGGCCGCGTCGAGGGCCGCGTCGGCCAGGACGACCGGCGGGCGCAGGACGCCCGTGCGCGGGCGCATCAGCAGCTCGCCGAGCACCGGCGAGGTCCCGACCAGGGCGACCTCGACCGGGTTCGCACCGGGCCAAGGGTTGGGCAGCATGCGCTCGACCGGGGCGGCGAAGACCACCAGCGGCACCAGGAACCAAGCAGCGCCGAGGCGCGCGGGGGTCCAGCGACGGAGGGCCAGCCACAGGAGCAGGGCCACGCCGAAGACAAGCGCGCCGGCGACGGAGCGCTCGAGCAGGTAAGCCAGCACCTCGCGGGCGGCGCTCTCGAGGGCCACCATCAGCGCGCCTCCTCGTCGGTCGGATCGGCGCTATCGCCTGCCTTGCGATCGATCAGGGCGCGCAGCTCGTCGAGCTCGTCGTGGGTCAAGCTCGAGCGCTCGACCATGTGCGCGAGCAGCGGGCCGACGGCCCCGGCCACCGCGTTGTCGAGCAGCCCGTCCGCGGCCCGGCACAGGAGCTTGACCGCCGAGCGCGTCGGCCGGTACAGGAACGAGTTCCCCACGCGCTTGGTCTTGAGCTGCCCCTTGGCCACCAGCCGGCGCAGCAGGGTCTTGGTCGTGCTCGGGCTCCACTCGAACTCGGCCGTGGCCGCCGCGACCACGTCACGCGCGGCGCAGGAGCCGGCGGCGTGAACGATGCGCAGGATCTTCCACTCGGCCGGGGTCGGGTCGTCGTCGGAGGAGGCGGGGCTGGTCATGGCGGTCGGGAGCAGGGGTCGAGCGATCGGGTCTGGTGACAAGTTACCCCCGAACGGTTACAGATGTAACCGATCCGCGCCTGCCCGACGCCACACGCCAAACCTAAGTCGCATCCATACAAAGACTTACCGGCCCAGGGATTCCAGCTGGGGCGCCCAGGCGGGCCATGGACACGGGCTCCGCGCCCCGATCCCGGACTCCTTTCGGAGCCCCGGAGCCCTCAGCCGCGGCCGAGGAAGTAGGGGTCCCGGGCGAAGAGCGCCTCGAGGGCTGCGGCCGGATCACCAGAGCCGCCCGGCCCGCCATCGAAGTCCAGCTGGGCCTGGAAGTCCGTCGGCAGGGCCGGGACCAGCTCGCCGTACCAGCGGCGGATGCCGGCGGCGAAGTCCTCGGCCAGGAAGGCTTCGAGGTCCGCCCGGCTGGCGCGCCAGGCCTTGGGGTCGCGGCGCCGCTCGGCAGCCCCGAGGCGGCAGAGGTGCACGAAGACCCACTGGCCCGAGTTCACCGGCGGGCGCCCCTCGCCGAAGAAGGCCGCCGCGCGCTCGAAGCGCTCGGCCGCGTCCCCGCGCTCGCGACCGACCTGCCGCGCGGTGGCCTGGAAGTAGTAGCCCATCGCGCGCCCGAACTGGCCCGCGCGCACCACGTCCTCGCGCTCCATCTCGGGGTCGTCCCACAGCTCCCCACGGCGGCGGGCGAGGTCGGCCCGGTCGAAGCGCAGGAACCACAGCGAGAGGTTGCCCGCGTAGTCCGTGCGCGAGAGCTCGGCCTCGGCGCGCGAGAGCTCGCGCTCGGCCGCATCGAGCTGCCCGGCCGCCAGCAGGGCACCGACCAAGAAGCCCCGGGTCAGGGTCAGCTTGGAGGGGTCGGTGATCGCCTGCAGGGCGAGGGCCTCGGCGAACAGAACGGGCCAGGTGGGGTCCTCGCCGGCCGTCGGCGCGTGGACCGCGAGGGCCCGCCCAAGGTTGCCCAGCACGCGCACGCGCAGGTCCGCGTCCACGAGGTGCGGGTCCTCGTCGAGGCGCTGCTTCCAGGGGCGCAGCTCGGCGGCCATGCGCTCGAAGTCGTACTCGACGTAGTGGGCCGTCGCCAGCTCGATCGAGGCCGCGCACAGCTCGGCGTGGGAGGCCAGGTCCGGCGCGGCGCGCGCGCGCTCGACCACGCCACCTGCCGCGGCGACCGCATCCCCGAGCACGGCGTCGAAGCGCAGGGGCTGGGTCGCGTGGGCCAGGGCCCGGCGCCCGCGGGCAGCCGAGATGTCCGGCCCCAGGCCGGGCTCGCGGGCAGCGGCTTCGAGTCGCAGGGCCAGGTCGAGGGCGCGCCGGACCAGGAACTCGTCCTTGCGCAGGCGCCCGATCAGGGCCTCGACTCGGTCGAGCTCCTGGCGCGAGAGGGGCGCCGGCCGGGCGAAGTCCTCGAGCAGGCCGGCCGCCTCGAGGCGCCCACCGAGCCGGTCGAGGTCCTCGACGACCCACACGCGCTCGAAGGAGCGGTGCAGCTCCTTGGCCTCGAGCAGGCTGTCCTTGGCCACCAGGCACAGGCTGCCGCGCCCGCACTCGCGCTGGAAGGCGGCCAGCTTGGTGGCCTCGCCCTCGACGCGCTTGAGGTTGAGCTGCTGGTCGGTGGCGCCGCTGGGCTGCACGCCGGGCTCGAGCTGCACGAAGGAGGCCACCGCCGCCAGCTCGGGCCGCGCATGGCCCGAGGCCGCGTCGAGCACGGCCAGGGCGCCGGCGATGGTCATCGAGGGGCCCGCGATCTCCTCGTCGATCTCGTCGACGATCGCGAAGGCCTTGGCCTCGGGCAGGTGCCGCAGCAGCTCGTCCCCCGCGCGCGCGCCGAGTAGGCGCAGCAGCACGCCGAGCAGGTCCAGGGGCTCGAAGGGCAGGCCCGCGCGCCCACGCCAGCGCAGGTCCGGCTCGGCCCGCAGGCGATCGGCCCAGGCGAAGGGCTGGCCGCCGGTCTCGGCCCCGAGCACCAGGCCGACGACCCCGTGGCGCCGCGGCATGTGGTCCACGCCGAGGTCGAGCCCGAGGTTGTCCAGGTAGTGGGCCGACAGGGGGTAGCCCGCGCGCGCCAGGACCCGAGCGCTCTTGCGCTCGGCGCCGAGGCCAGCCGAGCCCTCCTGGCGCAGCCGCATCTTGAGGATCGCCACCGGGTTGCTGCGCAGCCAGGACTCGTCCCGGACGCGGGCCTGGAGCGACTTCATCCGCCCGCGTTCCAGGAGGCCGGTGACTCGTAGTCCAGCTCGATGTCGAAGACGCGCTCGCCCTCGACCACCAGCCGCAGGGGCGGCGCCTCGAGCTCGCGCAGGTTCGACGGCTGGCTGCGCCAGCCACCCTGCAGGTGCCGCGTCCAGCGCAGGAAGCGCCGTCCGCCCGACGGGCCGAGGAACAGGCAGCGCGGTGGCTCGGCGGCCCCGTCGACCTCGAGCTGCACCTCGCTGGGGGTCATGCGCAGGACGGCCTCGCGGCCGTCGAGGCCCCCCTCGAGGCGCCGCAGCACCTCGGGCTCGATCGGGTCCTCGTCCTCGAGGTCGGCGCACAGCTCGTCGAGCAGGTCCGAGCCCGCGGCCGCGTAGGCCAGGGCCGGCTCGGCCACGCGGCTGGCACCGCCGGTGAGGTCCGCGTCCAGCTGGTAGGGCCCGCTGAGGTTGACCCTGAGGCGTGCGCTCGCGCGGTCGCGCCAGGCCTCGAGCCCGGCCAGGGCGGGACCGAGGCTGGTGTCCTGGTGCTGCTCGGCCTCGGCCGTCGCCACTGCCCCGCCGGCCCCCGTGGCCGCAGCACCCAGAGCGCGCAGCAGCCCCGCGAGGAAGTCCGCCCGCCAGGCCGGCGACACCCTGGCGCCGGGCGCCCGGAACCACAGGTCTTGGGCCGGGATCCAGGCCCCGAAGTCCCCGCGCAGCACGCAGCGCTCGACCACCTCGTCGCCGTCGGCCCGGGACCAGGTCAGCGGGCAGGCCAGGTCCCGCGGGCCCACCTCGGGCTCGCCGTCGGCCGGCACCACCAGCAGCAGGCCGGCATCGTCGGGATGCGACTTGATCACCACCCAGCCCAGGAGGTCCGCGCCCGCGAGGGGCAGCTCCCAGAGCTCACCCGGCCGCGGGGGCCCAATCTTGCTTATCGAAGTCATGGCACGCTCAGGGTCAAGTCGGGTCGGCGGCAGGGATCCGGAACGAGTCCGGATTCGCTCGGGAAAAGTCCCTTCCTATTAAACATGGCCCCCTCCCGACAGCTCGGCGAAGAGCCCGTCGAGGGCCTTCCAGTCGTCGGACCAGGTCTGGGGCTTGATGCCCAGGCTGCGGCGCAGGTCGCTGCGCCAGGTGGCGGGCGGCAGCCCGGCGTGCTCGCGCAGCAGCCGCTCGAGCTCGTCGAGGTAGCCGCCGAGCTTCGCCTTGCGCGGGCCGCTGAGCGAGGTCGCGGCCTCGAGCGCCGCGCGCCAGGGCTCCAGCAGGTCGGCGATCCGTACGGGCCCCCGGGCGCACAGCTCGGCCGGATCGAGCGCGCTCGGGTCCGGGCCGAGCAGGTCCAGGTTCAGCTCGCCATCGCTGCCCGTCGGCATCGAGCGCGTGGACAGCTCCTCGGGCAGGGGCCAGGCGCCGCGCAGCTGGTTGGCGAGGGCCGACAGGTCCAGCGACCCGGGCGATGCGCCCCCGAGGGCTGCGCCCAGGCCGGCCGCCAGGGGCTGCTCGATGGCCGGCCCGCGCATGGGCGAGTTGCGCACGGTGGTGCGCTCGGCGTTCTTGGCCACGGCTTCCAAGAACGGCCCGAGGGCACCGGACTCGACCAGGGCCTGGGCCAGGGCCGCGGGCTTGGGCGGCTCCGGCCCGAGGGGCTGCTCGGCGACCAGCTGCGGCGCGGCACCGGACCGCCCGGCCTGCTCGGCCTCGACCAGGGTCAGGGCCGCCGCCGCGAGGTTGTCGAAGAGCGCCGCCCCGGCGGGGTCCGCGATGCGCCGGCGGCGCTGGAGCTCGCTGCGCAGGTTGCGGTTCAGGTAGGCCATCGCGCGCCCGGGGTCCTCCTCGGCGGCGCGCAGGTAGGCGACCAGGCGACCGCTGGCGAAGAGCGGCCCGGCCAGCCAGCCGAGGCCCGACCCTGCGTCGCTGGCCTCACCCTCGCCGACCAGGAGCTCCATCGCGAGGCGCGCCACGCAGTCGGGATCGCCCAGCCGCGGGAACTCGGCGAAGCCCGGGCCCAGCCGCGCGCCGCCCCACTCGGCCAGGCCCAGGCGGCGCAGGCCCGCCGCGACCAGCCGCTCGAGCTCGGCCAGGTGCTCGGGCGCGGCCGCGTCGAAGCGCGCGCGGAAGGCCGCGCCGAGGTCGGGACCACGCAGGCCCGCCCCGAGCAGCTCGGCCGCGTCCGCGAAGAGCGACTCGAGCCCGCTCACAGGCCGCTCCCCGGGTCCAGCACCCGGCGCAGCTCGGCCAGGAGCCGCGCGCGGTCCTCGGCCGAGAGGCGGCCGGTGCGTCGCTCGGCCTGCATCAGCTCCAGGTGCCGGCGGCGCAAAAAGCGCGGCACCAGCTGGAACCACGTCGGCTTCGACAAGCCGTTCTCGGCGTCCGGCAGCACCTCGAAGTCGGTCGGCCAGGGGCTGGTCTCGGACCCGCTGCGACCCTTGAGGATCGGCAGGTCGCGCTGGGCGGGATCCGCCGGCGCCAAGCAAGCGCCCGGATGCCCCTCGCGACCCGGCGCCCGAAAGCCCCAGTGCCGGTCGGGCACGACGATCACCTGGCCGAGCCAGGCGAGCCTGGGATCGGTCGTGTCCTGCGCACCTTCCCTTGCTGAGTGCGACGCATCTCCCTTGGCAGCCATGCCCCCTGAGCTTAATCAGACGCGCCGCCGCTACAATCCCCGCCCCATGAAGCTCTCCAAGCAACTGTTCGTGACCCTGCGCGAGGCCCCCGCCGACGCCGAAGTCGCCTCCCACGCCCTGATGCTGCGCGCCGGATTCCTCCAGCAGGTCGCCGCCGGCATCTACGTCTACGCCCCGATGCTGTGGCGCGTGCTGCAGCGCATCGAGGGCATCGTGCGCGACGAGCACGACCGCGCCGACTGCCAGGAGATGCTGATGCCCGCGATCCAGCCGCGCGACCTGTGGGAGGAGTCCGGCCGCTGGGACCGCTACGTCAGCGAGGGCATCCTCTTCCACTTCAAGGAGCGCAAGGGCGGCGAGGTCTGCCTCGGCCCGACCCACGAGGAGGTCATCACCAACTACGTGAAGGCGTCGGTCCAGAGCTACAAGCAGCTGCCGGTCACCCTGTACCAGATCCAGACCAAGTTCCGCGACGAGATCCGTCCGCGCTTCGGCCTGATGCGCGGGCGCGAGTTCATCATGAAGGACGCCTACTCGTTCGACACGAGCGAGGAGGCGATGGTCGAGTCCTACAAGACCATGCGCCAGGTCTACCGCAACATCTTCACGCGCTGCGGCCTGCGCTTCACGCCGGTCGAGGCGGACTCGGGCGCCATCGGCGGCTCGGGCTCGGAGGAGTTCATGGTCGACGCCGACACGGGCGAGGACGCGATCGCGGTCTGCCGCGCGACGGGCTACGCCGCCAACCTCGAGAAGGCCAAGAGCCGCATCCCCGCGCCGGCCGCCTGCGGCGAGGTCCTGGCGATGCACAAGGAGCCGACCCCGGGCGCGACGACCTGCGACGCGCTGCTCGAGATGTTCCCCGAGCTGCCGATGACGCGCCTGCTCAAGACGATCCTGTACCACGTCAGCTACGACGTGGACACGCTCGCCGCGCGCGACGGCGTGGAGGCCTCGACGGTCGCCACCGAGGGCGTGGTCGCGGTCATGTGCCGCGGCGACCGCGAGCTGAACGAGACCAAGCTCACCAACCACCTGTGCGCCCTGAAGGTCGAGCTGGCCTCCGAGGACGAGGTCAAGGCGGCAACCGGTGCGGACGTCGGCTACGCGGGTCCTATTGGACTCAGCGCGGACGTGCGGCTCTTCGCCGACGAGTCCGTGAACGGCGTCGAGGGCTTCCTCTGCGGCGGCAACGAGACCGACACCCACTACCTGGACGTGCACTTCGGACGCGACCTCGACCAGCCCGAGACGGCCGACTTCGGCACGGTGCAAGCGGGCGACCTGGTCGTCGAGGCGGGCACCGGCGACGTGCCGGCCGACGCCGCGATCGAGATCACGCGCGGCATCGAGGTCGGGCACATCTTCCAGCTGGGCACCAAGTACTCCGAGTCGATGAGCGCCAGCTTCCTCGACGTGGACCAGAAGCAGAAGCCGATCTGGATGGGCTGCTACGGCATCGGCGTCAGCCGCGTCGCCGCCTCGGCCATCGAGCAGAACCACGACGACGCGGGCATGATCTGGCCGCTCGAGATCGCGCCCTACGCCTGCCTGATGGTGCAGATGAAGGTCGGCGACGAGGCCCAGGACGCGCTCTGCCAGAAGATCCACGACGAGCTCACCGCCGCCGGCGTCGACGTGCTGTGGGACGAGCGCAAGAAGGTCCGCCCCGGCGCCAAGTTCAAGGACGCGGACCTGATCGGCATCCCCCTGCGCATCGTGGTCGGCCGCGACGCCGCCGACGACCAGGTCGAGTGGAGCCCCCGCGTGGGCGGCGACGACGCCAAGGAGGTCATCACCTCGGCCGACGCCATCGAGCGCGTGGTCACCGCCTGCCGCGACGCCGGCCGCAGGTAGCGTCAAGTCC
>JARGPD010000180.1 GCA_029212845.1 Planctomycetota bacterium
CCCCCCCCCCCCCCCCCCCCCCCCCCCCCCCCCCCCCCCCCCCCCCCCCTGCCTCCTCACGCTCACCATGACCTCGCGCAAAGGCCGAGCGAAAGCCCACCGCAGGTCCCACTTGCCCTGCGGCAGAACGCTGCCGGCAAAGGAAGCGTGAGGCGCAACTCGGGAACGCCATCGATTGCAGGCGACCCGCGGTAGCTGCGCGAAGAGGGACCGACTTCGAGATGCACGCAGCAGGCGATTGCCCAGCGGCAAGAGAGCGTCAGTCGATTGCCCAGCGGCAAGAGAGCGTCAGTCGATTGCCCAGCGGCAAGAGAGGGTCAGATGCGCAGGAACTCCGCCATCGCTCGGCGCATGAGGCCGGGGTCGTCGCTGCCGCAGACCTCGCGGGCCGAGTGCATCGAGAGCTGGGCACAGCCGACGTCGACCGTCGGGATGCCGATGCGGGCGGCCGTGATCGAGCCGATCGTCGAGCCGCAGGCCAGGTCGGTGCGGTTGACCCACTTCTGGTAGGGCACGTCGGCGCGCTCGCAGGCGCGCTGGAAGACCGCCTCGGTCGTGCCGCTGGTGGCGTAGCGGTTGTTGGCGTTGAGCTTGATCACAGGACCCGCGTTCATCGCCAGGTGGTGGTCGGGCTCGTGGCGATCGACGTAGTTGGGGTGCGTCGCGTGGGCCATGTCGGCCGAGCAGCAGAGGGAGGCGTGGATCGCGCGGTGGAAGGCGTCGCGATCGCCGCAGCCGGCGGCCGCCAGGACGCGCTCGATCATCGTCTCGAGCAGGGGGCCGGCGGCGCCGGTCGTGGACTCGGAGCCGACCTCCTCGTGGTCGAACAGGGCGATCATCGGGATCGCGTCGGCGGGCCCGCCGCCTTCGAGGTGGTCGAGCAGGCCCGCGAGGGCCATGTAGCTCGAGTGCAGGTTGTCGAGGCGCGGCGCGGCGAGGAACTCCTCGTCGCGACCGATCAGGCGCGAGGGCGTCAGGTCGTGGCACATCGCGTCCCAGCCGATCAGGCTGCCGGACTCGGCGCCGAGGCGGCCCTCGAGCCAGTCCTCGAAGCCGCGGTCCTCGCGCGCGCCGAGGGCCCACATCGGCGCCATGTGGGTCTGCTTGTTGAGCAAGAGCCCGTTGGTGTGGATCTCGCGGTCGAGGTGGATCGCCAGCTGAGGCACCCGCAAGAGCGGCTCCTCGAAGAGGAACAGCTCGGTGCGCTGGCCGGCGGGGTTGGAGTCGTCGCGCAGGATCGCGCGGCCCGACAAGCCGAGGTCCCGGTCCAGCCAGGAGTTCAACAGCGCGCCGCCGTAGATCTCGACGCCCAGCTGGCGCACCGACGCGCGGCCGGTGTTGGCGCGCGGCTTGATCCGCAGGTTCGGGCTGTCGGTGTGGGCGCCGATCACGCGCAGGCCCATCCCGGGGCGCACGTCCTCGGGCAGGGCGAAGGCGACCAGGCTGCCGCCGCGCACCAGGTAGTAGGAGCCGGCACCCAGCTCCCAGGTCTGGGCCTCGTCGAGGCGCTGGAAGCCGGCGGCGTCGAGGCGCTCGGCGGCGGCCAGGACAGCGTGGTACGGGGAGGGTGCGGCGTCGATGAACGCCGCCATGTCGAGGGTCGTCTGGCGTGTCATGGGCGCATGGTAGCGCGTGCCGCGGGCAGGTCCCGGTCTTCTAGCCGGCGAATCCTTTGCGGGCGGAGGATCGAGGCGCGCTGCGCTCAGTCGTCGCCGTAGCCGATCGCCCCGAGACGGGCTTCCTGGTCCGCGAGCTCGCGCGGGTCGATGCCATCCTTGTCGCTGGGTGGAGCCTTCCGCAGGTCGCCGCGCCAGGCGGCCAGCGCGGCGGCCAGCTCGGCCAGGGTCGCTGACTCCTGGGCCGGTAGCAGCTCGGCCGGGTCCTGGGCCAGGTCGACCAGGCGCGGCGGCTCGGTCCCTCCGGGGGCCTCGGTCAGCTTCCAGTCCGCCTGGACCAAGACGTCCAGCTCGCGCTGGAAGCGGCGCGGGTCGACGGGCTCGTCCTCGGGCCCGAGCACCGACGTCAAGACGCCGAAGTCGTTCAGGTAGGTCGCGTAGCGGGCGCGCTCAGCGGGCAGCGCGCTCGGATCCAAGAGGCTCATGCCCGCGGCCGGATCGTCGAGCCGGTCGTGCAGCACCGGCGGCGGCGCCACGTCGGCGGCCTCGAGCAGGGTCAAGAAGAGGTCCTGGTTGCTGACCGGCTTGTCGGTGCGGCCGGGCTCGATGCGACCGGGCCACCAGAGGACCAGGGGCAGCCGCACCAGCTCGTCGAAGAGCGAGTAGCGGTGGTCGAAGAGCTCGTGCTCGCCGAGGTGCTCGCCGTGGTCCGAGACCAGCACGACCAGGGTGTTCTCCAGGGCGCCGCGCGCTTCGAGCTGGGCGATCAGGTCGGCGAAGAGCGCGTCGAGCTCGGCCATGGCCGCGTCGTAGACGGCGCGCATGACCTCGAGCTCGGGCTCGCTCAGGCGCTCGGCGCCGAAGACGTGGCGCCAGAGTCGGCGCTCGCTGCGGTCCATCGAGTAGGACGCCGCGAGGGCCTCGCCCTCGAGGAAGCGCTCGCGGTACTCGGCCGCCGGCTGCAGGGGATAGTGCGCCTCCATATAATTGAGGAACCCGAACCAGGGCTGCTCCGGGGCCTCGGCCTGCTGCCCGTCGAGCCAGCCGAGGAAGCCCTCGTTGATCAGACCGCCGCAGCCCTTGATCTCGTAGGCGGCGATGGCGGCGTCCTTCACGCGCTGGGCGCGCCCGCCCTCGCCCCCCACCGGGCTGCCGTCGGGCGCGGTCAGGCGCTCGGCCATGTTCGCGATCGCCCGGTCGCGGAAGGCGTCGTCCCACAGGTGCAGCTCGGTCTCGAAGCCCTGGCCGAAGTTCTCCATGGCCGAGATGTTCGGGTTCGACGAGAACAGGAAGGTCCCGTAGCCCGCGCGCTGCAGCAGCTCGGCCAGGGTCTCGTTGCCGCCGGGCAGCCAGCGGTTGAGGTGGTTGGCGCCGTGCTCGGCGGGGAAGAGGCCGGTGAACATGCTGCCGTGGCTCGGAACGGTCGAGGGCGCCACCGAGCGGCAGTCGTCGAAGACCAGGCCCTCGGCCGCGTGGTCGTCGAGGAAGGGCGTCGTATCGCGCTCGGCGCCGTAGAGCCCGATGCGGTCACGGCGCACGGTGTCCCACACGACGAACAGGATGTTCGGGCGCTCGGCGGCGGCGGCCTCTTCGCCCGAGCCGGGACCGGACTCGCCCCCACAGGCGGCGACCAGGCCCCCGAGGCTGCACAGGGCGACGAGGCCGACGGAGAGGTGGGTGCGGAGCGGTGCTCTTCCCGGACGTGCTTCGGTGGGCCTCAACATGGCGCCAAGGTAACCGAGGCCGGGCCGCGTGACCATGGAAGTAGGCCGCTGTGGGCAGGCGGATCGGTAGAATCCGAGCACCATGCGTTTCGAGTCGGTGCACATCGCGGCGGTCGCCTACGACCTGCCGCCCGCGGACCCCGGTCAGGGCTTCCTGGCCGCAGAGCTCGGCGGGCGCGTCACGTCGCTCGACCTCGAGGCCGAGCTCGCCGGCCTGTACGCGCGGCTGCGCCTGCATCCGGGGCGCATCGAGCTGATGAGCGGCATCCGCGAGCGTCGCTTCTACGCCGCCGGGACCCGGCCCAGCGCGATCGCGACCCGCGCCGGGGCCCGCGCCCTGGCCCAGGCGCGCGACCTCGGCATCACCACCGAGCACCTCGGCCAGCTGGTCTACTCCGCGGTCTGCCGCGACTTCCTGGAGCCGGCCACGGCCTCGGTCGTGCACCACGCCCTCGAGCTCGAGCACCACACGCCCAGCTTCGACCTGTCCAACGCCTGCCTGGGCTTCGCCGACGGCATGGTGCTGGCGGCCAACCTGATCGAGACCGGCGTGATCCCGGCCGCGCTGGTCGTCGCTGGCGAGGACGGCGGCCCGCTGGTGCGCGAGACCGTGCGCCACCTCGTCGAGGGCAAGGCCTCGCGCAAGGACCTC
The DNA here is from genome assembly GCA_029212845.1 of Planctomycetota bacterium. Lineage (GTDB taxonomy): Bacteria > Planctomycetota > UBA1135 > UBA1135 > JARGPD01. The sequence continues at coordinate 3,993 of JARGPD010000180.1, forward strand.
AAGCGCGCCATCGCCAGCCTCACGATCGGCTCCGGCGGCGCGGCGATGGTGCTGGCCCACCGCAGCCTCTTCGACATGGACCGCGCCGACCTGCCGCCGCGCCTGTGGCGCGCCAACCGCAGGGCGGCGACCGAGCACAACGACCTCTGCCAGGGCGACACCACCGGCAGCGCTGGCCCGCTGATGGAGACCGACAGCGAGGCCCTCTTGGTGGCCGGCGTGGCCCTCGCGCGGGAGACCTGGAGCGACTTCCAGGCCTCGACCGGCTGGGCCGCCGACGACGTCGAGCGGGTCATCACCCACCAGGTCGGCAGCGCCCACCGCCGAGCCCTCCTGGATGGGCTCGGCCTGGACGCCGAGCGCGACTTCCCCACGGTCGAGACCCTGGGCAACATCGGCTCGGTCTCGCTGCCCCTGACCTACGCCCTGTCGATCGAGGACGACCCCGAGCGCTGGGGCGTGCCCACCGCCTTGCTGGGCATCGGCAGCGGTCTCAACTGCGCGATGCTCGCGGTGCAGCGATGAGGCTGCTGGGCGCCATGGCCCTGGTCCTGGGGGCCGCCTGCAGCGCTGGGCCTGCGGGCACGAGCGAGCAGCTCGCTGGGCGCTTCGAGCTCGCGGTGACCGGCGCCGCGCCGGACCCGTGGACGATCGAGGAGCCAGGCCCGACGGGGCGCCTCGCGGTGCGCCAGACCTTCGGGCCCGAAGCGATCGGCGCCTCGGCCCTCTCCGGCCTGCGCGAGGTGGCGATCGACCTCACCGGGCGCGGCGGAGCACCCGCCGGCGCCCTCGAGCGCGCCGCCGCCGAGGCCGGCGGCCAGCGCCTGCCCCGCCGCGCCGACGCCAGCGCCGAGGGCGCCGCCCACCGCTTCTTCCAGGGCGGCAGGGAGCTCCTGTACACCGCCCTGCCCGACCGCCTGGACCCAGCCTCGATCGCCGCCGCAGCCGCAGCCTTCCCCGCGGGCGGCTTCACCGTGCTCGGCGACGCGGTCCTGTTCCGGCCCTGGCCCGACACGGCGGGCAGCCCGGTCGAGTACGTCGCCGTGCTCGATCCCCAGGTCGACCCCGACGGTCTGCCGCGGGTCGACCACGGCGGCTCCAGCTACCAGGGCTTCGGCGTGCCCTCCGGCTGCCGCGCGGACCTCGGCGAGCTGAGCTGGAGCGAGGGCGCGGCCCTGGTCCTCGGCTTGGCCGTACGCGGCACCCAGGGTCCCGAGCTGCAGCTCCGCGTGCGCGTCGACGGCCGCGTCGTGCACGACGAGGCCCTGGCGCCCGCGAGCGCGCCCCCCATCGAGCGCCGCCGCATCGCCCTGGGCGGCCGCGGCGGCCGGCTCACGATCGAGGCCACCGGCGGCCGCGCCGAGGCCCTGGTCCTCGCGCCGGCGATCACGCGGGCGCGCTCGCTCTCCACGCGCCCGGACCTGGTCGTCTTCCTGGCCGACACCTTCCGCGCCGACAACCTGGCCCGCGCCGGCGGCGACCCGCGCTTCACCCCGCGCATCAACGCCTTCGCGGACGTGTCCGCGTACTTCGAGCGCGCCTGGAGCACCTCGTCCTGGACCCTGCCCTCCCAGGCCTCCCTGCTGACCGGCCTCTTGCCGCCCAGCCACGGCGCGGTCTTCGAGCAGCTGGCCCTCGACGAGCGCCACACGACCCTGCCCGAATTGCTCGGCCGCGCCGGGTACCGCACCGTCGCGGTGACCGAGGGCGGCTTCGTGGTGCCGACCTTCGGCTTGGCCCAGGGCTTCGAGAGCTTCGTCGTCGGCCCGTCCAACGACCTGGACGCGACCCTCGCCAACGTGCGCAGGGTGCTCGCCGAGGACGACGGTCGACCGCTCTTCCTCTACGTCCAGACCTTCCGCGCCCACAGCGACTACGTGGCCACCGAGGCCGCCCGCGCCGCGCTGCCCGAGCTCTTCGCCGAGGCGCCCGCCGCCGAGGCCTGGGACTTCCGCCAGCTGATGGACCGCATCGCCGCCGATGTCGGCGACCCGGCGTTCCTGACACCGCTCGGCTCCAACGCGGTGATGGCGCCCGAGGTCCTCTCGCACCCCGGCCTCGAGGACCTGCACCACCTCTACCGCGGCGGGTCCTGGGACGTGGACGCCGGCTTCGGCGAGTTCCTCGGCCTGCTCGAGGCCGCCGGGCTCGGGGCGGCACCGGTCGTCTTCACCAGCGACCACGGCGAGGCCTTCGGCGAGCACGGCATCGCCGGCCACGGCAACTCGGCCTTCGAGGAGCAGCTGCGCGTGCCGCTCGCGATCCGCCTGCCGGACGCCAGGCCGATCTCGACCAGGCACCCGGCCAGCCTCTTGGACCTGGGCCCGACCCTGTGCGAGCTGGCCGACGTTCCGGTGCCCGAGTACTGGCAGGGCCACTCCCTGGTGCCCGTGCTGCGCGGCGGCGCCGCCGACCCGGGTCGCCCGCGCCTGGCCTTCGAGTGCCCCAACCTGCCCAGCGGCCTGCCGGCGGAGTTCGCGCTCGAGACCGGCGGCAAGAAGCTGGTCGGCGTGCTGGGCGCGGACGGCAAGCCCGAGCCCGGCAGCCTGCGCGGCTACGACCTGGCCGAGGACCCCGGCGAAGCGGCCCCGACCAGCGACGCCGCCTGGCTCGCGCCCCTGGCCGCGGAGGCCGCGCGCCTGGTGGCGGACTACTCGGAGGCACGCTTCCCCGCTCGCGAGATCCAGCTGTCGGCCGAGGCCGAAGCCGAGCTGCGGGCCATGGGCTACCTGGGCGAGGCCGAGCGGCCGTCCGGGGGTCCCGGTGGGCCCGATTCCACCGGCAGGCCAGGGGATCCGGGCGGCGACTGACCGTTCCCGAACGGGAATCGGTGTCAAAATCGCTCTCGGGGGCTGGTACGCGGGGCCCCGGGGCGTGATACTTCCGCCCTCGCTCCACCGATTTCAGGAAAACCTGAAAAGGGTGAGCAGCCCCACCATGCGCTCCAGCACCGACAGCCAGCCCCCCGAGGGCGACGAGCCCCAGACCGCGCTCACCGAGACCGGCGAGTTCACCGGGCTCGATCCCGAGCTGCTCGAGCAGCTCCCGACCTTCGAGCTGTTCTTCAAGACCTTCGGCTTCAAGCGCGTGCACGGTCGCGTCTGGGGGCTGTTGGTCCTGGCCGGCCAGCCCCTCTCCAGCAAGGAGATCGCGGCGGCCCTCGGCATCTCGACCGGCCTGACCAGCACGACGATCAACGAGCTGACCGAGTGGGGTGCCCTGCGCTCGAGCTTCGACCCCGAGCGCCGCTGCCACCTGCACGGCGTGGTCGGCAACACGATGTCGATCGTGGCGACGATCCTGCGCCGCCGCGAGCAGGTCGCCATGGCGCACTTCAAGCGCTCGGCCAACCAGACGCTCGAGTTCATCAAGAAGAAGTACGGCGCCGCCGACCCGCGCGTCCTGACCCTGCGCTCGATCATCGGCTCGTGCGAGATCGCCGAGGCGGTCATGCAGCTGGTGATGAGCTCGGTCGAGCGCGCACTCGGCGACAGCCAGAGCCTCCTGTCCAGGGCGCTGACCACGGCGCTCAAGCTGTCGACCGCCCTGCCCGGCATCGGTCGCAAGGGCCGCGGAGCGAAGTCCACCGATGGCGAGCTCGCGCCCGTCCTCGAGCGCTCGATCGAGCGCTACATCGAAGAGGAGCAGCGCCTGGCCCAGGTCCGCCAAGAGCGTCGCGAGGGCGGCGCCAATCTTGACGACGAGTCCGGCGAGGAGGAGCTGCACCCCGAGCAGCTGAAGCACCATGGCTGAGCTGCCAAGGATCGTGATCACCGGGGTCGGCCTGACCAGCCCCAACGGCAACAACCTGGCGGAGTACCGCGCGAACCTGCTCGCGGGGGTCTCCGGCGTGGTGCCCTACAACATCCGGCACGTGGGCGACACGGTCGCCGGCGTGTGCACCTTCGACACGAAGCGCCACCAGAACCGGCGCGAGCTGCGGCGCGGCACCCGCGCGGGCTCGATCGCGGTCTACTGCGCGCGCGAGTCGCTGCTGGACGCGGGCTTCTCCTTGGACGAGCCAGCTTCGACCGGGATCGGCGGCCGCCCCCGCAGCCGCATCGGCACCTACGTCGGCATCACCGAGCACGGCAACGTCGAGACCGAGAACGAGGTCCACGAG
>JARGPD010000181.1 GCA_029212845.1 Planctomycetota bacterium
GGCCGAAGCGTCAGCCGACCGGACCCGCCGTTTTGATGCGGTACCGTTGGCGCGTTCCCGCCCTCACGTCGGATCGGCCGAAGCGTCAGCCGACCGGACCCGCCGGTTTGATGCGGTACCGTTGGCGCGTTCCCGCCCTCGCGTAGGATTGGCCGAAGCGTCAGCCGACCGGACCCGCCGTTTTGATGCGGTACCGTTGGCGCGTTCCCGCCCTCGCGTCGGATCGGCCGATGCGCCAGCCGACCGGACCCGCCGGTTTGATGCGGTACCGTTGGCGCGTTCCCGCCCTCACGTCGGATCGGCCGAAGCGTCAGCCGACCGGACCCGCCGTTTTGATGCGGTACCGTTGGCGCGTTCCCACCCTCGCGTCGGATCGGCCGATGCGCCAGCCGACCGGACCCGCCGGTTTGGTGCGGTACCGTTGGCGCGTTCCCACCCCCACGTCGGATCGGCCGAAGCGCCAGCCGACCGGACCCGCCGTTTTGATGCGGTACCGTTGGCGCGTTCTTGGTGACGGCCGCAGCGAAGCAGCCCCGTCCGCGAGTTCTCGCGGAGGGGGCTGCTTGCTGTGGGCGAGGGCCGTGTGGCCAACGCGACCGGCGCTGGGGCCCTAACGCGGACCCTCTCGGTCGATCCTCGCTAGCGCTTGAAGGTGCTGCGCAGCTTGGTGAAGCGAGCGATCGCTTCGTCGATGCGGCCGGCCTCGTAGGTGCCGTCCTTGCCCTTCTTCAGCTTCTCGAGCGCGGCGATGACCTCGTCGCAGTCCTTCTGGCGACGCATCTCGTCGGCGGTCGTGATGTCGCGCAGCTTCTCGAGCGTCTTGAGGCGCGCCTTCAGCTCCTTGTCCTTGGCGATCTGCTCCAGGATGGCCTCCACGCGCTCGCCTTCCTCGAGGCCCTTGAGCCCCTTGACGATGACCTTTCCCGCCTCGTAGGCGGTCAGCACGTCACCGGACTCGAAGGCGCTCTCGCAGGCGGCGACCCGCCGCGTGACGGCGCGGCGCACGTTCTGCACCAGCTCCTCACCGAAGGCGTCCTCCTCGGCGAGCTTCTTCGCAGCCTCGATGGCCTTGGCGAAGTCGTTCTTCTTGAGCGCCTTCTTCACCGAGCCGGCCGACTTCGGCCAGTCGCGCGACAGGGCCTCGGCGGCGCCGTCGAGGGCCTCCTCGATGACCGAGTCGCTGAGGCTGCTGGGGTGGCCACTCCAGAGGACCTCACCGCCGGCGTCGATCAGGAAGGCGGCCGGGATGCCCTTCACGCCGAGCCCCTTGGACAGCATGCCGCCGCGGTCGTAGGCGTAGGGGTACTGGGCGCCCTTCTTGGAGATCCAGTCCTCGGTCTTCTCCTTCTCTTCGTTGGTCACGCCGAGCACGGTGAGACCGGAGTAGCCGAAGGTGGAGTTGACTTCGTTCAAGTGCGACACGGCACTTCCGCAGGGACCTCACCAGTAGGCGAAGAACTCGACCAGGAGGGTCTCGCCCCAGAGGTCGTCTAGGCTGGTCGCGCTGGTCTGGGCGAAGTCGACGAGGTCCGAGTCGGGCATCGGCTGCCCGACGACTCCGTCGGGGGCCAGGCTCGGGGCAGCGAAGCCGGCGACGACGAGCGCGCTGGCGAAGAGGGCGGTGCGAATCATGGTGAGCTCCGGGGGCTTCCGGGTGGTGCTTCGGGCGGCCTGCACCCCTGTTCGAGGCGCACGGCTCCTATCGGCACGATACCCAAAGCGATGCACCCGTGGCCCACCAAAAACCGAGGTGGAACCCGCTCAGGAACCCGGCCTGGCGTCCGCTAGGACCCGGTCCAGGGCCTCTCCCAGGGCCCCTCGGGCCGCCCCGAGGTCCCCCCGCAGCCCCGCCAGGGACGCGCGCGCCCGCTGCTCATCACGCCCCGAGACGCTCAGCAGCACCCGGGCGGCCTGCTCGAGGCGCTTGCCGTGGGTCAGGTTGGCCCGCGAGAGGGACGCCGCCGCGAGGTAGCGCTCGAGGTCGCGCAGCTTCTCGTCCGCGCTGCCCGAGGCCTTGACCAGGAACTCGTGGGAGAGGCGCGCGCGCACGATCAGGTCCGAGGCCAGGAACAGGGCCTGGTCGAGGGTCTGCTCGGCCTTGGCCCGCTGGCCTTCCGCCACCAGGGCGAGGGCCTGGGCGAGGTACAGCTCATCCATCACCCCGGCGGTGTAGAAGAGGTCCGCCCCGAAGCCGGTCAGCTCGGCGTCGGCCTGCTCGGCCCCGCCACCGAGCAGGTCCTCGAGCGTCGACTCGTGGGCGAAGGGTGAGGCCGCCCAGAGCTCGCGCGCACGGTCCTCGTCGCCGGCCTCGAACAAGAGCTCGACGAGGGCGTAGTGCACCGAGCGGATCGGCGTCGCCATCACCGCGATCATGCGCTCGATGTAGGCCGCCGCGGTGCCGGGCCGCTCGACGAAGCGGAAGCCCTCGACCAGGCCCGGGATGCGGCGGCGCGCGGTCAGCTCGTCGGTGGCCGCGAGGGCGACCAGGTCCTCGCCGAGCTGCTCCAAGAGGGCCGTCATCGACACCCGCTCGTCCCCCACCACCAAGAGCCGCAGGTCGGGGCCGCCGGCTGGATCGCTGACCAGCTCGATCGGCATGCCGCTCGGCACCTTGGCCCCGCCGGCGAGGCCCTCGATCAGCAGCTCGCAGGCCCGCTCGGCCTGGCCCAGCCCGAGCGCGGCCCAGGCCTGGGTGGTGCGCGCCTTGGCGGCGTTGGCGCCGCGCGGGTCCAATTGGAACGTGCGCTCGGCTGCCTCGGCTCCGCGCTGGAAGTGCCCCGCCGCGATCAGCGCCGTCGCGTAGCGCTGCCAAGCGACCGCGCTGAGCGGCTGGGCTTCGGTCCCACGCACGAGCAGCTCGAGCCGCTCGGCCGGGCGCCCCTTGCGCAGCTCCAGCTTGGCGAGCTCGCCGTACAGCCGGAAGCGGTCGACCGCCAGCCAGGGGCTCAGGATCGCGTCGCCGAGCTCGAGCGCCTCGTCCACCTCGCCCGCCGCCGAGAGGCGCTGCAACCGGTCTGCCAAGCCGTGCCCGACGAGCACCGATCCGGCAGCGAACCAAGCGGCGAGGAGCAGCGCCACGACCGCGAGGCCGCGCTTGCCCTCGGCGCCACCCGCTCCCGCGAGGGTCCGCTCCGCCGCCTCTTCGGGCGGCGTCGCCGGCACACCCAGCCCAGCCAACAGGAGCGCCGCCCAGAAGAACAGCGGCACCATGGTCAGCTGGCTCTGGCCGAGGTCCAGGAGGTTGCACGCCAGAAGGCCGAGGCTGGCCGACAAGAGCGCGATCGCCGGCGCGCGGCCGAGGCCTCCTCCGCCGGCCCCGGCGACCCGGGCCAGCAGCCCGAAGAAGGCCACCAGCCAGCAGCAGAACAGCAGCAGCCCCGGCCAGCCGGCCCCCTCGAGGGCCGCCATGAAGATGTTGTGGGCGTGCCATGTCTGGACCGTGCCGTCGTAGTACGAGGGGCCCGCGTACTGGGCATGGCCGATCAGGTTGGCGGGGCCGAGGCCGGTCCACGGGTGCTCCTGCCCGGCCTTGGCGGCCATCTTCCAGAAGTGCCAGCGCTGGCCCAGGGCCGACTGGGTCTGGGCCTTCGCGTCGAGGTCCGCGCGCACGCCGTCGCCGAGCGGCGAGACCAGCGCGGCCACCAGGAGCCCAGCCAGCACGAAGCCAGCGGCGAAGCTGCGCACCGTCAGCTTGCCCAGCAGCCGACGTCCGAAGGGCAGGCCGAAGGTGAACAGGAACAGGCCACCTCCGACGGCCGCGCCGAGCTGGCCCGAGCGCGAGCGCGTCAGGTACAGCAGCGTCACGAGGCTCGCGACCAGGAAGCTGCCGACCAGGCGGCGGACGAGGGCCACGCCCGACTTGCCCGCCGCGGGTGGCCCACCCAGGAGCCAGCCGAGCGCCAGGGGCAGCCCCATCGCCAGGTAGGCCGCCATGAGGTTCGGGTTGCCACCGAGCAGGCGCGCGCGCGTGGCGAGCACATCCGACAGGGGGAAGGCCGCCGCGGCCTCGGCCAGGCCGAACACGCTGACGACCAGCGTCACCCCCAGGCCCGCGACGATGCCGCCATAGACACGGCGCGCCACGAGCCCGGCGCGGTCCTCGGGGATCGCGGCCAGGGCGACGAGCGCGATGCCCGCGGCACCCACCAGCCGCCAGGTCAGGCGCCAGGCCGCGTCGGTGTTGTAAGCCGCGGCCGCAGCCACCATCCACCAGGCCAGCATCCCCAGGACCAGCAGCAGGTGGACTCGGCCGACGCGGCGCAGGACCCGCCCCAGCTGCGGACCAGAACCGGAGCCCGTGACCAGGAGTCCAGCGGCCAGGAAGCCGACCAGACACACCAGGGCCAGGGCGATGTCGGGGTCGGCGGAGAACAGCTTACCGTTGGCGGCGGACAGGAAGGTCAGCACCACCAGCAGGCGCTCGCAGAGGTGCAGCCCGAGCCGCGGCCCGAAGCCCAGGGCGTACAAGCCCAGCGCCAGGGTGAGCACCCAGTAGGCCGGCGCCATGGCGGGCCCCATGCCGAGCTGGCTAGCGGCCGGCACCGGCGGCAGGCCGCAGATGCGGGTGGTGCCCAGGGCCCAGATCACGACGGCGGCGGCCAGCAGCGCGAGCCGCTCGGTGCGGCCCGAGCTGCTGCCGCACACCTCGATCGAGGCGGGCGCGAGCCGGCAGAGGCCGGCCACCAGCAGCACTCCGCCCAGGCCCAAGAGCGCCACGGGCCAGGGGCCGCCGAGGTCGCGCGCGCCGGGGACCTCGCCGCTGGCGGTCCAGGCCACCAGACTCTCGATCCCCGTATACGCGCCGAGCGCGAGGCCCACGAGGGCCAAGGCGGCGAGCGGAAAGAGGCCGAGCCGGCTCACGTGGCGTCTCCGGTTGGGTCGCCTTCGGTCCGCGGGGCGAAGGCCATCAGGGCCACGGCCAGGACCGCGGTGGGCGCGACCTGCAGGAACAGCCGGTCGGGGATGCCCGTGGCGAACAGGTGTGACAGCTGCCACGGCGTCACCGTCAGGATCAGGAAGAACAGGACCAGCCCCGCGGTGGTCGCGGCGAGCGGCAGGGTGGCGGCGTGCAGGGTGGCGCGTCGCGGGCGCAGGAGGCCGAGGAGCAGCGCGGCCAGGAACAGCGGCCAGAGCAGGTTCCAGGCGAGGGGGTCCAGCAGCGAGCTGGCGAACTCGTCCGCGATGTAGCTGGCCGGGGTCGTCAGGCGCGCACTCCCGTCGTTGCTGACCGGCTCGCTCCAGGCCGAGCCGAGGCGCTCGAGGGTCAGCCGGTCGGGATAGGACTCGTCGACGTCGGGGACGTGGCTCTCGAAGGCGAACCACGGCAGGGTCAGGACCGCCCCGAGGACCAGCGCGAGGCTGCCGAGGCCGAGGTTCCTCCAGGGCAGCCGACGGCCGCGCGCGACCAGGGCCTCGAGCCCGAGCACCAGGGGAGTGATCGCCAGCAGCAGCACGAGCAGCGCTAGCCCCTCGTTCTTGACGAGCAGCATGCCGGTGGCGCACAGGGCCACGCTCACGAGGTCCGCGCGGTCCGCCTTAGCGCCCACCCGCAGCAAGCGCCAGAGGTGCACGAGCGCGCCGAAGAAGAAGGCCGCCAGGGGCAGGTCGCCGCCGCCATCGAGCACGGGACCATCGGCCGCGCGCCAGCCCTTGCCACCCAGCAGCGACTCGCCGAGCTCGGGGCCGACGACCAGGCCGACGAGCGCCTTGCTGGACTCGGGGTTCGGCACGCGCAGGTAGAACAGCACCGGCAGGCTCAGCCACAGGAGCGCGGCGGTCAGGGCAGCGCCACGCCCGCGGGGCAGGAGCGCGGCATGCAGCCAGGCGGCCGGCGCCAGGGCGAACAGCGCCAGCAGGGCGCGCGCGCCATGGGGGCTGAACTCGCCCCCCACCCAGGACGGCAGCAGCTGGAACAGGCCGATCCCCGGCGGGTAGGAGGGGTGCGTCATCACGCGCCCGACGTGGCCCTCGGCGTCGGCGAAGGCGTCCACCGAGAGGCCCTCGTGGAACAGCACCTTGCCCTTGAAGGCGAAGTGGAAGGTCGGGTCGAACAGGTGCGTCGGGGCCGAGGCCGCGGTGAACAGGACCAGGCCGACGAGCAGCGCCAGCAGGGCCAGGGCAGCGAAGTGCGCGGGGCCGGCCTCGAGGAAGCCCCCGGGGGCGCGCGGCGGCAGCGGCGCGTGGTCGGGACGACGTTTGAGCCAGGCGGCCAGGCCGAAGCCGGCGGGCAGGAGCAGCAGGAGGCGCCCGCCCCAGACCGGCAGGGGGCCCACCAGCCAGATGGTCAGCAGCGCCAGGGCCATCAGCGCGGCGGCCCCGGCCAGGGCAGCGGAGAAGAACCACTCGATGCGACCGCGAGCGCGCTCGAGGCCGGCTGCGGCCAGGACACCATGGCCGGTCAGTACCATGGCGGCCAGGGCGACGAGGGCGGTCAGCTCGACCATCACCGCTTGGCCTCCACCGAGCTCGCCACGGCCTCGGACCGGGGGCCCGGCAGCAGGCCGAGGTCCACGGGCTCGCCCTTGCGCCTCAGGACGGCGCGGCCGAAGGGGTCGTCGGGATCGAGGTGGAATTGGAAGTCCCAGGTCACGCCGTAGCGCTCCAGCTCCGAGCGGATCTTGGGGAGCTTGTTGTCGAGGCGCTTGCGACCGGCGGGCACCAGGCCCGAGCCGTCGGTGTCGAGCAGGTCGAAGTGGAACCAGACCCACTGCACGTAGTCGACAAGGGTGCCACTGGCCCAGTTGGGCTGGCGCACGACCACCGGCCGCGGATACAGCTCGTTGGCGAGGAACAGGAAGTAGCGCGTGCGGCCGGTGCGGTCGTCGCCGCCGATGGGCGTGACCAGCAGCGGCTCGCCCTCGGGCATGGCCGCGTCGATGCGTGCTGCCACCTCGGCGATGCGAGGGTCGCACCAGGGATAGTCGAAGGTCTCCAGCTGGGCCGCCTCGTCCAGGCCACGTCGCTCGGTCCACCAGCGATGCACCTGGTGCCCACCCTGGACCAGGGGCAGCAGTCCGAGTCCTAGGCAGAGCACCAGGCCATAGCACCAGGCGCCCGAGGGCAGGTCGAGGGAGGGGGGCATGCAGGGAAAGGCGGGAACGGACGGTGATTGGGGTGTCCCCGGCGCGGCCAGCAAGGTAACACATGCGATACCTATGGACTTCCTACTGGAATGCATCGGCTTCGGGCCCACCTGGGACCTGCAGGCCGTCGAGGACGAGGTGCGCCGGCGCGGGGAGCCGACGGCCTGGCGCGGGCGTGATGGCGAGCACCTGCGGCTGCCCCTCGCGGGCGGTCTCGAGCTGCGGCTCGACCGCGACACCGAGCGGGAGGCCTCGGTCTGGCCCTTCTACACGAGCCGCTACCGGCGCCGGGTGGCCGCCCTCACGCTGCACCGGCTCGAGGACAGCCGCGGGGATGCGATCCTCACGGGCTACACCAATCCGACCGCGGCCGCCGACAGCCTCGAGGTCGGCGACCTCTTCGCCGGCAGCATCGAGGACCACCTCAGCCACCCCTTGACCTGCTACCTGACCGACGCCGAGCGCCTGCCGCGGAGCCTGCCCGTCGGGCACGTGCTGGCGATCATGGCCACCGGCTTCGCCCTGCAGGTCGACTACGTCGGGCCCAACGAGGGCAGCCCCTTTCGGGCCGAGCGCGACCCCGAGCTGCTCGAGCGCCCCCACGGTGCGCGCATCGACGCACTCGGCGGCAGCGACTCCCCCGCGGCGTGCATGGAGCTCTCCATGCGCATCCGCTCGATCACCCACCTGCGCAACGACCTGACCGGCGAGCACGTCGATCGCATCGAGCTCGACGCCCCCGGGACGCCGCTCGAGGTCTTCGTCAGCCCCTGGCAGCTGACCAGCGACGGCCTCCCGCCACCCAAGATCGGACACCGCATCGAGGGCGTCTTCCTCTTGCTCGGCCGCATCGTCGGCGGCCTCCCGCGCCCGCGCCGACGCGAGGTCGCCTTCGGCTAGGGCCTGGCAGCGCGAGCTGACGCCCGGCTGTACCTGCTCCGCCGCTCGAGCTGCCTTCGGTGGTCCCCAGCGACGGGCGCTGGCGCGCGCCAGAC
>JARGPD010000182.1:0-439 GCA_029212845.1 Planctomycetota bacterium
CAAGGGACCGATGCAATGGACCGATGCAAGGGACCGATGCAAGGGACCGATGCAATGGACCGATGCAAGGGACCGATGCAAGGGACCGATGCAAGCGCCCGACGGAAACGCCCGACGCAATCGCCCGACCCAACGGCCGACGCAAGCGGCCGATGCAAGGGACCGATGCAAGGGGCCGATGCAAGGGACCGACCCAAGCGGCCGCCGCAAGCGGCTGGCGCAAGGCGGCAGAAGCAGGGCCATTGATCGTGCTGCTCTTCGAGTGGCAGCGGCAGGCCCCCAAAGCAGCGGCAGACCCTATTTCCCGAGTGAGAGGGCAGCTGCGGCAGTTCGGGCCGTGGCGCAAGGGCGGCAGCCCCCGGGGGGGGGGGGGGGGGGGGGGGGGGCCGCGCCCCCCGCCACCCCCCCGCCCCCCCCCCACCCCCCCCCCCCCCCCACC
>JARGPD010000182.1:449-8049 GCA_029212845.1 Planctomycetota bacterium
CGGGCCGTGGCGCACGGGCGGCAGCCCCGGGGGGGGTCGGCGGCGCTCGAGGGCGCTCCCAGTCCTCTCCCCTCTAAAGTCCCGTCCTCCCGCCGCCGCCGTCAATCGCCCGAGCCTCATCAGAGAGCCGCCCGACGCGCCGCCGACCCCCCCGGGGGCCGCCCTGGCGCCGAGCCACGACTTCGAACGAGCCCCGAGCGAGAGCCCGCCGCAGGCCCCTCCACCAAGAACAAGAGCGCCGGACGGTCATGGACCATCCGGCGCCTGAGAGAGTCATGCCAGTGCGCCAAAGGAAAGCAAAGCCCTTCGGCGCTTGAGAAAACAAAGCCCTTCGGCGCTTGAGAAACAGGAGCCCGCGCGGCTTAGGAGCGCAAAGCCCTTCGGCGCCTGAGAAAGAAGAGCCCTTCGGCGCCTGAGAACATCAAGCCCTTCGGCGCCTGAGAAAGCAGAGCCCTTCGGCGCCTGAGAGCTACAGATTCTTGCGCGAGAACGACTTCGTCAGGTCGCGCGTCGGCTTGCCGTTCACTTCCGCGTGGGGGTAGATGAACAGGTTGAGCGAGCCGGCCGCGGGCGCCGGGTCGAGCACGACGTCACGGCCGCCGATGACCTCGACGCGGTCCTCGTCGAGGTTGCCGAAGAAGAACTGCGCCTTGTCGGGGTGCTTGTCGGCCTCGGAGATGTCGACCGGGCGCCAGCCCTCTGCCGCGTCGTAGAAGTAGGCCCAGCAGTGGTAGCCGCCGACCTTGGCGACCTCTTCGTCACCGCCGACGATGGGGAAGCCCATCACGAAGCGCGCCGGGATGCCCTTGGCGCGGGCCATGGCCATGAAGTAGCTGTGGAAGTCGGTGCAGTTGCCGAAGCGGCTGTCGCAGGCCCAGTCCGCATCGCCGCGGCCCCAGTCGCCGCCGGCGGGCTTGTCGTAGCGCATGCGGTCGAGCGTGTGCAGGTACAGGGCTTCGGCGGTCTCGACGCTAGAGGCGCCGTCGGCGACCGAGGCGGCCATCAGGCCGGCCTTGCCGTCGAGCGGGATCATCGAGTTGGGCTTGAGCGCCTCGGCCAGCTCGGTGGCGCTAGCGGAGCTGCCACCGGCGGTCGCCTTGCGATGCACGTCGTAGGAGATCGTGACGGCGATCGGCTCGCCGACGGACTCGACGAACAGCGAGCGGCCGGTGCCCTCGACGAGGTCGTTGACCACGTAGTCGTGGGTGGACTCGATCTCGAGGTTGCTGATCCTCTGCTCCGCGGTGTTGACCGGGATCGGCAGCCAGAGGCGCAGCTCGTCGCCGGCGTTCGCCGCGGGCAGCTCCGTCTGGTAGGTGAAGCGGAAGTCGCGCGAGGGCGGGGTACCCTCGAAGGCGACGTTGGTGACGGGCGTGGTGGAGGCGCAGGCTGCAACGAGCCCGAACGCCAGGGCGGCAAAGCGCTGGTACATGATCATCTCAAGCTTCCAGATGGGTGCGGGCTAGGCACACCGACATCGGTGGGGTCGCCCTGCGGGGGAAGGGAAGCCGGAAGGATAGGGACTAGCCCCACCTCGTGGGAAGCGGTGGGTCGCTTTTGCGCGAGCCCTACAGGAGACCGGGCCTCAGCCGTCGAAGGAGGCCTCGAACTCCTCGCGGTCGACGACGCCATCCCCGTCGAGGTCGAAGCCGGCGAGGACCGCCGAGGGACGCAGGCGCGAGTGGGACGAGCGCACGAGGCGGTTGAGGTCCTCGATCTCGATCAGCCCGTCGTCGTCGAGGTCGAGGCGCCGGTAGGGGCGCACCGGTCCCTTGATGACCGGCGGACGCGGGGTCGAGCCCAGGTACACGGGACGCTCCTCGGCCCCGCCGAAGAGCTCCTCGATCGACTCGGCCGTCGGAAGGCTCGGCGCCAGGCCCGCGGCGTCCAGCTCCTCGAGCAGCGCGAGGACTTCGGCCAGCTCGAGCGGCTCGACGAAGCCGCTCTTGTCCTTGTCCAGCTGACCGAGGATCAGCGCGGGGTCCAGCTTGCCCAGGCCCAGGGCGCCGGCCGCCTTGGCGAGCTCGGCCGGGCCGAGGCGCCCGTCGACGTCCGCGTCGTACAGGCCGACGAAGGACTCCGGCGTGGGGCCGGTCGGGGCGGGCTCGGCCCCCTCGGGCTGGACCTGCTTGTCCTTGGGGATCGGCTTCTGGAAGGTGCCGGTGCGCTCGAGCAGGGTGCGCATGCGCGTGCGGAATTCGGCCTCGGAGATCAGGCCGTCACGGTCCTTGTCGTACTGCGCGAAGCCGTCGCGGGAGAGGCCCATCGAGGCCGCGGCCTCGCGAAAGGTCAGGCTGCCGTTGGCGTCGTGGTCGGCGAGGGCGAAGTACTCGGTCTCGAGCTCGGTGACCGGGTCGCGCTCGACCCCGGGCTCGACCGGACCCTCGACCGGATCCTGGAGCGTGAGGCCGAGGGACAGGACGGGGGGCAGGAGCAGCAGCAGCTTGAGAGTCATGGGAGGGCCATCTTCGGGGGGCGGGCCGGGGGAGTCAACCCGCGCGGTGCTTGGCGGCGAGCGGTCCGAGGGGCCGCGGCGCGCGGCGCGAGGCGCGGCCGTCGTCCTCGGGCTCTTCGAGGGCGACCTCGATCGCGCGGTCGGCGGAGGAGAGCAGGTGCACCTCGATCTCGTCGAGGGTGCCGGGGGGCAGGCGGCGCACGTCCTCGGCGTTGCGCTCGGGCACGATCACCTCGCGGTAGCCGAGGCGCAGGGCGGCCAGGATCTTCTCGCGGATGCCACCGACGGGCAGCAGCTCGCCGTGCAGGGTGATCTCGCCGGTCATGGCGATGTCGTTGCGCACGGGGACGTTGGCGAGCAGCGAGATCAGGCTGGCGGCGATGGCCAGGCCGCCCGACGGCCCGTCCTTGGGCACGGCGGTGGAGGGGAAGTGCAGGTGCACGTCGAGGCCCTCGAGCACCGTGGGCTCGAGGCCGATGTCCTCGAGCCGCGTGCGGACGAAGGTGATCGCGGTCTGGACCGACTCGCGCATCGTGTCGCCGACCCCGCCGGTGAGGATCGTGCGCCCTCCGCCGGGCATGAAGACCGCCTCGACCGGCAGCAGGGTGCCGCCCGCGGTGGTCCAGGCCAGGCCGCTGGCGATGCCGACCGCCGGGCGGCGGCGCGAGATCTCGTCGTCGGCGAGGCTCGCGCCGAGCAGGTCGAACAGGTCCTCGCGGCGGATCGAGAGGCTGCGCTCTTCGGTGACGACGGCGAGGGCGGCCTTGCGGGCGAGGGCTTCGAGCTGGCGACCGAGGCCGCGGATGCCGGGCTCGCTCGTGTACTGGCGGATCAGGCCGCGCAGGGCGGCGGGGCTGATGCGCAGCTGCCCGGGCTCGAGCCCGGCCCAGGAGCGCGCGCGCGGGATCAGGTGGCCGCGGGCGATGGCGACCTTCTCGTCCTCGGTGTAGCTGCCGAACTCGATGATCTCGAGCCGGTCCAGGAGCCGCGGCGGGATGGCCTCGGGTTCGCTGGCGGTGGCGAGGAAGACGCAGCCCGAGAGGTCGTAGGGCTGGCCGAGGTAGCGGTCGTGGAATTCGTCGTTCTGGTCGCGGTCGAGCACCCGGGCGAGGGCGCCGGCGGAGTCGCCGCTGGAGCCGAAGGCGATGTTGTCGATCTCGTCGACGAGCAGCACCGTGCGCGCCGAGCCCGAGCGGTGGATGCCGGCCAGGATCGCGCCGGGCTGGGCCGAGGCCAGGTGGTGGGGCGTGCCGCAGAGGTCGGACTCGCGGGCTAGGGCGCCGGCGTTGATCTCGATCAGCTCGCGGCCGAGGGCGGCGGCGATGGCGCGGCCCATGCTGGTCTTGCCGGTGCCGGGCGGGCCAACGAAGCACAGCACGGTGCCGCGGCCGTGGCCGCCGAGCTTGCGCACGGCGAGGTGCTCGACGATGCGCTGCTTGACCTCGTGCAGGCCCGCGAGGGAGCGGTCGAGCTGGCGCACGACGGAGTCGAAGGACAGGCTCCTCGGCGGGGGCTGGTTGGGGCCGATCGGCAGCTCGAGGACCCACCCGAGCCACGCGCGCGAGCGGGTGGCCTGGTCCGAGCCGGCCGGGATCGCCGCCAGGTGCCGCAGCTCGTGTTCGACGGAGGTACGAAGGGCGGCCGGCAGGTCCGTGGAGGCCGCCCGGACCTGGAGCTGGCGCAGGAGCGAGTCCGGTTCAGCCGGTGGCGATGGGGGGTCCTTGGGGGTGTGCATGGTGGGCTGCCTCTTTATCGGGGCCCGGGGGGGGCGCCCTGAAGGGCCTTGGGAGGGCTTCGGTGAGGCTCTTGGCCAAAATTTCCCAAGCTCTTCGTCCCATTCGGCCGAGGAATGCCGTGATACATGTGAGACGTCGGCCCACGTCTCGCCACCGTCCCTCCCTTCGGCCCCTACGAAGCTGCCCCCTCGCATCTCATGGTTCTGCCCCTCCGTTTGCTCTCTTCGGTCCTGGTTCTGGGCCTCTCGGCCCTGGCGTCCGCCCAGTCAATCGCGATCACGAACCCGCCCCCCGGCTCCCAGTCGAGCATCCCGAGCGCTCCGATCGAGGGGCTGATCATCGGGACCCCAGGTCCGGCGCCCTTCGACACGATCTACATCCGCACGCGCTACTCGGACGGGACCATGTGCCCGGCCCTGACCAGCGACGGCGTGCTGGACCCGACCGGACCCGGCCTCGGCTGGGACTACGAGGTCAGCTGGGACGAGCTGACCGGCATCGGCAGCTTCGCGGGTCGCGCCAAGTGGTTCGACCCGGGCGTCAACTACGTGGACCTGTACTACCCAGGCAGCACCCTCGGCACGCCGGACCACTCGCTGAGCCTGGTGTTCCAGCCCGCGGGCCTGCAGCCCCATGATGCGGTCGCGATCGTGCACCCGATCCAGCGCACCGTGGATGTGGTCGACCCGGTGGGGAATCCGGGCGAGATCGCGTTCCAGATGGACGTGCTGAACAACACCCTGGCGGTCGGCACCGCGACGGTCTCGGCGAAGATGACCCTGCCGGACGGGGCCGTAGTGGACCTGCCCATGGGCGGGCCGGGGATCGACTCGATCACCTACTCGATTCCCCCGGGCGACTTCTCGTACAGCTCGCCCGTCGACCCCGACGGAATGACCTTCACCTTCCCCCTGGACCAGGCGCCCTTCCCGCAGCCGATCCAAGAGGGCATCTACCACATGGAGGTCTACGTCCACTCCGGTGCGGCGCTGATCTTCTTCGACGAGGACATCGACTTCTGGGTCACCGACCGCACGGGCAAGGCCTTCCGCGACATCTCGGGCCAGCACGACCTCGGCAAGATCATGCTGCACGGCTCGGGCTCGATCGGCTGCGGCATGGCAGCGTTCGACTACAACAACGACGGCCTGACCGACCTCTTCCTGACCGACCCGGTGGGGGATCGGATGCGCTTCGAGGGCACGGGGATCGAGATCGATTATCCGGGCGCGGGCAACATCCTGATGCAGAACAACGGGGACGGCAGCTTCACCGACGTGACCGCCACGGCCGGTGTCGGGGGCGACCCGGGCGTCCGCAGCTACGGCGCGGCCTGGGGCGACGTGGACGACGACGGCGACAACGACCTCGTCGTGGTCCACCGCAAGGCGCGCTTCACGATCTTCCGCAACAACGGCGACGGCACCTTCTCCAGCACGCCCCAGGGGCCGATTCCCCAAGAAGAGACGGTCTGGGGCATCATCCCACGCCTCGCGGACGTGGATGACGATGGGGACCTCGACCTGTTCTTCGGGACCTACGTGCAGGTCTGGAACTACAACTACCAGCACACCGCCTTCCGCAACCGCCTGTTCCTGAACCAGTACGCCGAGGGCCAGTTCCAGCCCCTGGACCCGACCTTCCCGCTGTTCCTCGACAGCGGCGCCGCGGCAGGCATCGAAAACCCCCTGCAGACCCTGGCGGGCTTCTTCTTCGACCACGACCGGGACGGCGACCTCGACCTGAGCTCGCACCAGGACTTCGGCGCCTTCGCCGACCCCAACGCGCTGTTCGACAACGACGGGTCGGGGGTCTTCACCGAGATCGCGGCCACCAACGGCTTCGACGTGCGCGAGTTCTCGATGGGGGCCGCGGCCGCGGACTTCAACGGGGACACCTACCTGGACGTCTACTCGACCAGCGTCGGACAGAACTCGCTGCTGTTCGGCTCGGCCGGGGGCACCTTCACCCAGGGCATCGTTGGCTCGGGCGCGGAGAACGGCAAGATCCTGGTCGGCCCGACGGCGAACGGCACGAACCTCAACAACAACTGGGGCGCGATGACCTTCGACCTGGACTACGACATGGACGTGGACCTGCACATCACCGGGTCGGACCTCTTCTCGAACTACCAGTTCCCGATCCCGACGGTCGTGCCGGACACGATGTTCGAGAACGACGGCACCGGTCAGTTCGTCGACCGAGCCTTGGACCTTGGGCTGGGCACCGGCAGCCGCGGCCGCGTGAGCGTGCTGCTCGACGTCGACAACGACGGCGACCTCGACATCGTCACCGCCAACGACAGCGAGGGCGTCTCGGTCCTGCGCAACGATCAGGTCCTCACGAACCACTTCGTGGGCGTGCGTCCGGTGACCCATCGCTCGGCGCCCGGTGGCTTCAACACCTTCTTCCGCGTCGACGTTCAGCCCGGCGTCTCGCCGGTGCAGGTCCACGAGCTGATGGCCGAGTCTCCCCACTCGGGCCAGCAGGACAACCTGCGTCGCTTCGGGATGGGCTCGTCGACAACGGCCTTCGAGACCACCGCCGAGTGGACCTCGGGCGGCTCGAGCACCTGGTACAACCTCGCCGGCGACACCGACCACCTGCTCTTCGAGACGGTGATCGAGGTCAACGGAGAGATCGACGGCAGCGTGGCCGAGACCACGGTCCCGACCGTGACCCTCTGGGGGCGCCCCGGGGACCTGGCGATCGGCCTCCTGAACGACCCGGGCGTGCCGGTTCCGATGCCCCTGCCCTCGGGCGGTAGCCTCGATATCTGGCCCAACCTGAGCTTCCTGAAGATCGCCTTCCTGGGTCCCGACGGTTCGGCTCCCTGGGGCCTACCCGCGATCCCCGCGGGCTTCGCCGGCGCGACCTTCGAGCTGCAGATGGTGACCCTCGACCTGTTCACCGGCACCTACGACTCGAAGTCCGGCGTCAGCTCCCTGACCGTGACCCTGTAGCAGGGCCCCAGCGAAGGGGCTGCCCAAGGCAGCCTCGATCCCAAGCGCCGCCCGGTCCCAGGACCAGGCGGCGCTTCCCATTCCCCAGGGCAGCCCCAGCCCCAGCCTCGGAGATGCGCCACCGGTACCGCATCAAAACGGCGGGGCCACGCCGGCCGGCCCACGCGTCGGGCGAGCGAAACGCTTCCCTTCGGCCGGCCCGGCCCCGCCGTTTTGATGCGGTACCGTCGGCGCATCTCCGACCTCACTCCGACCCATCGCAACCCCCTCGCACTCCCCTCGCACTCCCCTCGCACTCCCCTCGACTCCCCTCGACTCCCCGCGCACTCCCCTCGCACTCCCCTCGCCGCCCCGCGCCGCCAGAGTTGAAGGTCGAGTTGAAGGTCGAGTCGGAGGTTGAGGCTGCCTGCGGAGCAGCGTCGGCGCGACCTTCGAGCTGCAGATGG
>JARGPD010000008.1 GCA_029212845.1 Planctomycetota bacterium
CCCTCGCGCGAAGGCCGAGCGAAAGCCGACCGCAGGTCCCCCTTCATTGCGGACCGACCCAAGCCCAACCCCATGCACCACCCACAAGCCCCCCGAGGCAACAGAGCGAGCCCGCCGCAGGCGCTTGCCCCGCGGCAACAGAGCGAGCCCACCGCAGCCACTTGCCCCGCGGCAACAGAGCGAGCCCACCGCAGCCACTTGCCCCGCGGCAGCAGAGCGTCTACCGCCCCGCCCCGCCCGGGGCGCGATAGATCAGGATCGCGCGCTGACCCATGTCACCGGGCAGCTCGTGCTCCCAGACCGTGTCGAAGCGGAAGCCGAGGCGCTCGGCTTCACGCTCGCCGGCGCGCAGCTCGCGTGACCAGGACTTGCCCTTGAGCATGACCAGGTCGTGCATGCTCTGGCGGACCTTGCGCAGGAGGCGCACGTTCTCGCGCACCGAGGAGAGGTTGCGAGCGACGACGATGTCCACGCGCCGCTTGACGAGGAAGTCCTCGCCCTTCGAGCAGACGACCTCGAGGTTCGTGAGCTCGAGCTCGCCGGCGCACTCATCGAGGAAGTCGGCGCGCGAGGGCAAGAGGTCGAGGGCGACGAACTTGGTCTCGGGCTCGGCGATCGCCATCGGCATGGCCGGGAAGCCAGCGCCGCTGCCGAGATCCAGCACCGTGCGCCCGAAGATCGGCAGGAACTGGGTCGTGCGCCAGGAGTCCAGGTATTGCTTGGCGGCAAGCTCACGCGGGTCGAGGATCGCCGTCAGGTTCATCCTGCGGTTGCCATCCAGCACCATGCGAGCGTGCAGGGCGAACCGATCCAAGAGCTCGGGCGTCACGTCCTCGACCTCGAAGGCCCAGTCCATCGCCGCGCGCAGCTCGTCCAGGCTCGGGATCGGCTGGTCCGCGTAGAGCAGCTCCTCCTCTTCCTCCACCGCCTGCTCGGCTTCGGGAGCCTGGGGCTCCTCGGGATCGTCTGCGGGAGGATCTGCGGGCAAGGTCATGGGCGGGCGCGATCTCGGAGTGGCAGGGCAGCAGGGACTCGAACCCCGAACCTACTGATTTGGAATCAGTCGCTCTAACCAATTGGAGCTACTGCCCTATCCAAGGGCGGGAAGGGTATCCCCTGCCGGAGGAGGAGGCAAGGCGCACCCGCCGGACTTCTTCGTTCCCTTATCTTGAGCGTCGCGAGGCACCCATCCCTGGGTTATGTTCGTGCGTCTAATATGGATAGCAACCGCAGCAACCGACGAGACGCCCCGGGACCCGGCAAGCAGGAGCCGTCCAGCGGCCGGTCCAAGGCCAAGAACCCTTGGACCGAGCGCAGTGCGAAGCAGGCGCCAGCCCCGCAGCCCGCCGAGCAGGAGCAGCCGCTCACCGTTCCGGCGGACGAATTCCCCCGCAAGCATGTCCACCAGGACGCCCTGCGTGTGATCTCACGCCTGAGCCGTCAGGGCCATGAGGCCTACCTCGTCGGCGGCTGCGTGCGCGATCTCCTCCTTGGCCGCACCCCGAAGGACTTCGACATCGCGACAGCGGCGCACCCGCGCCACATCCGGCGCTTGTTCCGCAACGCGCGCATCATCGGTCGCCGGTTCAAGCTCGCCCACATCTTCTATGGGGACCACATCCTCGAGACGTCGACCTTCCGCGCAGCGCCGCGGCCCGAGGACAACGGCGAGGGCGACGACCTCTTGATCACCGACGACAACGCCTTCGGAACCGCCGCCGAAGATGCACGCCGGCGGGACTTCACGATCAACGGCCTGTTCTTCGACCCGATCGAGAACGTGATCCACGACTACGTCGGTGGTCTCGCCGACGTGGAAGCGGGGCTCCTGCGAACGATCGGCGATCCGACCGTCCGCATGGCCGAGGACCCCGTGCGAATCCTGCGCGCGATCAAGTTCGCCACCCGCATCGGCTTCCGCATCGACGACTCCACTTGGAAGGCGATGTGCGAGAACTCGGGCGAGCTCGAGCGCGCTGCGCCACCGCGAGTGCTCGAAGAGATCATGCGCCTCTGCGTCTCCGGGACCGCCCTCGGTGCCTTCCGCATGATGCGCGCCAGCGGCGCCTTGGCGGTGCTGATGCCCGAGATCGACGCCTACATCGGCAAGCGTGACGATCCCGACCCGGTCGCCCATGACCGCGCTGACAACTACTGGCGCCTGCTCGAGGCCCTCGACGCCGACGTCCACGCCGGCCGCGAGCCCTCGCGCGCCCTGTGCCTCGCGGTCATGTACCTGCGCGTCGTCGAGCGCGAGCTCGACCCCGAGACGCGCACCCTGCCGGGCGAGCCCAACGACGTCTTCGACGTGGTCTCCGACGTGCTCGAGCCGCTCGTCCAGGACAGCCGCTTGCCGCGGCGCACCTTCATCACCACCCGGCGCATGATCGTGGACCAAGAGCGCTTCAAGAAGCGCCCCGGGAGCGACCCGCGGTCCCTGGTCTTCACGACCACCGACGGCTTCGACGACGCCCTCGACCTGTACCGCCTGCGCTCGGCTGCCTGGGGCCAGGGTTGGGCCATGTACGAGGCCTGGGCCGCCGCCCGGGCCGAGACCGCCAAGGCTAGCCCCGACGCCCTGGCCGCCCTGCGCAAGAAGGGTCGCCGGCGGCGTAGCCGACGCCCCCGCCGCCGCAAGCGTGGCGGCGGCGCCTCGGAGTAACCTGCGGCTGCCGGTCCGATAGGGCGCTCACTCCCCCGCGTCCCCCTCGTATTCTGAGGACCATGAAGACCTCCACCTTCGCAGCCACACTCACCCTGTGCGCCCTGCCCGCCCTCGGCTTCGCCCAGGACGCCCCCGAGCTGCCCGCCGACGAGCGCATCCGCGAGGCCTGGTCCTACCTGCGGCCCGACGAGCAGGCCGAGGTCACCGAGTGGTTCCGCGCGGAGGTCGGCTACCTCGAGACCTACCAGGGCAAGCTGATCCAGTACCTGCTCGACACGTCCGAGGTCGATCGCGGGCTGTTCCCCGAGCCCCAGCCGCTGCCCTTTTACGACCCGGCCGAGCACGCCCCGGCCCAGCCGATCAAGCGCAAGCGCCTCGATGCCAGCAGCTCCAAGGCCGAGAAGGAGTACGAGCGACTCGTGGGCCGGTTCGACGCCGACCCCCTGCGACGCGCCTGGCGCTACGACTGGGCCTCGGGCGCGATCCTACGCATCGGTGACGAGCGCGACCCCGAGCTGCTCTTCGAGAACGCCATGCTCGGGCTGCCGCCGCTGATCGACCTGGCCGAGGCCATGCTCCAACAGCGCCTCGACGACGGCAGCCAGCGCCAGGCCCTCGCCGCCTTCGGCCACGCCTACACGGACCGCAACGGGAACCTCTTCCCGAACATCACTCTCTACGATGCGTGGTGCTCGGGCCAGGAGATCGAGATGCCCGACGTCGACGTGCTCGGCATCGTCCACGACCTCTGGGACGAGTGGAAGAAGTGGAAGGCGCCGATCCCCACCAGCCAGCACAAGAAGCTCTACGCCCAGGTCGGCGACGTGCTCGTCGATGCCAAGCACCACCGCCAGCTGCGCGAGGCCCTCGCGGCCAGCTACCTGCGCGGCAAGGCGGTCCCCAGCGACCTCTATAAGCCCAACAACCTGGCCTTCAACGGGCTCTGGGACGAGTTCGGCAGCGACCCGGCAGCGCTCCTCGAGGACCTGCCCAAGGCCGACGACTGGGAGGATTACCTCAAGGATCTGACCAGCCGCATCGCCCGCAAGAAGCCGTTCCGCGAGGCGGGTCAGGTGCGGCTCGACTACCTCGAGGCGGACCGCTGGCGGACCAAGAACACCCTGGTCTGGGTGCTGACCGAGTTCGGCGCCTTCGATCGAACCGAGCTGCCCCCCGAGCCGGAGCCCAAGCCCGCTCCCCGATCCGACGAGGCCGGCGCTTGAGCATCCAGCGCCTCGCTGGCCTGGCCCTCGCCGGCCTGGCCGCCTTGGGTGCCTGCCCCTCGGCGAGCACCGGTCAAGATGACCCCCCTCCACCTGTCGTCGACTTCGAGCTCGACTCCTTCAAGAAGGAGCTGCGCGAGGTCTCGCGCTGGAAGGGCGACCGCGAGCAGCGGCTCTTCGCGGACCTGATGAAGTCCATCGCCGAGTGTGGTGCGCCCCAGGCTGAGCTCGTGGCGGACCTCTTGCGGATCGCCCCCGACGAGCCGGCGAAGCTGCCGCTCCTGGAGGCGCGGGCGGCCTTCGATCCCGAGCTCTATCCGCCGGGCAAGACCCGCAAGCCCGTCAAGCCGAGCTCCTCGAAGTGGAAGAAGCTCTCCGAGTCCTTGATCGACGAGGGCCTGACCCGCGCCCTGCCCCAGCGCTACGTCTACGACTTCGTCAGCGGCGAGCTGCGGCTCGTGGACGAGGAAGCCGCCGAAGAGCGCCGCCTGCCGGCGGCGCTCAAGACCGCGCTCCTTGGCTTCCCCCCTGACCAGGACCTGGCCGAGGCCCTCTTGGTCAAGCGGCTGGACCGGGCCCGGCCCCACGCCGAGCTGGCCGACTTCTTCAGCCACGACTACGCCGACCTCGAGGCCAAGAGCTATGTCGGCATCAGCCTGTTCGACGTCTGGTCCCACCAGATCCCGCTCGACGTCCCTGATGTCGACCTGCGCGCCTTTGCCAAGCTGATCCACGCCACCACCCTGCCCGAGAAGCTGAATGACTCGATGCGCAAGGACTGGTACGGGCGCATGGCCAAGTCCCTCAGCGAGCTGCGCGACCATCGCCGCGGTGCCGAGGCCACGGCGGCCTACTGGCTCCAAGGGGCGCCCAACCTTCCCGGCGGCTGGAACGTGCCGCGCAACTCCATGCAGGCCCTCGCCGCGACCATGGAGGACGTCGACGAGTGGGTCGCGACCTTCGAAGAGCACGGCGACGCGATCGCGGAGTTCGCCCTGGCAACGGCGAAGGCGGGCGGCGACGACACCTGGGACGAAGGCAACGCCCGGCGCGACGACCTGATCCGTGGGCGCGCCAAGATCCGCGAGGCCGCGGCCGGCGCTCTACGTCGCGCCCTGGACTAGGGCCTTCGCGCAGGCCTCCGCCGTGGCGAAGGCGCTCTGGAAGTTGAGCCCGCCGATCGGCCCGTCGAGGTCGAGCAGCTCGCCGATCACGAAGAGCCCCGGGTGACCACGCACGCGGCAAGAGCCCGAGTCCACATGGCGTAGGGCCAGGCCGCCCGTGGTCACCTCGGCCTGGTCGAACCCGAGCGTGCCCGAGATCGGCACCTCGAGCCCCTTGAGCGCCTCGATCAGCTCATGGCGCTTGGCGCGCCCGAGTGACTGGTGCCCCGCGTCCTCGGCCAGGCCCGCCTGGGCCAGGAAGGCGGCCAGCAGGCGCTTGGGGATCGGCTCGAGCCCAGCCACCCGGAGCAGGGGGGCGAGTCCATCGGTCAAGATCCGCAGCAAGCGCGGTGCACCACCGCGGCCCGCGCCGGCCACCAGGATGTCCCGCAGCTGGTCCCGATCGATGGTCGGAAAGGGGTCGACCTTGAGGCTCCAGCAGACTGGGCCGCCGCGCTCGTGGACCTCCTTGGCCACGTGCACTGACAGGTCCATCGGCCCCGGGCCCGAGAGGCCCGCGTGGGTGAAGAGCAGCGGGCGCTCGCGGCGCGCGACCTCCTTGCCGCGCTGGTCGAGCAGCCGCGACTCGGCCCCCTGGAGCGCGATGCCGCTGAGGTCATGGACCCAGGCCGCCGGCGAGGCCAGGGGCACCAGCGCCGGCAGGGTCGGCGTGACCTCGAGCCCCAGGGACTCGAGCCAGCCGTAGCCGTCGCCGGTCGTGCCCGTGGAGGCGTAGCTGCGTCCGCCGCTGGCCAGCACCAGCCGGCGGCAGCGCAGCACGTCGCCCGTAGCGAGGTGCAGCTCGAAGCGCGCGGCGGAGCGGTCCGCCACCTCTTCCGCGTTCGTCGAGGGCGCCCTGGCCGCCTTGGCCGATGCCCAGGGATCGGCGCTTGTGCCGGAGACCTCGCTCGCGAGCTCGACGAAGCGCTCGACCGCGGCCCCCGTGCGCAGCTCGACGCCCGCCGCGAGCACGGCCGACTGCAAGGCGTCGCGCACCTCGCGGGCCGAGCCGCTCGAGGGGAACACCTTCTCGAGCGGTGCCTCTTCGGTGGCCACGCCGAGCTCGTCGAAGAGCTCGCGCACCTCGAGCGGCGGCAGCCCGCGGAAGGCGCGCCGCAAGAAGCGCGCGCCCTTGTCGCGGAACAAGCGCCCCGCGTCGTCGGGGCCGAGGGTCGTGGTCAGGTTGCAGCGACTTCCGCCGCTGGCCAGGATCTTGGTCCCGAGGCGTGGGGTCTTCTCGAGCAGCAGCACGTCGGGGACACCGGCAGCGGCGGCCCGCCAGGCAGCCCAGCTGCCGGCAGCCCCGGCCCCCACCACGACCAGGTCGCGCTCTGGAACTGCGGCCATCGCTCAGCCGCCCCCGAGCGCCTTCTCCCAGGCGGCCATCTCGGCGTCCGAGATCGGTCCTTTGGGAGGCGTGTCGTCGTCGCGGTCTTCGAGGTACCCCTCGGGCAGCACCACCTTCTGGCGCCGCCCGCCCTTGGCACGGTTCGCCTCGAGGGCGCGCAGGGGCAGGCGCTCGTCCTGGTCGAGCAGCGCGAGGGCGGCGTGCATCTCCTCGAGGCTCTCGACGCGCACGAGCGCCGAGCGCGTGGCCGCCGAGCCGCTGAGGCCCTTGGTGTACCAGGCCCCCCACTTGCGCATCTGGCGCATGCCCATGTCCGGGCCGAAGAAGCCCATCAGCGCGCGCGCATGGCGGTCCATCAGGGCACGGATCTCGGTCACCGTCGGCGGCGGGCCCGGCTCCTTGCCGTCGAAGACATCGGCGAGCTCGCGGAACAGCCACGGCCGACCGAGGCAGGCACGGCCGACCACGACCCCGGCGCAGCCGGTCTGGCGCATCAAGCGCAGGGCGTCGAAGGCCTCCCAGACATCGCCGTTGCCGAGCACCGGGATGTCGACCAGCTGGACCAGCTCGCCGATCACCTCCCAGTCCGCCTTCCCGCTGTAGAGCTCGCCCGCGGTGCGCCCGTGCAGGGTGATCGCGGCGGCGCCCTCCTCTTGGGCGACCCGGCCCGAGTCCTGCCAGGTCAAGAGCTCATCGGAGATGCCCTTGCGCACCTTGATCGTGACCGGCACGTCGCCGGCGGCCTCGACCGCAGCGCGCACGATGCGCGCCAAGAGCCGCGCCTTGACCGGGATCGCGCTGCCGCCGCCGGCCCGCGTGACCTTGGGCACCGGGCAGCCGAAGTTCAGGTCCACGTGGTCGACGGGCTGCTTGCAGGTCTCGATCCCGTCGATCTCGGGCGCATCCCCGGCGACGAGTCGCTTGACGAATTCGCGCACCTCGTCCGGATCGGCGGAGTAGATCTGGACCGAGCGCGGGGACTCGCCCGGCTCGGGCTGGGCCAGCAGGTGAGTCAGACGGTTCGCGCGCAGCCAGGCCCGCGCGGTGATCATCTCGGAGACGCACAGGGGCGCCCCGTTCTCGCGGCAGATGCTGCGGAAGGGCGGGTTGGTGACCCCGGCCATGGGCGCCAGCACGACCGGCGGCCAGACCTCGAGCTTGCCCAGCTTGAGGGGCTGGAACTCGTCGGGTGCCGCGACCGGGGTGTCCTGGTTGCGGGGCGTGGTGTGGGGCCGCTGCACGAGCTTTGGTGGTGAGGAGGCGCGCTACTGGCCGCTCGGGGGAGTCCCGGCGCCGGGGGGCGGCGAGAGGGTCGGTGCCTTGGCGGGCACGGGCAGGCCGGGCCCACCGAAGGTGGTCTTCTCGAGGCGCTTGAGGTCCAGCTCCTGGCCGCCGAGCTGCAGCTTGAGGTTCTTGACCGCGCCAGACTCGTCGAAGTCGAAGCCCATCCCGCCGGTCGAGGTGCGCACGAGGTGAACGAGGGAGGGCGCGATCTCCAGCTGCCAGGTGACGACCTCGGGCTCGAAGTCCTCGTGCAGCTTGAGCGCCGGCATGCTGCCGGTGCGCTGCAGGTGCCCGAGCACCATGGCGCTGGTCACGCTGCCCACGTCGATGGTCACGAAGCGCTCGGTCGCGCGCTTGGTGTCGACGAAGACCGAGTCGAGCCGGCGCTCGAGGTTGAAGCGTTCTCCGACCCAGAGCCCGGTCATCATCAGCTCGCTGCCGGCCTGGTCGAGGGCGACCTGGAAGCCGGTTAGCCGACCGTCGCGCACGCGCTGGATGACGTTCAGGTCGCTGCCGATGAAGGTCTCGTCGGGCGGCGTGATGACGCGCCCGCAGAAGGCGATCGTGCCGTCGGGCTCGCGCACCACGGACCAGCGCTCGGCCGAGACGCGGATGCCGTTGGCGCGACTCTCGACGAAGCCCTGCATCACGATCTGCCCGGCGGGGTGGTCGGGCTCGGCGACCTCGAGCGGACGCACCTCGGCCATGTGGCGCTCGGCCATGGTGTTCAGCAGCTCGGTCACCAGCTCGTCGAGCAGCACGCGATCGAGCACCTCGCCGCGCATGACCACCAGGCTCGGGTTGCGCAGGTTGGCGATGTCGAGCCGCGGGTCCGCGTCGAGGCCGATCAGGTCCGCGACCGCGCCGGGGGCCAGCACGCCGCGTCCGCTGAGGCCAAGCTCCTCGGCGGCCTCGACGGTCACCGCGCGCAGCACGCGTTCGGGCGCGAGACCCGCTGCCTGCCACAGCTCGAGCTCCTCGACCAGGCCGACACCGGGCATCAGCCAGGGGTGCGGCGAGCCGCTGCCGGGGACCAGGGGGACGCCGGCCTCGTCGAGCCTCTTCAGCACGCCGAGCTGCTTCTTGACGACGCGCTCGCCGGTGGCCAGGAAGCCCTCGTTCTCCGCGGCGATGCGCATCCGCATGTCGCGCTCGCCCATCCACCAGCCCGCGTAGTGCGCCGCGAGGTAGCGCAGGTAGCGCTCGACCGTAGCCTCGGGCTCGAGGATCGGGTCGGTGCGCTGGGCCGTGGCGCGCAGCATCGGCGTGAAGGCCGCGCCGCTCTCGGCGAGCGCGCTGATGTGCTTCTTGAAGGCCGGGACCTGGACGATCTCCCAGCCGACCTGCTCGGTGTAGAGGCTGCCGTCCTCGGCCTCGCTCTCGAAGATCGGGAGCAGCGAGTCCATGTATAGGAACCCGTCCTGACCAGCGGCCACCGCCTCGGGGAAGGGCAGCGCGCGGCCGACCGGTCCCCAGACCTCGAGCCCGTTCTCGTGGGCGAGCTCGATCGTCCGCTTCCACGGCTCGGCGCCGAGGTTCGAGTAGAGCGACAGGAAGTCGACCTGCTCGGCGAAGAGGATCGGCAGGTAGCGCTCGGCATCGACGGCGGTGCTGAAGGTCGCCGCCTCGGGACTGACCGCGGGCTGGCCGCCGATCACCGTGCCGGCCGTGAGCAGCTTGGGGCCCGGCACGCGATCGCGGTTCGAGCGCTGCAGCAAGAGCCGTCCGCGGTCGCCCCCCATGTCGCGCACGGTGGTGATGCCCGCGGCGGTGTACAGGACGTCGTGGTCGCCGTCGAACTGCACGAAGCCGTCGATCAGGCCGGGCATCACGAAGCGCCCGGTCATGTCGATCTCGTTGGTCCCGGGGGGCAGCTCGAGGTCGGGCCCGATCTCGAGGATCAGGCCGTCCTGGATCAGGACCGTGGCCACCGTGGCGGTCAGGGTCTCGGGCGTGGCAGGTCCCTCGGGGGCACCGGCCATGGTCAGGACGGTGCCGCCGACGAGGGCGGTCAGATCGGCAAGGAGTGGAAGCGTCATGGAAGCATCTAGGTGGCCCGAGGGAGGGAGGACACAACCGCAGCGCCGGGTGCGCGCGGCTCGGGCGGCCAAGAGGGTAACGCTTCGGGCGGCGAGGGTCAGCCCGTGGGCCCGCTCGCTCGCAATCCCGAAGCAGGGAAGTTGGACCGAACGACGTGAAGGAAGCGGCCCACAGCAGGCGGAGCGTGGCCGCCTCCTTGTTACCCTCCCCGGAATGAGCTCCTCCCACGAAGCGGTCTGGCTGCGCCTCGGCGCCGAGCCCAGGGGTCCCCACGTCTACGGCCGTGAGGTCGACGAGCCCTCGGGCGATGGTCCCGAGCCCGGCTCCTTGGTCGAGGTCTTCGACGACCGCGACCGGTTCCTAGGCCACGCGCTCTACAACCCGTGGTCGGACATTCGCCTGCGCTGGATCAGCCGGGGCCGGCGCAAGGAGCTCGACCGCCCCGCCGAATTCCTCCTGCGCACGATCGCTGCCGCCGACCGCCTGCGGCGCAAGGGCCTGCGCCTCGAGGAGTGCACCGATGCCTACCGCATCATCCACGCCGAGGGCGACGACATGCCCGGTCTGATCCTCGACCGCCTGGGCGAGGTGCTCGTCGCGGAGTACCACTCGCTCGGCTTCTGGAAGCTGCGCGGCGAGATCGAGAAGGCCCTGGCCCAGCTGTACCCCGGGCGCCTCGTGGTCCACAAGGTCGCACGCCTGGCGGTCCGGCGCGAGGGCTTCGACGACCGCGAGCCGCTGATGATGGCGTCCGATGGGCGCGCCGGCCGCGAGCTCGAGGACCTGACCGTCGAGTTCACCGAGCGCGGCGTCGTGCACCGCGTCCACCCGGGTCACGGCCACAAGACCGGCTGGTTCTGCGACCAGCGCGAGAACCGCCTGAAGCTCGCCGAGCTCAGCCGCGGCCGCGCCGTGCTCGACCTGTGCTGCAACGCTGGCGGCTTCGCGCTGCAGGCCAAGCGCCTCGGCGCGCGCCACGTCACCGCGGTCGACCTCGACGAGGTGGTGCTCGACAAGGCCGTCTGGTCGGCCGAGCGCAACCAGCTCGACGTCGAGTTCGTCCACGACGACATCTTCCGCTACCTGCGCGGGCGCCGGGACAACCACGAGCCCGCGCCCGAGGTCGTGATCCTCGATCCGCACAAGATCATCGCCACCCGCAACAGCATCGACGACGGGCTCGAGACCTACGGCGACATGAACGCCCTGGCCCTCGAGACCGTCCGCTCGGGCGGCATCCTGGCCACCTTCAGCTGCTCCGGCCCCCTCGACCTGGCCACCTTCCTCGGCATGGTCTTCAAGTCCGCCCGCCGCGCGGAGCGCGAGGTCCGCCTCCTGGAGGTCCTCGGGGCCCCCGCAGACCACCCCCAGCGGCCCGACTTCCCCCGCTCCCGTTACCTCAAGGGCGCGCTCCTGTCCGTGGACTGATCCGACGATCCCACGGCGATGCCGACTCCCCCCTTCCCTTGGGAGGCCATGCTCGGCATCATATTGCGCGCAAAAATACGTACTCCCCCCGACGACACCGCCCACCTGATGCCTCTCCTCAACCTCTTCAACAAGAAACGCTGGCTCGACCTCGAGGACGCCTGGACCGAGTACATGCTCGAAGACGGCCACGACATCGAGCCCGTGCTCGCGCTACTCCAAGCGGCACGCGAGCGGAAGGAGACCGCTCGATTGATGACTTTGATCCGGGAACACTACGAGGCGCTGAAGAGCGCCTCTCGCTTTGAGGACGCCGCGACGATCATCGGCAAGGCGCTGCTCGGCGGAGGCAGCCCCGGCGAGCTCGGCGACTTCCTGTTCGAGGCTACCGAGATGGCCTGGTCCGACGAGCCCTGGTGGCCCCTGTATGTCGAGACCACCGGCTTCGCTCCGGGCTGCTCCGACGTGCGCAAGGCCTGGGAGGCCTTCGCCAACCTGAAGGCCTTCGCCCCCGGCGCGGTCATCTTCCACCCCTCGGGCTGGGGCCTCGGCCAGGTCCAGCGCGTGGACCTCGAGACGCGCGAGATCCACATCAAGTTCGCCAACGGTCGCCCCGACCACTTCCCCTTCACCACCGCCGTCGACATCTTCGAGGTGCTGGAAGAGGGCGACCTGCGCGCCCTCGTTCTGCTTGACCCCGATCGCCTGAAGGACCTGATCAAGAAGGACCCGCTCGAGGTCGTGCGCGCGATCCTCGCCCGCAACCACGGGCGCATCACCGTGCCGCTCTTGCGCAACGCGATGGCGCAGCTCGGCGTCGCCGGCCCTGGCTTCACCGCCTGGTGGCGCAAGGCCCGCAAGGAAGCCGAGAAGTCCGAGTGGTTCGAGGTCATCGGCACGGCCCAGAAAGCGCAGATCCGCTTGCTCTCGAAGGCCGCCGACCCGGCCGAGTCCCTGCGCCGCCAGCTCGAGCGCAGCCCGAGCCTGGGCGACGCCCTCAGCCGCGTGCGGGACCTGCTCTCGGGCAAGAACGTCGAGCAGGAGCTCGCCGACGTCGGCGTCGAAGTGCTCGGCGTGCTAGCCGAAGAGGAGAACGAGCCACTGCCCCACCGCCTCGCTTCCTGGATGCTGATCCGCGAGCAGACCGGAGGCCAGACCCCCGAGCCGCTCAAGCGCCTCGCCGAGGACTCGCTCAACGATCCGGACGTGAACGCCGTGCCCGCCCTTTGGGACCTCTTCGGCATGTTCACCGCGATGCGCGATCAAGAGCGCTGCCTGAGCCTGCTCAAGGAGATCATGGGCGAGGACAAGTGGCTCGACGATGGCGCCAAGAACCTCAAGCATGCCCCGACCGGCATGGCCCGCCCGCTCGTCGACGCCCTGCTCGCCGACGGTCGACTCGATGTCCTCACCGAGCACTACCGAGGCCTGCTCGCGCGACCGATGCGCAACCCCCAGGCCTTCGTCGCCCTGGCCGAGCTCGCGGAGAAGGGCAAGATCGAGAACGCCGGCAGCAGCTCGGCCCAGCGCCTGCACGCCATGCTGCAGCTCGCGGTCTACCTCAAGAACGAGGCCGGTGCCTCCTCGCCCCTCGCGCGCGCCCACAAGCGCCTGGTGACCCTGCTCACCAGCGGCGAGCCTCAGCTGGTCGACAGCCTGTGCCGCGACTGCGACCTGGAGGCCCTCCGGACCGCGCACCTGATCGTCGAGAACGGCGCCGACGTGACCCTCGACCGCGCCTTCACCCACGTGATCGCCGCGATCGCCCCGGAGATCTTCAAGGCCGGCGAGCGGCCCTTCTGGGAGAGCGAGACCCTGTGGACCACGCGGTCCGGCCTGGCCCGTCGCCAGGCCGAGCTGCGCGAGCTGCTCGAGGTCAAGATCCCCAACAACGCCGAGGCCATCGGCCGGGCCGCCAGCTACGGCGACCTCTCGGAGAACTCCGAGTGGGACGCGGCCCTCGAGGAGCAGCGCAACCTGACCACGCGCGCCTCCGAGATCGAAGCCGAGGTCTCCAAGGCTGGCCTGATCGAGAACGCGACCATTCCCGAGGGCGTCGTCGCCCCCGGTACCAAGGTTCGCTTCGTCGAGGCCGAGTCCGGGGACGAGCGCACGATGCGCATCCTCGGCCCCTGGGACACCATCGAAGAGGGCGTGATCTCCTACCGCTCGCCGCTCGCCATGGGCATGCTCGGCAAGCGCAAGGGCCAGACCGCCAACCTCAAGCTGCCCTCGGGCGAGCTCGAGGTCGACATCCTCGAGGTCGACGCCCTCGAACTGCCCGTCTAGGCCACCGGGCCCCGCTCCAATGGGCGCCCGCGCGGATGCACCCGGCTCCGCACGGGCGCCTCGCTTTTCCAAATCAGGGCTCAGGGCCCCCGGAAAATCGGTCGAAAGGACTCTTCATCAGAGCAACATGATGCTATGTTGAATCTATGCCGGTAGCCGAACTCGACCTCACAGCAGCCCTGAAGCTCTTCGGGGACCCGACCCGCCTGCGCATCCTCGCCCTCCTCGGGACGAGCGAGCTCACGGTGGGCGAGCTGGCGCGCGCCCTGGACCTGTCCCAGAGCCGCGTGTCGAACCACCTGCGCCTACTGCGCGAGGCCGATGTCCTCGCCGAGCGCCACCGCGGCACCTCCTGCCACCTGCGCCTGGCCGCCGGTCGTGAGGACCTCGTCGGGCGCCTCTGGCAGGGCATCGACTCCGAGCTGGAGCACCTGCCCGAGCGCGCCTCGGACCAGGCCCGCCTGGCTCGGGTCTTGGCCGCGCGCCAGGCCGGAGAGGCGGCCTTCTTCGACCGCCTCGCGGGCGAGTGGGACAACCGCATCGGCGACTTCACCACCGGCATGGGCCGCAGCCGCGCGCTGCTCCAGCTGTTCGAGCCGGCCGGGACCTTCGCCGACATCGGCTGCGGCACCGGCTACATGGCGCGGCCGCTGCTCGGCCAGGTCGAGCGCTTGATCCTGGTCGACGCCTCGGCCGGCATGCTCGACGAGGCGCGCACGCGCCTGAGCGCCGAAGCCCGCGGCACGACCCTCGAATTCCGCCAGGGCTCCTCCACCGAGCTCCCCATCGGGGACGGCGAGCTGGACGGCCTGGTGGCCGGGCTCCTGCTGCACCATTTGGAAGAACCTGGAACTGCCCTGCGCGAGATGTTCCGCTGCTTGGCCCCCGGTGGCCGGGCCGTGGTCCTCGAGCTCAGCCCTCACAACGAGTCCTGGATGCACGCCGAGCTCGGCGATCGACACCTCGGCCTCGAGCCCCGCGACGTCCTGGCAGCCTTCGAGCGCGCCGGCTTCGTGGACATCTCCCTCGACGCGGTCGACGACCGCTACCGCCCATCGGCCTCCACTGGCGAGGCCGGCGACCTCTCGCTGTTCGTGGTTCGGGGTACCCGCCCCGCGAACTAGCCTCTTTCCGCACCTTCCGAAATCGGAGCGCGCTGCGCTTCCTTCACCCGAGCCGCGCAGCCGGCCTCCTTCCCAAGCAACAACCATGACCACTACCCTGACCGCTGGTGACTACAAGGTCGCCGACATCAACCTCGCCGACTACGGCCGCCGCGAGATCGAGATGGCCGAGATCGAGATGCCGGGGCTGATGTCCCTGCGGACCGAGTACGCCGGCAAGTTCCCGCTCAAGGGCGCGCGCATCACCGGCTCGCTGCACATGACCATCCAGACGGCCGTGCTGATCGAGACCCTCGTGGACCTCGGCGCCGAGGTCCGCTGGGCGTCCTGCAACATCTTCTCGACCCAGGACCACGCCGCCGCCGCCGTGGCCGTGGGCCCGAACGGCACCGTCGACGAGCCCAAGGGCGTCCCGGTCTTCGCCTGGATGGGTGAGAACCTGACCGAGTTCTGGTGGTGCACCGAGCAGTCCCTGACCTGGCCCGACGGCACCATGCCGAACATGATCCTCGACGACGGCGGCGACGCCACCATGATGGTGCTCAAGGGCGCCGAGTGGGAGAAGAACGGCCTCCCCGAGGTCGACAAGCAGACCGCGCCCGAGGACTGGTACGAGCTGGTCCAGAACCTCAAGGGCTCGATCGAGCGTGATGCCACCAAGTGGACCCGCATCTCGGCCGAGATCCAGGGTGTCACCGAGGAGACCACCACCGGCGTGCACCGCCTCTACGAGCTGCAGGAGCTCGGCGAGCTGCCCTTCCCGGCGATCAACGTCAACGATGCTGTCACCAAGAGCAAGTTCGACAACGTGTACGGCTGCCGCCACTCCCTCGTCGACGGCATCATGCGCGCCACCGACGTGATGCTGTCGGGCAAGGTCGCGGTGATCTGCGGCTACGGCGACGTCGGCAAGGGCTCGGCCCAGTCCATGCGCGGCCAAGGCGCCCGCGTGATCGTCACCGAGATCGACCCGATCTGCGCGCTCCAGGCGCTGATGGAAGGCTTCGAGGTCAACACCCTCGACAACGTGGTCGAGACCGCGGACATCTTCGTCACGACGACCGGCAACAAGGACATCATCACGGCCGAGCACATGGGCCGCATGAAGCACAACGCCATCGTCGGCAACATCGGTCACTTCGACAACGAGATCGGCATGGCCGAGCTGTCCAAGGTGCCCGGCATCAAGAAGATCAACCTGAAGAACCCCAAGGAGCACGACAACCAGGTCGACCAGTGGGTCTTCCCCGACGGCCACGCGGTGATCATCCTCGCCGAAGGTCGCCTCCTGAACCTCGGCTGCGCGACCGGTCACCCGTCCTTCGTGATGTCCGCTAGCTTCACCAACCAGGTGATGGCCCAGATCGAGATCTTCTGCAACCCCGGCAAGTACCCGAACGAGGTCTTCCTGCTGCCGAAGGCCCTCGACGAGAAGGTCGCGCGCCTGCACCTCGGCAAGCTTGGCGCCCAGCTCACGGTCATGACGCCGGAGCAGTCGGCCTACCTGAAGATCCCGGTCGAAGGCCCCTACAAGCCCTCCCACTACCGCTACTAGCCGATAGGCGGCGAAGCCGCCTATCGGATCGCTGCTGCAGCGGACGGGCTTGGGCCCGCCGCTGAGCAGCGATCGCGGTGCTTGGGATGGATCGCAAGGCGAGGGCGGGCCTTTGGCCCGCCTCGCCTTGACGATCGGTGGGCTGGGGCTTGGGCCTTGGGGCCTCCGGGGCTGGATGGACTGAGGCGTAGGGACCCGGCTGGGGTGCTGCGTCTTTTGTTCGTTGGGGAGGGGTGCTTGGCGAGGGCGGGACCTTGGAGCGTCTTGCTTTGGCGATCGGTGGGCTGGGGCTGGGGGTCGGAGGTTCTAGGATGGCGGCATGAGCTCGACCTCCCCCACCGTGGTTGGACGGCTGGCGCCTAGCCCGACCGGGCGCTTGCACCTGGGGCATGCGCGCTCGTTCCTCTTGGCCTGGTGGTCGGCGCGGGCGGCGGGCGGGCGCGTGCTGCTGCGCATCGAGGACCTCGACCAGGAGCGCGCACGCGAGCAATGGACGGCGGCGATCGTGGAGGACCTGACCTGGCTCGGGCTGGACTGGGACGGGGCGGTGGAGCTGCAGAGCGAGCACCTCGACACCGTCGACCTGGCCCTCGAGCAGCTCGTGGGTGCGGGGCGGGTCTATCCCTGCGTCTGCACCCGGCGCGAGGTGCGCGAGGCGGCGTCGGCGCCCCACGACGAGGTGCCCGGGCAGGCCTCGATCGAGCCGGTGTACCCCGGCACGTGCCGCGGACGCTTCGGCACGCGCGCCGAGGCCGAAGCGATCACCGGGCGGCAGGCAGTGCTGCGGTTCTTGGTCGAGGGGGCTGCTGGGACCGCTCGGTCCCAGGCTTCGATCGCTGGCTCGACCGGGCCGGTGGGCGCGACCGCAGTCGACTTCCACGACGAGCTCCAGGGGCCCCAGTCCATCGACCTCGCCCTGCACGGCGGCGACTTCGTCGTGTCGCGCAAGGGAGGGCTGCCCGCCTACCAGCTGGCCGTGGTGGAGGCCGACGCGCGCGCCGGGGTGACCGAGGTCCTGCGGGGCGACGACCTGCTCGTCAGCACCGCCCGTCAGCTGCTCCTACAGCGCGCCCTCGGCCTGCCCAGCCCCCGCTGGCTGCACGTGCCCCTGGTCCAGGATCCCGAAGGCGAGCGACTCGCCAAGCGAACGGGTGGACTCTCCCTGGCGGAGCTGCGCGAGGCGGGGCTAGAGCCCGAGCGCGTGGTGGCATGGGTGGCGGCGAGCGCGGGCATGTCCCCCGGCCGGCGCGGGACCGCAGCCGAAAGGATCGGGGACTTCGACGTCGACCGCCTGCCCCGGGAGCCGGTGCGCCTGGATCCCAGGGCCTTCGGCTGATCGGTCTGGCCGCGTGCGCGTGGTGAGTGCCGGGCCGGGTGGCGCGCACAGACCCGCCCCCGCAGCCGCCGCTCGGCCTCGGGCATTTGGCAAACTCTTCGGATGAACGCTCGCCCCGCGAAGTCGCCGACCAAGAACCGCACGGATCCGCTCTGGCTGCTCGGCCTCGCCGCGCTCTTCGTCGCGTCGCGCCTGCCGAGCCTCACGCTGGACTGGTTCGAAGGCGAGCCGGCGTTCCTCGTCGGCAGCGGAGGCAGCCTGGCCGAGCGCGGCTCCCGCTGGCTAGTCACGTCGCTGGCCGAGCCCCTCGCGCCGGGGCCGGCACGCTTGCTCGGCGTGGCCCTCGGGCTGGTCGCCGCCCTCGCCTTCGGTCGCCTGATGCGGCGCTTGGTCGGGCGACGGACGGGGCCGACGATGGAGCGCCTCACGCTGCTCTGGATCACCCTGGTGCCCTTCCTCGATAGCTGGCTGCTCGACGTCCGCCACCTCGGCGACCTCGGTGCCCTGGCGCTGCTCGGCATCGCCGGGGAGCGCGCCTTGACCTGGAAGCTGCGCGGGGGCACCTGGCGCCTCGGCGTCGGCCTGGTCGCCGTCGGCGGCGCGACCCTGGCGTCGCCGACGGCCTGGCTCGCGGGCCCCTTCCTGATCGCCCTGGCGCTCTGCTCCTACCTCAACCGAGAGTCCGAGCGCTTCGCCATCCGGCGCCGGCGCGGGGCCCTAGCCGCGCTTGCGGCGCTCGTCTGCTGGGCCGCCATGCTGGTGGCCAAGCAGCAGCTTGGCCAGCCGCTCGATCCGCTGCCGGAGCTCGGCCCCCTCGCGCGGACCTCCCTCGAGAACATCCCGCGCACCAAGGCCCTCGTCGTCCCCGGCAGCATCCACCAGACGCTCCTGCTCCTGGCCTTCCTGCTGCTGCCGCTGCAGGTCGCCGCGCGGGACCGCGGTGGCGCCTGGCTGAGGCGCTGGTGGCCCGCGCCGCTCGTCGCCGCCTGGATCCTGATGCAGCATGGCACAGGTGCGAGCCCCGTCGCCAGCCTCGGGCTCGCCCTGCTTGCGGTGCCGGTGCTCGCCACCCTCCTGCGCCCGGCGCAAAGACCGGGCGAGGATGCCGGGACCCAGCGCACCAGGCAGGCGACGATGCTCGGCGCTCGGCTCGTCGCCCTGGTGCTGATCGGCATGCTCGGCTGGGACCACGCCACAGGCCTGCGCCGGCAGCTGCACCTCGACGCCCACGCACGCTCGATCCTCGCGGCGGTCGAGGGCCCCGTCTGGACCGAGGCCCAGGCCGGCAGCAACTCCCAGGTGCTCCTGCAGCGCCCGAAGACTAGCGGCCAAGGCCAGCCCGGCGCGGGACCCGGGCGCGACCTTCCGCTGGTGCTCGCGCCACCCTTCCGGCGCAGCACGATCCCCCTGCAGCTGGTCGAGGCGAGTGAGGACGGGTCCCCCCCCCTGTTCGAGTCCCAGCGCCATCTGGACCCCGATTTCGGCAAGCGCTCGCTCGTGCTGCTCGAGCCGGTCCCCGCGCATGACTGGCAGCCGGGCGATGAGCACAAGGTCACCGTGCTGCGCGGCTGGCCCGGCTCGGCCTCCCTCGGCGCTGGCGTCGAGGCCAGCCCGGACGCTCTCGGCGGCTGGGCGGTCACGCCTCCCATGCCCCAGCATGCCTTCGGCGCGATCGAGCTGCAGGTCCCGAGCGGCGGGCTCGCCGGCCGACTGCTGCTGCTCGGCCCGGGCCTGTCGGACGAGGCCGCGGTCCTCGCGAGCTTCGACCTCGAGGTGACCCCCGCGGCCCCGGGCCAGAGCATCGCCCTCTCGACCCGCGGCAAGCTGCAGCTGGGTCAGCAGCTCGCCCGGCTCACCTTCGAAGGCGATCGAGCCCCGCTGAGTCCGCCGCGCCTGCTCACGGCCATGCTGCCGCCGTCGATCCTGCTC
Organism: Planctomycetota bacterium; assembly: GCA_029212845.1. GTDB lineage: Bacteria > Planctomycetota > UBA1135 > UBA1135 > JARGPD01. Next base: position 19,385 of record JARGPD010000008.1, read on the forward strand.
CCCGGCCAAGACTACGTGCTCGACCTGAGCTCGTCCCGAGGTCCCGAACTCCAGGCCTGGTTCGATCCGCGCCTGCTGCGGCCCAACGCCTTCCGGCTCGACATCGAGCTCAGCGCCCAGGACGGGATGTACGACCTCTCCGCCGGTGGAGCCGTCCCCAGCGGAGCGCCGGGCGAGCTGCGGCTCGTGCCCCGCTGGCTCGACCGCACCGACCAGTGGCGCGGTCCCCTGCCCGGGGAGCGCAGCGCCGAGTGGGCCGAATACCTCGCGGCCGGGCTCCTGCGCAAGCTGGCCAAGCAGGCGGACGGGCAGGCCGGGCGCTGGCGCCTGAACCTCTTCTGGCCCGGCGGACTCGAGGCCGGAAGCACGCCCTGGGAGCCGATCCACTGGCGCGCTTCAGCTCCCGCGCCGTCCGACTGAACCAACGGACCGGACCGGCAAGCAGCGCAGCGCAGGAGCCTGCCCCAGCGCGACTCGGAACGGGGCCTGCTCCACCCACCTCCAAACCCAACCACTTCCCGACGAAAGGCCCCTTGACCTAGGGTCAGCGACGGGTAGACTTCCTCCCGCATTCCCCGATAGCTCAGTTGGTAGAGCGTTCGGCTGTTAACCGAATTGTCGTAGGTTCGAGTCCTACTCGGGGAGCCACCCAAGCGCCGCTTGGTCCAACCGGACCGGGCGGCGTTCTTTCGTGGGCGGGCAAGGCGAGGCCTTCGGGTCCATGCGACACCACTCGAACGAGCACCCTGGGGCGCTGCCCGCATGACTTCGGGCGCAGGCTTGCTGGGGTCGCCGCCTACTCGCCAGCGCCCCCTCCACTCCACGCGTTGGCATCTCATGCTGGTCCCCGCCGCCCTTGGCTGCTCGGGCGGCTTGAGAACTACGACCATCCGTGCTCCACTCGAGCATGGAGTCCACGCGTAGGGCGGACTGGCGGAGGGCCTTCCGCAAGGTAGCGCCAAGCTCCCGGCACCCTGGCTGGTGGATCTTGGCGGGCACCCTCGCGCTCTTCGAGCGCTTTGGCCGCAGGCACCCCCGTGGCGCACCCGCACGCGACCACCGCGCGGCCAATGGCGACGCCCACGCCGACACCTTCATGGCGCGCGACCTGGACACCGCCGATGACCTTCGGCTCGGCGTAGACCGGGCGGTCGCGCGGGCCCGTGCTGGCCTAGAGGCTCTGCGCGAGCTGCGACTGCCCGGTCAAAGAACGGATGTCTGCCTGCAGAGGAACAAGGGCTGGTGCGACCTCGTGCCCCTCTCGGGGCAAGAGCTCGACCGTGTCGCCTTCGTGACGGCACGTGGTGTGTTCCTGGCCGATGTGCCCGCCGGTCGCGAGGAGGCCGTCGCGCGCGAGCTCATGGCGCTGCTTGGCGATGGCGAACAGCCGGACTCCAGGCTGGTGCCCCTCGAGGAAGAGTCGCGCAGCCCGACTCGCTGCGCGCTGGCGATCGGCGTGGGTGAAGCGAGCCTGACCGACGCCCGGCACCTGCACCGTCGCGCCTGGACTCGCTCGGGCGGCCCCTGGCTGGGTGTCGTCGAAGCCAGCGGGCTCGAGCTGGTGACCACCTGCCACCGAGCCATCGACGGCTTCGGTCATGCGCTCTTGGCTGACGCGATCTTCCAGCGCGGGGCCGAGCAATCGCCAAGCAGCCAACCTGGGCCGAGTCCAAGCGGCTGCGACAGGGCTCCCCTGCCGCCGATCCCCGCAGGCCCGGCCAGCCCGACGACCTTCGGGTTCGCGACGCGCCAGCTCCAGTACGGAGGCCGCTTCGCCCAGCAGCTCGTCGCCCTGGCGCGCGTCCTGCCTGGCCCCTTCGGCAGCTCCGCTACGATCCAGGTCCCGGTGGTCCCCTCGAGCCCTGCACACGACCTGGTCCGCAGCGCACCCGTGCTGCACGCGCTGATCGGCCTCGACCCCCTGAGTGACCCGACTGGCCTCGACGAGCGCTTGAAGGCATGGCTCGAAGACGCGCGCCAAGGGGCGGGCGTGCTGACCAGACTCACGGCCGTGATCGCCCGGGCTCCGGTCCCCGCATGGCTTCGTCGGCATTGGCTGCGCACCCACCGCGCCCCCCACCCATGGATCCCGATGACGTCGGTCCTCGCGGGGCGAGCGCGACTTTCGTCCCTGCGCTTCCCCCACGGCCAGCGGCCGCTAGCACCGCTCTATGCGGCCTCGGCCCCGGGCCTGCTGCCCAGCCGCTGGGATCCCCGCGGCGCCTTCGTGCTGACCTTGGTGCACCACGAGCGCGGCGCCACCGCGAGCCTCTTCGGCACGGGCCTAGCCGGCAACGACGAGGCCGCGCAAGCCCTGCTCGACGATTGGCTCCAGGCCTTCGAGGCCTACCGGTGCGAGCCGCCCCAGGAGCTCGAGCCGACACCGAGCCCGATAGCCTGACCGCTACCTTGGCGGCAGCGGTAGCCCGGAGGGTGATGCTAGGGTGCACGGGCCGCCCCCGCAGCCCCAACCCTCTTGCGCCCCATGTTTGATCGCCCCTCGACCACCAGCATGCTCCCGCTGGCCCTCTGCCTGACAGCTGCCTGCGCCTCCACGATCGAAGCGCCCCCCACGCCGATGCTGGCCTGGGACCAGGTCGCGATCACGCCGATCGCTGACGTGGCGGTCGAGATCCACGTACCTGGCGACCCGGACTTCCTCGAGGTCTTCGACGCGGGCTCGGCCTGGATCATGAACCCGAGCACGGACGCGGTCGAGCTGGTCACCGACGCGGGGGTCGTCACCCAGGTCGCCGGCGTCGCGCCCATCGCTGCCATCTGCCTGGCCTTCGACTCGCTCTGGGTTGCCGGCGAGCGCGGGCGCAAGCTGCTGCGCATCGACCCCATCGCGGGTGACATCGTGGCGCGCATCGACACGCCCATCGTCGGCTACGAGAGCACGATCGCCGCGGCCGGGGGCAAGCTCTGGCTGGTCAGCGACCGCCAAGGCACCCTGACCTTTGTCGATCCCAGCACGGACAGCCTGGTCGGAGAGACCGCCCTCCAGCCACGCTCCTTCGGGGTCGCCGCCGGCTTCGGCAGCGTCTGGGTGACGTGCATGGGGCCGCGCCTGCCGCTGGGTGAGGAGGGCGAGCGTCCGCCCGCGGGCCCCGGACTCCTACAGCGTGTCGACGCCACGACGGGCGAGCTGGTCGCCACGATCGAGGTCGGACCGACCCCGCTCTTCCTGGCCTGCGGGGAGGGAGCGGTCTGGGTCATCAACCAGGGCGACGGCACGGTCAGCCGGGTCGACCCGGAGACCGACACCGTGGAGGCGACGATCGCGGTCGGCATCGACGGACCCGGCGGCGACATCGCGGTCGGGGAGGGCCTGGTCTGGGTGCGCGCGTCCAAGACGCTCCTGTCGGTCATCGACCCCACGACCAACGCCGTCGTCGCGCGCTTCGGCCCGCCCGCGGGCAGCGGTGGAGTGCGCGCAGGCCACGGCTCGGTCTGGATCAGCGCCCACGACACCAAGCAGGTCTGGCGCTTGCCGGTGACGGGGCTCGGCCTCTAGACCGCAGCTAGGCCGGCGCCTACTCCTGGGCCGCGCTGTTCTTCGCGGCGACGTTCAGCACGTCGAACCAGCGCTCGAACTCGCGGTTGTCCGGATCGAGCTCCATGGCGAGGCCGGCCTGGTCCCGGGCGGCGCCGAGGTTGGCGTTGTCCGAGACCCAGTCCGAGACGTCCTTGAAGAAGATGCGCGGGTTGAGCCCGATCATGTAGTTCGACAGGTCGTGCCGGAACTGGGCGTTGAGCGGGTCGAGCTCGATCGCCTTGGCCATGTCCTCGGCGGCCTTGCCCTCGTCCCCCTTCGAGCTGTAGGCACGCGCCCGAGCGGCGAAGGCGCGCGGGTCGAGGATGCCGGCGTCGATCGCAGCGGTCAGGTCGGGCAGGGCGTCCTCGAACTCCCACATCATCACGAAGCGCAGGCCGCGCTTGAGCCGCGCCTCGGGCGCGTCGACCGAGATGCCAGCGATGTACTCGTGCCAGGCCTCCTCGAGCGACTTCACGTCCTTGACCTTGATCTTCTTGAGCAGCATCTCGCGGATCGCCTCGGGGGTCACGACCTTGGCCTTGCCGCTGCCGCCATAGCCAGCCTCGTTCGAGTACTCGATGCCCTTGAGGCTGTAGAGGTCCTTGAAGAAGCTCGCGAACCCCTTCTTGTACTTGCCCTTGGCGCCGTTGTTCAGGAAGTAGACGAAGGACCAGGCGTGGGCGTACTCGAAGGCCTGGAAGTTGGCGCGGTCGATCAGGAAGAGCTGCTCGAGCCCGATCGCGTTCCCGTCCCGGATCGCCTGCTGCACCGTCAGCACCCGGTCGGTCTGCAGCTTGCCCGGCGTGATCGTGACCTTGCCCTTCTTCACCTCGATGTCGGAGCTGCCGAAGTAGTCGGCGACCGCCTCGTTGATCCAGATCTGCGGGCGAAACTCCTGATCCAAGAGGTAGGTCAGGAGGTGCGTGCACTCGTGCAGGCCGACCCACTGGCTGGTGCTCGGCTCGGGATAGTCGTGGTAGAAGTTCAGGTTCGACCTGTCGAGCTGCGGCCGGAAGAAGCCCGCCACCCCGGGCGACATCTGGGTCTTCTTCGTGAACTCCTCGCGGCTCTTGTAGATGTTGACCCACAGCTTGACGCCGCGCATCGAAGGCGTCGGCATGATGCCGAGCTCCCGCTTCATCATCTTGTAGTACGCGTCGAGCAGGTCCGCGTAGTACTCCATCAGCTCGGGCGACGTGTTCGTGCGGATGTTGAAGTACTTCGACTCCATCTCGAGGGCGTTCTGCCAGTCCGCATAGGCCAGCGCCGCGTCGGCCTCTTCCCGACGCCGCTCGGCTTCCTTGTTGAGCTCGGTCTCGTAGGCGCGCTTGGACATCCACTTGCCCTGGTAGCGCACGAAGCCCTTCTCGAGCTTGTCCCGCTCATTGTCATCCTGGGGCTCGTAGTCGGACATGTCCCCCTCGATCTCGACCGCCTTCACCTGGGCGCCGTCCTTCAGCTCGATCGTGCCGTACTCGAACTCCAGCCGATAGCCCTCGCCCTCCTTGCGGGCCTTCTTGGCGACCACCTGCCGGCCGTCCATGGTGACGATGCGGTCAGCCCTGGCAAACGGCGTGACGATCAGGAGCGCGAAGAGCGTGAGCGAGAGCAGGCGAGGACGAGTCATGGCAAGCAAGCGGACCAAGTGGTCAAGGGGCGGCGGGGGTGGAGCATCGAGCAGCGCCGATGGAGCAAGTCTAGGACTCGGCCGGTGGCTGGGAAAGCTCGGGCACACCAAGGGGTACGCAGGAGAGCGAAGGGCCCGGCTGGCAATCCCAGGAAACCGACCCCAGGCCACCCACAAGGCCCTCAGGCGGGCTTGGAGCGCAGACGTCCGATCCCTTGGACCACAGCCAGGATCAGCGCACCCGCTGCGAGCCCGACGCCCGCGTTGGCGAGCAGTGGCCCGAGCGTGCCGGTGAGGCCGCCCGCCTCAGCCAGGTGGTGCACCCAGGTCGCCAGGGGGCCGGTGCCGTGGACGAGGATCCCGCCGCCGACCAAGAACATGGCCACGGTCCCGGCGACCGAGAGTCCCTTCATCAACCAAGGGGCGAAGCTCACGATGCCGCGACCGAAGCTGCGCGTGAGCCGGGCGCCGACACCCGCGCCCGGTCGCAGCCCGAGGTGCAGCCCCAGGTCGTCCAGCTTCACGATGCCGGCGACCAAGCCATAGACACCGATGGTCATCCCGAGCGCGATCGTCACCAGCACGAGGCAGCGCTGCAGGAGCGGCTCGTCCGCGACCGTGCCGAGGGTGATCGTGATGATCTCCGCCGAGAGCACGAAGTCCGTCCGGATCGCTCCCTTGATCTTGCGACGTTCGAACTTGACGGGATCGACCGCGGGATCCTCGAGCGCTCGCACCCGCTCGATGTGGCGCTGCTCGTCGGCGTGCTTGCTGTGCAGGAAGCGGTGCGCCAGCTTCTCGAAGCCCTCGAAGCAAAGGTAGGCGCCGCCTAGCATCAACAGCGGCGTAACCAGCCAAGGTGCGATCGCGCTGATGACCAGGGCGGTCGGCACGAGGATCGCCTTGTTGAGCAGCGAGCCGCGGAACACCGCCAGGACCACGGGCAGCTCCCGGTTGGCCCGCACGCCGGTGACCTGCTCCGCGTTCAGAGCCAGGTCATCCCCGAGCACACCGGCGGTCTTCTTCGCGGCGACCTTGGTCATCAAGGCGACGTCGTCCAGCAACGAAGCGACGTCGTCGAGCAGGGTGAAGAGGCTGGCGCCCATGCTGCCTAGCCACCGACCCGCTTCACGTCGAAGCCACGCTCTTCGAGCAGGGCTACGACCTGATCGCGGTGCTCGCCCTGCAGCTCGATGACGCCATCGCGCAGGGTCCCGCCCGAGCCACAGCGGCGCTTGAGCTCCTTGGCCAGGGCGCGCAGGTCGGCATCCGCGAGGGCCAGGTCCGTGACCACCGTCACCCCAGCCCCCTTGCGCCCCTTGGTCTCGCGCCCGACCCGCACCGGCCCGTCCTTGGCGACGCGCTGGGCCTCGGCCTCCCGGGCGCACACACAGCCGGCCTTGGGCCGCTCACAGTGTGGGCAGAGCTCCCCTCCCTGGGTCGAGAAGACCCTGCCGAGGTCTCCGAGGCCATGTCCGCGCTTGCTCATCCCGGGGATGGTAACCGCTCTGCCGCCGCTATACTCGCTCCATGGCGGCAGCTCCAAAGCGGCGCCGGGCACGCGGCCCAACGCCTGCCTGGTCCGAGCTCGGTGACGAGGCCCTCCTGGACACCCGGCTCCGGGACCTGGGGCTCGATCTCCACGGCTCCGCGGTCGAGCCCTGCCTCCAGAAGCTTGACCACGACCTGGAGCGCGTGGGGCTGCGCTTCCGGCCCTATGCCTGGCTCTCCACGGACTGGTTCACCCCCGACGGCTGCACCGGCTTCGCGATCCCCTTCTACCTGGCCCATCCGCGGCTCAAGCGCCTCGAGCGCAGCCAGATGCTCGAGGTCGAGGGCGGCAGTGCGGACGAGTGCCTGCGCATCCTGCGCCATGAGACCGCCCACGCGATCGACAACGCCTACCACCTGCGCCGCCGCCGGCGCTGGCGCGAGCTGTTCGGCTCCCCCACCGAGCCCTACGACGCGAGCTACTCCCCGGACCCGACCAGCCGCGCCCACGTGGTCAACCTTGGCTACTGGTACAGCCAGAGCCACCCGCTCGAGGACTGGGCGGAGACCTTCGCCGTCTGGCTCGGTTCAGGGGGCCGCTGGCGCAAGCGCTACGCAGGCTGGGAGGCCCTGGGCAAGCTCGAGTACGTCGACGAGCTGATGTGCGAGGTCCGCGAGCGTCCGCCCGCGCTCCGCACGCGCACCCGCGAGGACTCCCTGCCGCGCTTGGCCATGACCCTGCGCGAGTACTACGAGCGCAAGCACCGCACCTACTCCCAGGAGGCCAACCCCGCCTTCGACGGGCAGCTCGCCCGGGTCTTCCCGGCGCGCTCTTCCGGCGCCTCGGGGATGCGCGCCGCGACCTTCCTGCGCAAGAGCCGCAAGGCCCTGGTCCGGCGCGTCTCCCATGCAACCGGGCAGAACCGCTACCTGCTCGACCACGTCGTGCGCGAGATGATCGAGCGCTCGACGAGCCACGACCTCTGCCTCAACAGCAAGGCCGGCGACGCGCTCGTCGATGCCGCCGTGCTCCTGACCTCCTTCTCGGGCCACTACCTGTACGGCGCCCACCCGCGCTACCAACGATGAAGAAGCTGCGCATCCTCGTCGCCATGCACGCCGAGCTGGTCCCGCCCGAGTCGATCGAGGGGTTGAGCGAGGAAGAGCTGCACCCGATCAAGCTGGAGTACGACGTGCTCACGACCCTCGAAGGTCTCGGGCACGAGGTGCGCGGCATCGGCGTCACCGATGACCTCGGGCCCCTTCGCGACGCGCTCGGCGGCTTCCGGCCCCACCTGGTCTTCAACCTGCTCACCCACTTCCACGACGCGGGCATCTACGACTCCGCGGTCGTCAGCTGGCTCGAGCTCAAGAAGCAGCCCTACACCGGCTGCAACCCGCGCGGGCTGATGCTGGCGAACGACAAGACGATCGCCAAGAAGCTGCTCTCCTACCACCGCATCCGCGCGCCGCGCTTCTTCTCCGTGCCGCGCAAGAAGCGCGTCCACTCCCTGCCTCGCGGCCTCGACTTCCCGTTGTTCGTCAAGTCCAGCAGCGAGCACGCCTCGACGGGCATCGCCCAGGCCTCGGTCGTGCGCGATCTCGACCAGCTCAAGGAGCGCGTCGACTTCGTGCACCGCAACGTCGGCACCGCCGCCCTCTGCGAGCAGTACATCGAGGGTCGCGAGCTGACCATCGGGGTGCTCGGCAACCAGCGCCTGGAGACCTCTCCGATCTTCGAGGTCTTCATGGAGAACCTGCCCGACCGCGCGCCGAACATCTTCACCTCGCGGGTCAAGTGGGACACCGCCTACCAGAAGCAGATCGGCCTGCGGACCGGACCCGCCGAGCTCGATGAGGCCAAGGCCGCTGAGATCGAACGCCTCGCCAAGCGCATCTATCGCGCCCTCGGGCTGTCGGGCTACGCGCGCATCGACATGCGCATGGACGACGAGGGCCGCGTCTGGATCCTCGAGGCCAACCCCAACCCCGACCTGTGCTTCGGCGAGGACTTCGCCGAGGGCTTTGAGCGCGTGGGCTACGACTACCCCGGCCTGGTCCAGAAGATCCTGAACCTGGGCCTGCGCTACGATCCCCCCTGGAAGGGCTGATCGCGGTCGCACCGAGCTGGGCAAGGCGGCATCCTGGTGGCATGTCGATCCCAAGCCCCGCCGTCTTCGCCTGCCTCTCCCTGTCCCTCGTCGCCTGCGCCAGCCCAGGGCGGGGCCCAGACCTGGTGGAGCCGGAGGCGCGCACCCCAGAGGTGCTGGTCTTCGACGGGCGGGAGGTCACCCGGCTCGAGCGGGCCGCGCTGCTCGAGCGTGTGCGCGATGCCGACGTGGTCCTGATCGGCGAGCTGCACGGCCACCCGGTCGGGCTGCCCTTCGCCGCCGAGCTCTTCGAGCGCGCCATCCGGCACGAGCCCAGCTCCGCCCTGGCGCTCGAGTTCCTCGCCCGGGACACCCAGCACCTCGTCGACGCCTACCTCGCCGACCTGATCGACTGGGACTCCATGGTGGCGGGCATGGCCGGCTCCGCAGCCAGCTCGCCCGAACCCCATCGACCGATGATCGAGTCCGCCAAGGCGGCCGGCGTGCCGGTGCTCGCGGCCAACAGCCCGCGCATCTACACCCGGGCTGCCAGCAAGCTGGGCTACGGGACGCTCAGCGCCTTGAGCTCCAGCCAGCGCCGGCTCTTCGACGTCCCGCCGGTGATGCCCGGTGGAGCCTACGAGCAGGGATTCTACGACCTCATGGGCGGGCACATGGGCGGCCACGGCGCTCCTGAGGACGGCCCCAGCGATGCCCTGCGCGGCTCGTTCCGAGCCCAAGCCCTGTGGGACGGGACCATGGCCGCGACGGTCTCCAGGGTCCTCGGCCAAGGCCACGCCCCGGTCTTCCTCGTGGTCGGCCAGTACCACTGCGACCACGACGGCGGCACCCTGCAGGTGCTGCGCAACTTGAACCCCGAGGCCAAGATCCTGGTCGTCTCGGTCTCCGCGAGCTGGTCCGACGTGCTCCTGGAGGAGGACCGTGGTCGCGCGGACTGCATCGCCTACGTGGGCCCGTTCGAGCCGTGATGGGATGACTCCCGGCGGACTCCCGGCGGCCTCGACGCCGCGGTCGGTCGCTCGGGGGAAGGACGTTACGCGAGGGTGACCCGGCCGGGAGCGCGCTCCCCGCCTGCGCCCGCCTGGGCGGCGGCGGCACGGGACTTGCCCTTACACAGCTCGTTCCTTCGTCCAACGTCCGGAGTCCCCATGCGCACTGCCCTGCTCACGCTCGCCCTTGGTTCCCTGACCACACTCGCCATCGCCCAAGCCCCGCCAGCCCAACCGGCCGGCGTCTCGATGCCCGAGTCCCGCATCGAGGTCCGCATCCTCGACGGCGTTGCCACGACCACGGTGCGCCAGACGATCCACAACCACGGCGCGCGCGATGCCGAAGCCGAGTGGCTGCTGCCGCTCCCCGTCGACGCCGTCACCGACGACTTCACCATGACGGTCGGCGGCGTCCTGCAGGAGGGCAGCGTGCTCGACGCGACCCAAGCCCGCACCGTCTACGAGCGCATCGTGCGCCAGCGCAGGGACCCCGGGCTCCTGCGCTACGCGGGTCGCGGCTGCCTGCAGGCGAACATCTTCCCGGTTCCTCCGGGCCAGGATGTCGTCGTCGAGGTCACCTACCGCCAGGTGCTGCCGGATGCCGGTGGCCTCTATCGCTGGAGCTTCCCCGGGGCCGACGCCGGCGTCGCCGGCCGCGCCCCGGAGCTGCTGGTGCTCGACCTCGAGATCGAGTCCACCTCGGCCAACCTGACCAACGTCTTCTCGCCCACGCCGGGGCTGCACCTCGTCCAGGATGCCGAGGTCCACGCCCGAGCATCCCTGGAGGTCGCGCGCCCACGTCTCGGCGAGCTGGAGGTCCTGTTCGGCCTCGGCGGAAGCGACTTCGGCATGGACCTGATGAGCTACGTGGAGGCGGGCGAGGCGGACGGCAGCTTCGCGCTCTTGATCTCTCCGCGACGCGACTGGGACGACGAGCGCATCGCGAAGAAGGAGATCACCTTCGTCGTCGACATCTCCGGCTCCATGGACGGAGAGAAGATGCGCCAGGCCAAGCAGGCCTTGCTGGGCTTCCTCGGCTCGCTCGGCCCAGCGGATCGCTTCAACATCGTGCCCTTCTCGACCAGTGCAGACAGCCTGTTCCGTCGGCCCCAGCCTGCGAACGCGGAGAACCTCGCCAAGGCCCGCGAGCGCACCGAGAACCTCATCGCCGCCGGCGGCACCAACATGGAGTCGGCCCTCCGGGCTGCCCTGACCAGCGAGCGCGCGGCGGACGAGTTCGTGCCGATCACCGTCTTCCTCACCGATGGCCTGCCCACGGTCGGCGAGCGCAACACCAACAAGCTCCTGGGGAAGGTGACCGAGTGGAACCAGCTCGGCGCGCGCATCTTCGTGCTCGGAGTCGGACACGACGTCAACACCACGCTGCTCGACCGGCTCGCGGGGGAAGGCCACGGGACCCGCGGCTACGTGCGGCCCGGTGAGAGCATCGAGGTGGCGTCCAGCACCCTCTTCCAGGAGCTCAGTCACCCCGTCATGACCGACCTCGAGCTGGAGCTGGACGGGATCGTGACCTCACGCCAGTCGCCCGAGGCCTTGCCCGACCTCTTCATCGGCCAGCGCCTGACCGTGGTCGGCCGCTACGAAGGCGCCGGCCCGGTCCAAGTGAGCTTGATCGGCATGGTGGCCGGCCAGCGCCGCACCTACATCCTCAAGACCCCCGTGGCCGCGAACACGGACCCGCGCTTCGACTTCGTCCCGAGCCTGTGGGCCGAGCGGCGCGTGGCTGTGCTGCTCGACGCGATGCGGCTGCAGGGTGGCACCGCGGCTGCCGGCGGCGAGCTGTACGACGAGGTCGTGCGCCTCGGCACGCGCTACGGGATCATCACGCCCTACACCTCGCACCTGATCCTCGAAGAGGGCATGCAGCTCAGTGGCGGCACCATGCCGACTCCGGGCTCTGGTGGTGGCGGCGGCGGTTCCTTCGCGGGTCCGGCATCGCCCTCGCCAGCGAGCCCTGGTGCCCCGGCCACCCCCACCACTGGCGGCAGGAGCCATGGCGGCACCTACAAGGGCCCTGGGGACTCCGTCCCTGGTAGCGGAGCTCCAGCCACCCCCGGGTCGCCGGCCGGCGGCACCTCGACCGGTAGCTCGGACTGGTTCCTCGGGCAGGGACGCAAGTCGGAAGCGGAGCAGCTCACCCAGCTGGTCGACCGCCTCGTGGACCTCGGGGTCCTGCCCGCCGACGCGCCGCGCAGCGAGCTCGAGGCCTTGGCCAAGCAGGTCGCCGCCGAGCTGCGCGCCTCGACCGCGTCGCTGGATGGACTGGGCAAGGACCAGAGCGGCAAGCGCGCCGTCGACGACAGCGCCTACCTCGCCGGGCTGATCTCCAGCGCCGAGTCGGGCGCCCAAGCTGCCAACCGAGGTGAGTCCAAGGCTGCCCAGGAGACCGCCCGCAAGCGCGCCCTCTTGTCGCTCTTCACGCGCCACCACGGTAGCCGCGTCCTGAACCTGCGCGGCGGCTACTGGACCGACAGCGCCTTCGACGCGGAGACCATGGAGCCGGTCGAGCTCGAGGCCTACTCCATCGCGTACTTCGATCTGCTCGCTAGCAACCCCGAGCTGGCCGAGGTCCTAGCGATCGGCGACCGGCTCGTCCTGGTGCACGCGGGCAAGGCCCTACGCATCAGCCCACCGGCCGCCCCGGTCACTCCGGAGCAGGCTCGAAGGTGAGCACGACCGAGTTGATGCAGTAGCGCTGCCCCGTGGGCTTCGGCCCGTCGGGGAAGACATGCCCGAGGTGCGCTTCGCAAGCCGCGCAGCGCACCTCGACCCGGCGCATCCCGTGGGCGTTGTCCTCGTGCTCGGTCACGGTCGCGAGCTCGGCGGGAGCGAAGAAGCTGGGCCAGCCACAGCCGGCGTCGAACTTGGTGTCCGAGCGGAAGAGCTCGGTCTTGCAGCCCACACAGCGGTAGATGCCCGTGTCGGTCGTCGCGTGGAACTCACCCGAGAAGGGCGCTTCGGTGCCCGCCTGGCGGGCGACGTGGAACTGCTCGGGCGTGAGCCGCTCGCGCCACTCGGCCTCGGTCAGCTGCTTGGGATCCTTGGCGTCCATGCTCAGGCGTCGATGGCGCGCAGGGTGATGTCGCCGTTGACGGTCAGCTGGCAGGCTAGGCGCGCGCCCTCCACATCCGTCGTGCGCGAGACGGTGCCTTCCTCGTCGTCGTCGATCGCGTTCACGTTCTCCGCGCCGGCCTCGATGGAGCAGATGCAGGTGCCGCAGGCGCCGACGGTGCAGGAGAAGGGGATCGGGGCGTCGCTGGCCTCGCAGGCGTCGTGCAGGGAGGCGCCGACCTCGACTTCGATGGTCTCGTCGGTATCGGCGAAGGTGATCTTGGGCATCGCTAGGTTGGGTCTCTTGGGTACAGGGAAACGGGCGGGCCAGAATCTAGCAGCGATGCGGCCCCATGCGAGCCCTAGATGCGAGCCTTGTTCCCCCAAGCGGCCACGCAACCGGCGACCTGGGGCTCCTCTTTGGGAGCCCGGAGGACCGACCGTCCCCCAGGGTCGCGCGGGCTCCCACGGGCCGAGCCCACTGGCCGAGCCCACGGGCCGAGCCCACGGGAAGCGTCCGCGTCAGGCGATGGCTCGGCGGCGCATCACGTAGCGCACGTCCTCGAAGAAGCAGCGCACCTGCTCCTTCTGCGTACCCGGATCCACGAGGGCCAGGCGCACGACGGAGCTGCCTTCGACCTTCGCGTGGCCGACCATGGCGAGCCCGGCGTCCTGCAGGGCGTCGCAGAGGGACTCGGCAGAGACCCCGTCCACGGTGAAGCAGACGGTCAGGGACTCGGGCTCCTTGACCAGCGTCATGCCCGGACTCTCGCGCACGCACTCCGCCGCCAGGAGGGCGAGGTCGCGCAGCCGCTCGGTCCGTGCCCGGTAGCCCACCGTGCCGTGGTGCAGCCAGTTGGTCCAGAGCTTCAGGGCGTCGTTGCGACGACCGCACTGGATCGAGCGCGTGCCCGGATTCCACTGGTCGTCGTCGGACTGGAACAGGTAGCCCGCGGCCTCGTCGAGGCTGGCCTTCAAGAGCCCTCGCTCGCGCACCAAGAGGACCGAGCAGCTCAGCGGGACGCCCATCAGCTTGTGGGCATCCCAAGTGATCGAGTCGACCCGCTCGCTGCCTTCGAAGTGCTCCGCAAAGCGCTCGTCGAAGATCATCGTGCCGCCGAAGGCTCCGTCCAGGTGCAGCCAGACCTTCCTACGCTCGCACACATCGGCCAACCCGGTGATCGGATCGAAGGCACCCAGCACGGTCGTCCCCGCGGTGGCGTTGACCATCAAGGGCACGTGACCCGCGGCCACGTCCTTGTCGATCGCGCTAGCGAGGGCCGAGACCAGCATGCGGCCACGGCCGTCGACCGGGATGCGCACGACGTTGGAGCGACCCACGCCGAGCATCGCGGCCGCCTTGGGCACCGAGTAGTGCGAGTCGGCCGAGGTGTAGACCCGTAGCTTGCGTCCATCCATGCCCTGCTCGCGGAAGTCAGGACAGACGCTGTCCCGAGCCAGGAGCATGGCGCACAGGTTCGAGAGGGAGCCACCAGGCGTGAAGGTGCCCTCGTGCCGGCGGTAGCCCATCAGCTTGCCCATGCGCTCGATCAGCTCGTTCTCGAGCAGGACCTGGGGTCCAGCCACCTTGAAGGTGTACATCGAGTTGTTCATGGCCGTCGCGAGCACATCACCGAGCAAGGCATAGGGCTCCCGACCACCGAACAGCTGGTTGTAGAAGCGACCCGGCGCCGTGGAGGGCGTGGCTTCGATGACCGAGCGCAGACGCGCGGCGACCTCATCGAAGGAGAGCCCTTGCTCGGGAAGGCCGAGGGGCAGCTTGTCGAGCAGCTCCTCCGGGGGTACGGCGGGCACGATGGGCTCGAGCTGCTCTTGCGACTGACGCTCACCGAGGAGGGTCATGAAGAGCTCCATGACCCGGGCGAGGGGGGTGTTTTTGGTGTCCATATGGGCGCGAGCCGGACGCGAGGGCAGCATCCTAACACAAACGCCCACGGCTTTCACGGGGAGGCGATCGTGTGCTTGCCGTGGCCGACGGGCTAGATGCCTTGAATCGGCGCCCAACGTGCACGAGGTCCACTGCAACAAAAATAGGAACGGCGTCCGATTGGAGCTCCCTCGCACCCGCTCCCGCGGGGCCGCGCCGAGCCTGCAGCCACGCGGGGACGTTGCCTGTGGCCGGGGAAGGACACCGCTGGGCGGATGACCCTTGGCGGCGGCCGAGAAGGCGCTGGGGAGCCTGGCATGGTCCTCGCTAGGGAGCCCCATCCCCCTCTCACCACCTGGAGGTCACCATGATCACGAAGCTCCTCACCGCCCCCGCCCTTGCCGCCCTGCTGTTCGTTGCCATGCCCGCCGGCGCCCGCGCCGAAGTCCGTGGCATCTCGCCCTTCAAGCCGAAGGTCGTCCAGCCCAAGCCGACCCTGGGCGGCTGCAGCATCCACACCCACTGCATCCAGAAGACCGTGTTCGTCCCCGGGCACTACCAGGCGGTCGAGAAGCAGGTCTGGATCGCCCCCAAGCAGGTCAAGGTCTGGGTCGAGCCGATCTTCGAGACCCGCTACGACTACTGCGGACAGCCCTACACGGTCCTGATCCAAGCTGGCCACTGGGCCAAGCACCATCAACCTGGCCACTTCGAGACCGTCCTGGAGCAGGTCTTCCAGCCCGGCCACTACGAGATCCAGTGCGCGCGGGTCCCGGCTCCGAAGAAGGGCTTCGGCGGCTACGGCGGCGGCCACGGGAAGCAGCAGGTCAAGCCCTTTGGCTGAGAGGCCCAGGACGAACGAGACCGGAGGTCGGCCTCTCCCAGCCAGGAGAGGTCGACCTCCCTGACCTTTGGGGCTAGGGATGGAGCGCCTGGGGATTAGGATCCCCGGCATGACCCAGGCCCCCTTCCTCGGCGAGGCGCTCGCCCTCGGCTCGCCCCTGGCCTGGGCCTTCGCGGTGCTGCTCTTCCGCAAGACCGGCGAGTCGGTGCCCCCGGTCGCCCTGACCCTGTTCAAGAACACCCTCGCGACGCTGCTCTTCGGGATCACCCTGCTCGCCGTCGGCGGTGGCGCACCCCCTGATGTCGGACCCTGGGACTACGCGCTCCTGCTCGCCAGCGGAGCGATCGGCGTCGCGGTCGCCGACGGGCTCTTCTTCATGTGCCTCAACCGCGTCGGCGCGGCACGCCAGGCGGTCATCAATACGGCCTACAGCCCGCCGATCATCATCCTCAGCGTCGTCTTCTTGGGGGAGAGCCTGACCCTCGGTCAGGTCCTCGGCGTGGCGCTGATCCTCGGTGCGGTGCTCTCGGTCAGCTTCGACCGCAGCGCCCTCTCCCGGGAGCGTCCAGCGCACCTGACCACCGGTGTCATCCTGGGAGTGGGAGCCTGTGTGACCCAGGCCGTCTCGATCGTGATGATCAAGAACCAGCTCGAGGGCTGGCCCATCATCTGGACCACCACGGTGCGCATGGTCGGTGGCCTCGGTGCCGCGGTGCTGGTGCTTCCACTCCTGCCCCGCGCCTCCCGCGACCTGTCGTCCCTGGCGGACCGCCGCACCTGGCGCTTCATGGTCCCTGGGGTCGTCGTGGGCACCTACGTCTCGCTGCTCCTGTGGATGGGCGGGTTCAAATTCGCCGATGCCTCGGTGGCCTCGGCCCTGAACCAGACCGCGACCCTGTTCACCTTCGGACTCGCGGTGCTGATCCTCAAGGAACCCGTCACCCGCAAGGGCCTCGGAGGCCTAGTCCTTGGCCTGGCTGGGGTGGCCTGCGTGACCTTCCTGGGCGAGCCGCCGGACGATCCCCCGGCGATCGTGGTCGGGCACCAGCCCTAGTCCGAAATCACCCGGGTCACGCCGAGCATCCGCTCGATGGCGATCATGCGACGACCCAGGAAGGGCACGTTGCGGATTCGGGCCACGACCTGGCCCTCGCGCCGCACCACCAGGCTGCCGCCGCCGAAAGTCAGCATCAGCTCGAGCACGTCGGGGATCTCACGGGAGACCGTGCTGCCCTGGCGGGGGATCGACTGATCGCGCCCCCACGGCTGGATGTAGTGGGTGAACTCGTTGTGCTCGAAGCGCCAGTAATTGAGGCGCGGGTGCATCAGACCAATCGCCATGAAGACCCAGAAGAAGCCCGTCAGCACGAAGTAGACATGGGTGCTGTAGGTGAGCTCCAGGCCCGCGATCCAGCTCCCGAGACTGGCGACAAAGCCCATCTCCTTCTGGTTGCCGATGTACAGGAGCAAACCGACCACGACGACCGCCAGGGTCGCGATGACGAACTTCTTCTGGGAGAGGTCGGTGACGATCACCAGCAGGTTGAAGACCAAGGAGCTCGTCGCGGCCCACCCGAGCGCCGTCTCCGAGACCCCGGTGGCCTGGAGCACGCCACAGGCCAAGAAGACGAGCAGCGACGGCCAGAAGTACACGATCATCGGGAACGAAGCCACCAGGACCGCGGAGCTGTCCTCGTGGACGTTGCGCGGGAAGTAGACCTCCCAGATCGAGGTCTCCCGGATCTTCGGCTTGGCCTCCGGGACCCCAGCGGGGCTCGGCTGCGGTGCTGCTGGCTGGGGACTGGTCGGGACTTTGGGAGGCTCGTTCTCTGGACTCATGCGCTGGCTCGGGACTGGCTGGTCGAAGGGCTCCGACAAGCTACGCCCGAATGGCCTCCCGCTTCGAGTGGAATCGAGAAGGAAGCTCCGATTCCCTGAACGCGCTCCTAAACTCCCCTACATGGCTTCCAAGAAGGATAGTAGCGGCTTCGGCAGCTTCGAGGATCTCCGCAGATCGATCAGCGGAGGCAGCGACGCGCCGGCCGACTCCAAGAAGGACAAGCAGAAGGGCTGGGTGGTCGAGACGTCCGACGAGGACGGCTTCGACATCAACGATCCATCCCTCGATGACCTACCGCCGCTCGACGCGGCGGTCCCGGCGCGCGTCTCGGGGCGGCCCCCGTCCTTCGGCCCCATGGAGCACGGTCCTGCGCCGTATCGGGATACGGACTCGGACGAGCTCGGCATCCTGCGCTCCTTCCGCCTGCGCACGATCTTCCCCAAGGATGTGCTCGAGGAGACCGCCAACCTGCCCCCCGATCCCCGCCCCGAGGACATCAAGGGGCGCCTCGACCTGCGCGACGAGCTGATCTTCACCATCGACGGGTCCGACGCGAAGGACTACGACGACGCCATCAGCATCGACCCCCTCCCGGGCGGTGGCTACCGGCTCGGCGTGCACATCGCCGACGTCAGCCACTACGTCGTCGAGGGCACCGCGCTCGACGACGAGGCCCTCACCCGCGGCACCAGCGTGTACCTCGCCGACCAGGTGGTGCCGATGCTGCCCGAGGAGCTGTCCAACGGGCTCTGCTCCCTCGTGCCCGATCGCGACCGCTTGGCCTTCACGGTCCTCATGGACTTCGACGAGGACGGGGAGCGCACGGCCTCGAAGATGGCCAAGAGCGTCATCCGCAGCAAGCAGCGCTGCACGTACAAGGCGGTCCAGGAGCTGCTCGACGGCAAGGACACCGAGGATGCCAAGCGCCTCGCGCACCTCGAGCCGACCCTGCGCCACTTCGAGCGTTGGACCAAGAAGCAGCAGGCCATCCGCGACCAGAAGGGCTCCCTGCGCATCAACTCGCGCGAGAAGAAGGTCGTCTTCGACGACGACCACGAGGTCCAAGCGATCGTGCTCGCGCCGCGCTACTTCTCCCAGACGCTGATCGAGGAGACCGCCCTCGCCGCCAACCAGGCGGTCGGCGACCACTTCAAGGATCGCGGGCTTCCGACCATCTACAGGGTCCACCCGGAGAAGGACCTCGAGGAGGTCGAGAAGGTCGCAGCGATGCTCGAGAAGTTCGGCATCCGCGTGCCCAAGAAGGACCGCCTGACCGGCCGCGACATCGGCCGCATGATCCGCGTTGCGCGCAAGAAGCAGAACGCCGAGGCGCTCGTCCAGCGCATCATGGGCCTCGTCGAGCGCGCGGTCTACGAGGTGCGCGACCACGAAGATGTCGCCACCCACTGGGGCCTGGCACGCAAGGCCTACCTGCACTTCACCTCCCCCATCCGGCGCTATCCGGACCTGATCGTGCACCGCTGGCTGCACCGCATCTCCTCCGAGGATGCGGCCGAGGACGCGCTCAAGACCGAGGCGCTGCTGGTCGACCTGAACGACATGGCGACCCACGCCTCGATCCAGGCCGACGTGGCCCAGATGGCGGAGACGGCGGTCTTCGACCTGAAGGTCTGCCAGTACATGGAGCCGCGCATCGGCGACAAGCTGGAGGCCAAGGTGCTGCGCGTCAGCCGAGGTGGACTCGAGGTCGACCTGGTCGGCCACAACATCTCCGGCTTCCTGCCGGCGCGCTCGATCGGCGACCGGCCCAAGTGCGAGGGCAGCACGCTCACGATCCAGCTCGGCAAGCGGCAGCTCTCGTTCACCGAGGGCTACGCGATCGCCATCCGGGTCAAGGAGGTCGACTTCATCAAGCTCCAGGTCACCCTGGAGCTGGCGGACGTCTAGGGACGGTCGGCCGCTCCCGCTCGCGGGGGTCGCTGACGCTTGTTTCGACCGGGTCAGGGCCCAGGGAAGTTCGGTCCCGGGGGTCGAGGAATGCGAACTCTTGCTAGCATCGAGCTGCATCGCCACCCCCCACATCCTGTCCCCCCGACGCCATGAAACGAGTCCTCTTCCTGCTCTTCGCCGTCGCCGCTGGCCTGCCAGCCATGGCCCAGGCGCCCGCGACGAGCTTCGCCCCCCCCGGCGCACAGCCCCTGGCCGACGTGCCGGTGCTGGCGGTCCCAGCCCTCGACCTGAAGCAGGTCGAAGCGGAGGACCTTGCGCGTGAGGCCAGCGGACTGCCACCGCGCTTCGCCGTGCCCAATGCGGTCGACGTGACGCCCGCCGAGCGCGGGCTGTGGGAGGACATCGGCGGCGGCGACCTGATGTGGCGCCTGCGCATCCAGGCCCCGAACGCGGGCTCGATCAACCTCGGCTTCACCGACTACGTCCTCCCCGACGGTGCGCAGCTCTTGATCTACGGTGCCAACACCGGCCACGTGATCGGCCCGTTCACGCCCGCGGACAATGCCCTGCACCAGGAGCTCTGGACGCCGGTGATCCTGACCGACGACGTGATCGTCGAGCTCACGCTGCCGGCGGCGAGCCTGGCCGGGCTCGGCCTCGAGCTGACCCACGTGGGCTCGGGCTACCGCGGCTTCGGCATCCCGGACAAGCGGGCTGGCGCGACCAAGTCCGGCTCTTGCAACGTCGACGTCGTGTGCCCCGAGGGCACCGGCTGGGAGGCTGAGATCGGCGCGGTCGGGGTGATCTCCACCGGCGGCTCGACCTTCTGCACGGGCTTCATGGTCAACAACACCGCCAACGACCGCAAGCCGTACTTCATGACGGCCAACCACTGTGGCATCAGCGCGGGCAACGCCGCCTCCCTCGTCGTCTACTGGAACTACGAGACGACCGTCTGCGGTGGCTCGCCCGATGGCAGCCTGGGCCAGTTCCAGACGGGCTCCTTCTTCCGCTCGAGCTACGGCGCCTCGGACTTCACCCTCGTCGAGCTCGACTCGGCGCCGAACCCCGCCTGGGACGTGACCTTCGCTGGCTGGGACCGCACGGGAGCCGAGGCCACCACCGCGATCGCGATCCACCACCCGAGCACGGACGAGAAGCGCATCAGCTTCGAGTTCCAGCCGACCACCACCACCGACTACCTGGGCACCTCGGTGCCCGGCAACGGCACCCACGTGCGCGTCGAGGACTGGGACGTCGGCACGACCGAGCCGGGCTCCTCGGGCTCGCCCCTGTTCGACCAGAACCACCGCGTGATCGGCCAGCTGCACGGCGGCTACGCTGCCTGTGGCAATGACGACGCCGACTGGTACGGCCGCTTCAGCGTCTCCTGGACCGGGGGCGGCACGCCGTCCTCGCGCCTCTTGGACTGGCTCGACCCCGCCGGCACCGGCGCCACCGCCGTCGACAGCCTGGGTGTCGGCCTCTCGGCCGCCCCTTCGGTGGCCACCAGCCACGAGGGCCCGATCACCGGCCCCTTCACCAACGCGACCGTGCCCTACACGCTCAAGAACCAGACCACCGCGCCGCTGATCTACAGCGTCAGCCTCGGTGCGGGCGCTGGCCTCGAGCTCCAGGGCGGTACCTCGCCGGTCTTCGGCACGCTCAACCCCGGGGACAGCGTGGTGGTGACCGCCACCGTCTCGGCGGCGGCCAACACCTTCGGCGTCGGCGAGTACACGGCCGAGCTCGTCTTCGACGACCTGACGAACCTCGAGACGTCCTCGTCCCTGCACCACTTCACCGTCGGCAAGACGACCGCCATCAGCTTCGACTTCAGCAGCGATCCGGGCTGGACCACCACCGGTGCCTGGGCCTTCGGTCAGCCGACCGGCGGCGGAGGTCAGTCCTACGGCAACCCCGACCCGACCTCGGGCGCCACCGGCACCAACGTGTACGGCTACAACCTCGCCGGCGACTACACCAACAACCTGACGCCCAAGTACCTGTACTCGAACCCGATCGACCTCTCGGGTCTGACCTCGTCGACCCTGCGCTTCCAGCGCTGGCTGAACGTCGAGGACTCGACCTACGACAAGGCCGAGGTCTGGGTCAGCCTCAACGGCACGACCAAGCAGACGATCTGGGAGAACGGTGGCGAGATCACCGACAGCTCCTGGGTCGATGTGCAGCTCGACATCTCGGCCATCGCCGACTCCCAGCCCACCGTGATCCTCGGCTGGACCATGGGCGGCACGGACAGCTCGTGGGAGTACTCGGGCTGGAACATCGACGACGTCTCGATCGAAGGCATCAGCTCGTTCACGACCTATGGCCCGGGCTGCGCCGGCACTGCAGGGCTCACGCCGTCCCTCGCCGGCTCCGGCAGCGCGGCCCCTGGTGGCACGGTCTCGATCGACCTGACCGGCGGCCTCGCCGGCTCCCTGGGCTTTTTGTTCGTCGGGACCTCGCCGGACAAGTTCGTGCTCGACGGCTGCACGATCTCCCTCGGCCCCCTGGTCGGCGCGCCCTTCCTGCTGCCCCTCGACGGCAGCGGCGCGGGCAACCTGACCGCGCCCCTGCCCGGGACCCTGCTTCCGGGCACGGCCCTGTTCCTGCAGGCGGCGGTCCTCGATGCGGCCTCGCCGAACGGGCACTGGTCCCTGTCGAACGCGCTCGAGCTGCTGCTGCAGTAGCCCTTCGAGTTGCTCAAGGAGCGCGCCCGCGAGCCCCTCCGGCCGCGGGCGCGCGCCGGGAGTGGGGCCCCCCCCCCGGGTGGGGGGCGGAGCCCCCCGCGCCCGCGCCGCCGCGGCCGTCCCGCAGCCCCCCTTCGTGTGTCACCCGCGCCCCCCCCCCGCCCCCCCCGCCCCGGGGGCGCGCTCCGTCTTGGGCGCCCGCACCCCGGGTGGGCGACGGAGCCCCGCGCGACCGCCCGTCAGCTCAGCTCGGTACGCACCCGCTCGAGCAGCACCTTGGTCAAGCGGATGCCCTCGGGCTCGGGCAGCCCGCCGCCCTCGTACTCGACCCCGACGTAGCCCCGGTAGCCGGCGGCCACGACGATGCCAAGCATGCGCGCGTAGTCGGTGCGCGTCTCGTTGCCGGCCTCGTCGAAGTCGTGGGACTTCGCGCTGACCGCCTTGGCATAGGGCATCAGCTCGGTGACGCCGACGTAGCGGTCGTACCAGATGGCATCCATGCCGCGCTCCTTGTCCTCGCCACGCACGAGGAAGTTGCCGAAGTCCGGCAGGGTCCCGACACCCGGGTGGTCCGCGCGGCGCATCACGTCGGCCAGCCAGGAGCCGTCCGAGGAGTAGCCGCCGTGGTTCTCGACGACCACCGAGATCCCGGACCCGGCGCCGCGTTCGGCCAGCCGGTGCAGCGAGTCCGCGGCCCGCGCCGCGACCTCTTCCCGGCTGCCCGCGCCTCCGGCATTGACCCGGATCGCGTGGCAGCCGAGCGCCGCCGCAGCGTCGATCCAGCGGTGGTGGTTCAGGATCGCCTGCTCGCGGTCGTCGCCGCCGAGGCTGCCCTCCCCATCGACCATGATCAGGACGCTCTCGACGTCGTGGTCCGCACAGCGCCGGTTCATCTCGGCCAGGTAGGCCTCGTCGGCGGCCTTGTCCTTGAAGAAGGAGTTCACGTACTCGACCGCGCCGATCCCGTAGTCCTCGCGCGCCACCTTGGCGAAGTCGAGGTGATCGAGCTCGCCCCCGTACAGGGCCCGGTGGAGCGACCACTCGGCCAGGGAGATGTCGAACAGGAGCCCGCTCGGGGCCGCGTCGTCGTGCATGGTGTTCGGGCGCTTGCAGGCCAGGTTGGGGAGCAGGCTGGCGGCGCCGAGGGCGGCGGCACCAGCGAGGAAGGAGCGGCGTGTGGGCATGGTTCGAGGGGCAGGTGGGTCGTCGGGTGCTGCAGCATAGCGCGCCGGCACGTACCGGTCGAAGTGCAGAGCAGCGGCGTCTTGGGCCTCGACAAGCCCCTGGCCGGAAACCAGGATGCACCCATGAAACGCCTCCCCCCCATGCCCCTGCTCTCCTCCGCCCTTCTGATGGCCAGCCTTGGCTGCCACACCACCTGGATGCCCGGCGAGGACTGCTGCGAGGACGGCGCTGGCGCATGCTGCGTCCAAGCGAACGAGCACACCGCCGACGAGGCCCTAGCCGGAGGCCTCGAGCCCGGCTGGATCGCGCTCTTCAACGGCCGAGACCTCACCGGCTGGGTGCCCAAGTTCGCCGGCTCCGAGCTGGGCGTGAACTTCCGCGACACCTTCCGGGTCGAGGACGGCCTGCTGGTCGCCGACTACAGCGGCTACGAGGACTTCGATGGCCAGTTCGGCCACCTGTTCTTCGAGTCGCCCTTCGACCACTACCGCATGCGCGTCGAGTACCGCTTCGTCGGCGAGCAGGTCCCCGGAGGTCCCGGCTGGGCCTGGCGCAACAGCGGCGTCATGGTCCACGGCCAGGACCCGGCCTCGATGACCGTGGACCAGTCCTTCCCGGTCTCGGTCGAGGTCCAGATGCTCGGCGGACCGGCCGAAGCGGGCGGCGGCGAGCGCAGCACCGCGAACCTGTGCACGCCCGGCACCCACGTGACCATGCTGGGCGAGGTCGAGCGGCGCCACTGCATCGACTCCAGCTCGCAGACCTACCGCGGCGACCGCTGGTGCCTGCTGGAGATCGAGGTGCTCGGCAACGACGTGATCCGCCACTTCATGGACGGCCAGCTGGTGCTCGAGTACAGCCTGCCGGTCCTCGACCGGGGCGACGCGGACGCCAAGCGCCTGCTGGATGCCGGCGCGCCGAGGGACCTCGACCAAGGCTGGATCTCGCTGCAGGCCGAGAGCCACCCGGTGCAGTTCCGCCGGGTCGAGCTGATGCCGATGTAGCACCCGGGCCCGCCAGCGAGAGCGCCGCGGCGCCATGGTCGGCTTCCGCGGCGCTTCCCGATGCGGGCTCGTTGCCAGCCTAGTACGGCGCGGTCACGCCGGGGATCGCGATGGCGTAGCGGCCGTCCGCATCCGGGAGCACGGGCGGCTCGGCGTCGAAGTCGTAGCTCGCCGGAGACAGGTCCTGGCCCGACTCGATCGCCGCGTCCCAATGGACGGTGCTGCCCGAATAGGTCGCCATGCGACCGAGGATCGAGGTCATCGTGCTCTTGGCTCCGTACTCGGCCTCGTTGTAGGGCGTGCCGCCGCGGATCGCCGCGAAGAGGTCGTCGTGCTCGACCTGGTACGGGTTCGGCTCGTCCTCGCGGAAGCGCCACTTCCAGCCGCCGGTGCTCTCGATCGTTCCGTTGCCCATGTCGGCGGTGCCGTGGGTTCCGTGGGCGTACTCGTTCACGTTCGACCAAGCGCCGGGCATGTGGCGGCACTGGCTGATCATCTTGAGACCACTGGCGTAGGTGTACTCGACCATGTGGTGGTCGAAGATCTCGCCGTGGTCGATGCCGGTGCGCACCTGGCGCCCACCCTGGCCCTGGGCCGAGACGGGGAAGCCGCCGGCCAGCCAGTTGCACACGTCGAGGTTGTGGATGTGCTGCTCGGTGATGTGGTCCCCGCACAGCCAGTTGAAGTAGTACCAGTTGCGCATCTGGTAGGTCATCTCGGTCTGGGCGGCCTCGCGCGGACGGACCCAGACGCCAGCGCCGTTCCAGTAGCAGCGCAGCAGCGTCAGCTCACCGATCGCGCCGTCCCGGATGCGCTCGATGCCCTGGAGGTAGCGGTCCTGGTGGCGGCGCTGGAGCCCGACCCCGACCTTGAGTCCGGCCACGTCCGCCTGGCGCGCGGCGGCCAGGACCCGCTGGATGCCGTTCGCGTCGACCGCGACGGGCTTCTCCATGAAGACGTGCTTGCCCGCGGCGACGGCGGCCTCGAAGTGGATCGGGCGGAAGCCCGGCGGCGTGGTCAGGATGACCATGTCGACCCCCGCGGCGATCGCCCGCTCGTAGGCGTCGAAGCCGGTGAAGCGGTTCTCTTCGGGGACCTCGACGCGCTCGGGGAAGGCGCCGCTCAGCTGGCCCAGGCTGTCCTCCAGGCGGTCGCTGAAGGCGTCGGCCATGGCGACCAGCTTGACGTCGCCGGCGGTCGAGAGGGCCTGCCAGGCGGCACCGGTGCCACGACCACCGCAGCCGATCAGGGCTAGCCGGATGGTGCCATCGCCGAAGGCGTTGACGGGACCCGTGGCGGGGCTTGCTGACTGGCTCGCCTTGGCGGACCCGGGGAGCAACGACGCGCCGAGCACGGCGGCCGAGGAGTTCTTGATGAAGGAGCGACGGGAGGTGTTCATGCCCCGATCCTACGCCGTCATCGCGTCCGCTGCACTACCTCTTCCCGGCCCTCTGACCAGCCTCGATGTCGGCCACGAAGTCCAGGTCCGCCTCCCAGTACTTGCCCCACTCCGCGCGCGGAGGCGGCGTCAGCGGACGCACCACCCGGAAGCCGACCGTGCGCACGTTGGTGTGGTACCAGATGCTCTTCGGGATCTGGGGGTCGATGTCCTTCCAGCTGGACTTCGAGGGGCGCCTCGAAGCGGAGCGCAGCTCGTCCGGGTCGTCGTCCCAGGAGCCACCGCGGACGACGCGCGGGTACTCGGTGACCGGCCAGTCCACGGGATCGACCAGCAGCTCTGCGGAGGCCTGGTAGCCCTGCTTGCGGTAGCCGTCGAGCACCCACTCCGCCACGTTGCCGTGCATGTCGTGGAGGCCCCAGGCGTTGGGCTGCAGCTTGCCGACCTGCTTGTAGCCATCTTCGCTGTTGCCAAAGTGCCAGGCGTGCTTGTCGAGCAGCTCGGTGTCGCTCCCGAAGGAGTAGGCGGTCGTCGTGCCCGCGCGGCAGGCGTACTCCCACTCGGCCTCGGTCGCGAGCCGGTGGAAGCGACCGGTCTTCATGGTCAGCCACTTGGTGTACTGCTTCGCTGCGAACTGGGTCATCGCGATCGCCGGGAAGTCGCCGACGCCCATGTTGAAGTCCATCGGCACGTAGGGCGGCGTCGGCCGCGTGACCGCGTCGGAGTAGCGGTCCTGGGGAGCCGCTTGCTCCGGGTCCTCTGAGCGCTCGGCCAGGTCCTTCTTCATCATGAAGGCGTGGTACTCGTCCCAGGTCACCTCGCAGGCGCCCATCCAGAACGGCGACACCTGCACCTCGTGGACGGGGCTCTCGTGGGCCTTGCGCTTGGGCTCGTCCACGCGGCTGCCCATGCGGAAGCGCCCGCCCGGAATCGGCACCATGTCGAAGGTCACCTTGGTGCCCAAGATGCGGTCGGTGTAAGCGCGCATGTCCTCGGGCTTCTCGGCCTCGGCGCCCTCGACCGCGAGCACCGGCGGGGGCCCTTCGGGCAGCTCGGGATACAGGCCCTTGGGCTCGTCGTCCTCGAACAGCGGGCCGGGGTAGGCCGAGGGGGCCAGCAGGTAGCCCAGGCCTAGGAGGGCCGGGAGTCCGAGCAGGAGGGTGGTGCGGGTCGGGAACATGCGGGTCGGGGGTCGAGTCGTGGCGAGCGCCCATGCTAGCCTGCCGGGCATGTCCTGGCTCCGTCCATGGGCCGGGTTCCTGGTCCTCCTGCTCGCCTGCGGTCCTGGTCCGGAGGTGGCGCCCGCTGTCCCCCACGCCTACGCGCGCCCGCTGCTCGGCACGACCTTCACCCTGCTGCTCGACCACCCCGACCGAGCCCTCGCCGAGGCCGCCGCGGAGGCCGCCTTCGCCCGGGTCGAAGAGCTCGACCTGGTCTTCAGCGACTACGAGCCGGGGAGCGAGGTGCGGCGACTGACCGAGGCCCACGGCGTGGCGGTCGCGGTCTCCGAGGAGCTCTTCGCTGTGCTGACCGCGGCAGCCGACCTCTCGAGCCGAAGCGAGGGCGCCTTCGACGTGACGGTCGGACCCTACACCAAGCTCTGGCGGCGAGCTCGGCGCCAGGAACGCCCGCCGACCCAGGCCGAGGTCGGCGAGCTCGCCCCTGCCGTCGGCCAGCGGCTCGTCACCCTGGCGCGCGACGGCTCTGGGGCGCCCACCGTGACCGTGGGCGCTTCGGGCATGGCCCTCGACCTCGGGGGCATCGCCAAGGGCTTCATCCTGGACGAGGTCCTCGCGACCTGCGCCGCGGCTGGCATCGAGCGCGCCCTCGTGGACGCCGGGGGCGACGTCGCCATGGGCCTCGCGCCCCGGGGTCGAGCGACCTGGCGTGTCGCGGTCGAGGGCCCGGGCGCCCCCCTGCTCGCGCTCGCCTCCCAGGCCGTCGCCACCTCCGGGGACGCCTACCAGCACCTCGAGCACGAGGGCCAGCGCCTGTCCCACATCCTCGATCCGCGCACCGGCTGGGCGCTCACCGGGCGCGCCGGTGCGACGGTCGTGGCCCCCACCGCCATGCTCGCCGATGGCCTGGCCTCGGCACTCTGCGTGCTGGCGCCCGAGGCCGGCCTGGCCCTGGCCGAGCTCTCGGCCGGGACCGAGGCGCGCATCACCCGCGAGGTCGAAGGCCAGCTCGTCGTCTGGACCACACGCGGCTTCGACTCCCTGCTCGTCGACGCAGCTTCCCCCGACTCGCCCTGAATGCGCGGCCGCCGCGGCGCGAACTCCAACCACCATGCTCAACGACCTCATCCTGACCCTCGCCCAAGCCGGCGGCGGTGGCAGCTTCGGCTCCGGCGGCGGCGGCGGAGGCGGCGGCTTCGGCGGCAGCGATGGAGGCGGCGACCTAGGCGGCCTGGTCTACCTGCTGATCCACCTGATCCTGCGCGTTCCGATCGTCGGCATCCCGCTCGCGATCCTGATCGTAGTCCTGATGATCCGTGGCGCCACCAAGGGCGAGCAGGCGCGCAAGGGGCGCATCATTCGCAAGGGCCGCGAGCAGCGTGAGGCCGCGCGACCGGTCCCGACCACAGCCCTGCAGGCGGTGGACCCCGCCTTCGACGAGCAGCACTTCCTCACCCGCGTGGCCGCGGCCTTCCACATCGCCCAGGACAGCTGGTGCGCCCAGCAGCTCGCGCCCCTGCGCCCGTTCGTCTCGGACGGCGTGTTCGAGCGCTTCGGCCTGCAGGTCGCCGAGCAGCGCGCTTCCGGCTGGCGCCAGGGCATGCAGGACGTCCAGCTCGGGAAGCCGGAGGTCCTCGCCTGCGAGGTCGCTGGCCCCTTCGAGGCGCTGACCGTGCGGCTGCCCTTCCGGGCGACCATCTCCAAGCTCGACCTCGCGAGCGGCCGCGAGCTCCCCGGCAGCCGCCTACCCGAGACCGACTTCGCCGAGTGCTGGACCCTCCTGCGCCGGCGCGGAGCCAAGAGCCTCACCACCGGCGGCCTGATCGAGGGCCAGTGCCCCAACTGCGGCGCGCGGCTCGAGCTCAGCCGCAGCGCCCGCTGTGGCACCTGCTCGGCCGAGGTGCTCAGCGGCCAGTTCGACTGGGTCCTTGTCGAGATCACCCAGGCTAGTGTCTGGCAGCCCAGGCGGCAGGCGGTCGCCGGGCTCGCGAGCTACCGCGAGCGCGACCAGGACTTCGACCTCGCCCTGGTCGAGGACCAGGTGTCGGTCGCCTTCTGGCGCCTGCGCCAGGCCGAGCAGGCGCGCGCCATGGGGCTCGTCCTGTGCGTTGGCACCGAGGCCTGGTGCGCCGAGCTCGAGTCCAGCTGGCAGGCCGCCGATCGCAGCGGGAAGACCTACGTCAAGCTCGACGTCGCGGTCGGCTCGGTCGACACCCGCGGGATCCTGGTCGGGGATGACCGCGACCGCGTGCTGGTCGAGGTCGTCTGGGACGGCATCAACGCCGAGCCCGGGACCCCGCCCGCCAAGCTCGCCGGCCACCGCCGCAGCCTGGCCCGCGACCTGTTCATCCTCGGCCGCCGGGCCGGTCGCACGACGCGCTGGAAGGAGGGCCTGACCACGGCCCACTGCGCCAGCTGCGGCGGCGCGGACACGGGCGAGGCCAGCGACGTCTGCCCCTGGTGCGACGAGCCACGCCGCGGCGGCCCCGACCGCTGGCTGGTGGAAGAGGTCGTCGCCCTGGGCACGTCGCGCGCCAAGGAGCTGCTCGCTGGATTGGCGAAGCCCGATGCCCGCGGAGCCTCGGCGTCGGCTGCGGGTCCCGCCCTTGCGGCCCCGCCGGTGCCGCGCCAGCTGCTGCTCTGGGCCGCGTCCCTAGCCGGCGCCGACGGCGAGCTCGACCCTGGCGAGCGCGACGCCCTCGTGGCCATCGGACGCCGCACGGGCTTGAGCGAGGCGGAGCTGAACGCGCTCACCCCGCGCGACCTCGGCCTCGACGAGTGGGAGGCTGCTGAGCCGCCCGCTGGACCGGTCGACACCGACGAAGCGCGCCTTTGGCTGACCGAGCTCGTCACCCTGGCCCTCGCCGACGGCAAGGTCAGCAAGTCCGAGGAGCGCTGGCTCGCCATGGCCGCCAGCCGCCTCGGCTTCGTGCGCGCTGACCTGAACCACGCGATCAACAAGCAGCGCGCGGCGCTCTATCAAGCGACAAGGGCCAAGAAGCGCTGAGGCCCACGGACGACCGACCTCCCCACTCTGCGCGAGGTCACCCCATCGGATTCCCTACGCCCAACAACCGGGGGAGCTCAGAGCCCGCCGCCCTGGCCGCCGCCGGAACGATTGCCACGGCGACCGCCTCCTTGACCACCAGCGTTCTGCGGCCTCTGGCCGGCCGGGGCTTCGAAGGCCGGGAAGCCGAGCAGCGCCGGGTCCAGCTTGGACGTGGTCGCCTCGAGGGTGGCCAGCTCGGAGGCGAGCTCGGCATCGGTCAGGCGCTGGCGCAGGGTCCGCACCGTGTCGGAGGCGGAGAGGTTGAGCCCGTCGAGGGTCATCGTCGAGTCCGGTCGGCGCTCGATCGCATCGACCAGCAGCGCCGTGGCCTCGGCCAGCTGGTCCAGCTCCATGCTGACCCGCGCCTTACCCGCGAGGCAGACCGCCACCTGGTGGTCGGTCGAGTCCCGGAAGGTCGGGTCGACCCCGTCGAGCAGGCGCCCATCGCCTGCCGCATCGGCTGGAGCTTCCATGGGCCCCTCGATGCTCCTCTCGAAGTGCGCGATCGCCCGGTCGTAGGCCGCGAGAGCTGCCTCGCGCCGACCGGACTTGCGATGGAACTCCGCCGCGGTGCGCGATGCGTAGCCCGCATACCAGCGCGTCCAGGACGAGGCGCCGGGCGCCTGCACCATCGCCTCGTAGGTGCCCTCGAGCCCGTCGAGCGCATCGAGCCGCCGCTCGCGGATCAGCTTCTTGCGCAGGCGCTCGTGCATCAGCGCCGACTCGGGGAAGCGCGCCAGGGAGCCGTCGAGCACCTGGTTCGAGCGGCCGAAGGCGCCCATGTAGCGCAGGAAGTCGTAGTGGTTGGCGAAGGTCAGGTCGCTCGCGAGCGCATGGCTCGCCGCGGTCGAGTAGGCCGCGTCCACCTGGCCCATCCAGGCCTCGGGCCAGTCGGTCTTGGCGCGCAGGGCGGCGACGATCTGAAGCTGGCGCCCCTCGGCGAACAGCACGGTCAGCTCGAGGGCGGCGCGCTCGTCGAGCCAGGCCACGCGGCTGTCGATCGTGGTCTCGGCGTCCACATCGCCGAGCGCCGCGACCGCCATGTCTTGACCGAGCTTGCGCTCGCCGAAGAAGCTCGCGCACAGGGCCAGCACCGCGTTGCAGCGCGCGGGGTCGGCGCCCTTGCGGCGCGCTTCTGTCGCGGTGCGCCGGGCGTCCTCGGCGAAGAGGCTCCTGTACTGGGCCTCGGTCTCGGGGTGCATCGCTAGCTCGATGTACGACTGGGCCAGCTCGAGCCCGACCGAGGGGTCCTCGGCCGGAGCGGGCAGGGTCGGGTCGCCGGAGCTGACCCCCGAGAGGGCCGCGTACTGGGCGCGCGCCTCGAGCCGCTCGACGACGTCCTCGTGGGCGCCGGCGCCCTGGCCCCAGGTGACCTCGTCGCCGCTCGTGCGCGAGCCGACGCTGCGGTGCACCTGGGCCAGGGTGCGCGCGCGCTCGGACTTGGCACCGATGCGCTCGAGACTGCCGACCAGCGCGGCGCGGTCGCCCTCGGGCATGTCGAAGCGCAGGGCTTCGAGGATCAGATCGATCGAGCCCTCGGACTTGGCGCTGCCGAGGCCTTGCCAGGCGAGGCGCGCCATCTTGGTGTCGCCGCTGAACAAGGCCAGGCGGTACAGGTCGTGGTGCTCGGGGCCGTCCTCCTGCTTGGCCGTCTCGACCGCGCGCTCGAGCAGCTGCCGGCGCAGGTCGGAGTCGCCCTCCTTGAAGGCCGTCTCGACCGACGTGCGGTCGCCGATCTCGCGGCTGCCGACGCGGTCGAGCAGCGGCAGGTCGCTCCAGGGGTTGTCCCGCGTCTCGACGTCGCGCTCGGCGATGCCAGCGCGCAGCTGAGCGAAGACCGAGGCCGTGTCGAAGGCGTAGTACACGTCATAGACCTCGGCCTTGTCGAGCTCGATCATCACGTGCCGAGGGGCGACGCGCACCTCCTCGAAGTACTGGGCGTAGAGCAGCGGCTCGATGGCGATGTGCTCGCCACAGGTCGTGCTGCCGAAGCGCGGGCACAGGACCCGGTTGCCCTCTTCGTCGTAGTCGCGCGGCGTGTGGCGGTAGACCGAAGCCACGACGTTGACGTAGTCCTCGTAGAGGGCCGCCACCTCGGGCTGGCGGTAGCGGATCCCGGCGTAGTGCTCCGACGCGATCTCGCCGTCCATGTTGACACAGGCCAGGATCGGCTTCTGGGTCTCGCGGGAGACGGCCAGGGCGTCCTCCCAGGTGCGCTGGAAGGTCACCAGCACGGGCCGCTGCCAGTCCTCCTCGGTCGGGGCGCGCCACATCTCCTCGCGGGCCAGGCCTGAGTCCTGGGTGTCGCCCTGGGCCAGGGTCGAGGGGCTGACGACGAAGAAGAGGCCGAGGGTCAGGAGACCGAGGCGGAGGCTGGACTGGATCATGGGCGGGGTTCGGCGGAGGTCGGCTGGGAGGGGGGTCGCGGTGGCGAGACCCTAGCCAGCTGGTGCTACGACGGTATCGGCGCGAGCCCCGGTTGAACAGTCACGGATTGGCCCGGCAGGCGGGATGAGCCTCGGTCTGGGTCCAGCAGAGCACAGGCACGGTGGTCAACCCTCGGACTCCGGGTTGCGCGGAGCATCTGGAACGCGCTGGCAGGCTCCTAGCCCATGCAGCGCCCTGACTGGATCGAGCTGAGCAGAGCCCGGGCCGAAGGTAAGACTCCAGTTCGGCCCAGCCCTGGTGACGCCCCAACCCTAGGGCTGCAGATGCCTCTAGGGTCGGCCGCCCGCGTGCCCCTCGCCCCCCAAGGAGGTGCCCCACCAGCAAGCTTCGTCCCGGGGGCCGCGAGCATCTGGCCGCCCGGTCTGATAGAACCCCCGCCATGGCCTCCCCCACCCAACCGGCCACGGCCCCTTCCAGCAAGGTCCCGCCCGGCATCCTGCGGCTCGCCGGTCCGTTGGTCCTGTCCTTCTGGTTCCGCTCCGCCTTCCAGTGGGTCGACACGATCTACGCGTCGACCCTGGACCAGGTCGGCGACGCTTCGATCGCCGCCATCGGCCTGACCCTGCCCTTCGAGTTCCTGATGATCGCGTGCTGGGTCGGCTGCTCGAACGCGCTGACCAGTCGCCTGGCCGCCGCCATGGGGGCCGGCCAGGGCGAGCGCATCAGCCAGCTCGAGGCCGCGGCCCGCCGCCTGACCTGGGGCCTCTCTGGCTTGTTCGTCCTGGTCGCCCTCGCCGTCTACGCGGTGACGCCCTACCTGGGCCTCGAGGAGCAGCTCGCGGGCCAGTTCCGCATCTACGGGACGGTCCTGCTGGCGGGCTCGGCCTTCACGACCTTCTGGTCGATCCTGCCCGACTCGACGGTCAAGGCACACCAGGACACGCGCTCGACCATGTGGGCCGGCATCGCGTCGACCCTGACCAACGTGGTGCTCAACACCCTGTTCGTCTTCGTCTTCCACTGGGGCATCGCCGGCATCGCCCTGGCCACGGTGCTCGGCCGCTTCGGCGGGCTGGCCTACGCCCTGCACCGGGCCCGGCTGCTCGAGGAAGCGCGCCGCGCGGGCGGGGGCTTCGAGGTGCCGGGGCTGTTCCCGCGCCCCATCCGGGCCCTCCTGGTCCTGGCCCTCCCGGCGGGCCTGTCCTTCGTGTTCCTCTCCCTGGAGAGCTTCGCCTTCAACGGCCTGCTCGCCAAGGCCGACCGCTTCCTGCCCGGGGCGGACGCGACCTCCCTGCTGGCGGGCTGGTCGATCCTCGACCGTGCGGCCCGCTTCCTGGTGATCCCGATCATCGCCATCGGTGTGGCGGTCCTGCCCCTGGTGGCGCACCTCTCGGGCTCCGGTGACTTCGCGCGCATGCGCCGCGAGCTGCGCACCGCCGGACTCGCGAGCCTCGCCTACGTGCTGGTCTGCGTGGTGCCCCTGGCGTGGTTCCTTGGTCCCTCCATCGCCGCCTGGCTGACCGACTCCCCCGCCGCCCGCGAGGCCGCCATCTCGGGCCTGCGCTGGATCCCCCTGGCCGTGCTGCTGGGCGCGCCGGTCTTCCTCCTGCGCCCGACCTTCGAGGGCCTGCAGCTGCCACGCCCCGGCCTGGCGGTCAGCGCCCTGCGCTCGCTGGTCTTCGTGCCCGTGCTGGCAGGCCTCGGCTTCACCCAGGGCGGGCACCTCGGCCTCGACGCCATCGGCGGCCTGGTGCTCGGCCTCGCCCTCGGCGCCGGCCTGGCTTCGCTCGTGGCCTGGGGCCTGGCACGGCGCACCCTCGCCGCGCTCGAGTCCGAGCAGCGCGCCGGCTGAGCAGCAGGCCGCCCGGCGCGCGCTGCGCCGGACGGCCTGGTGTCGCGAGCGGATCACTCGGACCGCGCGGGCGCGGCCCGCACGCTCAACGCGGCGTCGGGGGCACGTACTTCGGCAGGGGCCGCGGCTCGTACTCTTCGAGGGCCTCGAGGGCCAGCTCGATCGCGCGGTCCAGCTGGGGGTCCGCTCCGTCCAGGACCAGCGCCGGCCACTCGATGACCTCGTAGTCCGGCGCCACGCCGACGTTCTCGACCGCCCAGTTGCCCTCGGGATCCATGACCCCGAAGTTGGCCGAGGTGACGGAGCCGCCGTCCATCAGCGGAGGGTAGCCGCTGATGCCGACCAGCCCGCCCCAGGTGCGGGTGCCCACGAGCGGTCCGAGCCCACGCCGCTGGAAGGCCCAGGGCATCCAGTCGCCACCGGAGCCGGCCGACTCGTTGATGACCATCACCTTGGGACCCTCCAAGAGGGCCGAGGGCGAGACGCCGACCCAGCCCTCGCGGTTGAGCCAGTAGCTCATCACGTCGCGCTCGAGGGTCTCGATCACGTAGTCCGCGACCTGGCCTCCGCCGTTGTAGCGCTCGTCGAGCACGAGCCCCTCGCGATCCAGCTGACTGTAGAAGTCACGGTCGAAGGAGTTCATCCCGTTGGAGCCGGTGTCGGGCATGTAGATGTAGGCGAGGCGTCCACCGGAGGCCTCGTCGACCCGGCGGCGGTTGGCCTCGACCCAGCTCGCGAAGCGCAGGCGCCACTCGCTGCCGATCGGCACCACCTGGGCGGTGCGCGGGTCGCTGCCGTCGGCGTTCGCCGACAAGTTCAGCTCGGTCTGCTTGCCGGCCGTGTCGACGAAGGCCGCGTACAGGTTGTCGCTGGCCGAGAGCGCGACGCCGTCGACCGCGAGCAGGTAGTCCCCCTCACGCACGTCGACTCCGGGCAGGGTCAGGGGCGAGCTGCCGCCCGCGTCCCAGTTCTGGCCGGCATGGATGCGCGCGATCCGGTGCAGGCCGGAGTCCACGACGTAGTCCGCGCCGAGCAGCCCCACCGAGATCCCCTCGGGGCCGTCCGGGTACTCGCCACCACGCACGTACTGGTGCCCGCAGGCCAGCTCGCCGATCAGCTGCTGGATGATCAGGGTCAGGTCGCCGCGGTGCTGCACGTGGGCGAGGAAGGGCTCCCAGCGATCCCACATGGCGGGCCAGTCGACCCCGTGGAAGTTGGGGTCGTAGAAGTAGTCGCGCTGGATGCGCCAGACCTCGCGCAGGGTCTGCGGCCACTCCAGGGCCGGGTCGACGCGCACGCGCATCGAGTCCACGTCCACGCTCTGGGCGTCCTTGGCCTTGGCGTTGGTGATCTTGAAGCCGCCGCGGGAGGCGATCAGGAGCGACTTGCCGTCGGCCGAGACCGAGAAGCCCTGGGCGCCCTCGTCGAGGGTCTCCGCCTTGCGGCCGTCGAAGTCGAAGGAGCGCAGGCGCGAGCCCGACTCGTCGCGCTCGATGAACAGCAGCGCGTCGCCGGCGGCGGCTAGGTTCGAGTAGCGGCCGCTGCCCATCGGCAGGGCCAGGATGCGCTGGCCGAGGCCCTCGAGGTCGATCGAAGGCACGTCGTCCTCGGGCTCGTCCGCGGACCCTGAGTCTGCGACGTCGGGACCTTCGGAGTCGCCGTCCTCTTCGTCGGCCGCCGGGACGTCGTCCCCGGCATCCCCGTCGTCCTCGGCATCCTTGTCATCCCCGTCGTCCACCGCCTCGTCGTTGCGCGGGGCCAGGGGGTTCGCGCCATCGGCCGCGAGCACCGCTACGTACAGGCTGCCGTCCCAGTCGCGCGAGGCCGAGGTGCTCATGTTGAGCCCCATCAGGCTCGAGCCGCGGTTCGTGGAGGCGACGAAGAACAGGTGCTCGCCGTCGCTGGAGAAGGCCGGGTTGCTCGCGAAGGCGAAGGCGTCCGTGACCGTGGTCTTGATGCTGGTCTCCAGTTCGTACAGGGCGATCGTGTCGTAGAGGGTGCGCGGGTTGCGATCCTCGAAGGCGATCCAGCTCGAGTCCGGCGACCAGACCGCCGTGGGCTGGACCGTGCCGAGGGACCCCTGGACCGAAGCGACCGCGGTCACCTCGCCCGTCTCCAGGGTCACGAAGGCGATGCGGTTGCCCTTGTCGTTGAAGAGCACGTGCTTGCCGTCCGGGCTCCAGCTCGGGCTGTAGTAGAAGCCGTCGCCGCCGAGGTCGAAGGCCTTGGGTTCTTCGCGCCCGAGACGG